>JAFGIE010000185.1 GCA_016929775.1 Anaerolineae bacterium
ATCGCCCTGCTGTGGCAGCGCATGTACCACTGCGAGAACTTTTGGGGGCGAGTGGGGTTGGGTCCGATCGTGCTCAGCGGCATCGAGGCGGCGCTCTGGGATCTGAAGGGGAAGATGATGGGCCTGCCCGTGGTCGAGTTGCTGGGCGGGCGCAAGCACGAAGCCCTGGACTGCTATGCGACCGGAGGCCCGAGCAACTACCCGCTCCCCAAGCTGGAGGCCAAGATCGACTTTTACCTCTCGCTGGGCTTTCGCGCGTTCAAGGTGGGCGTCGGCGCGCACCCGGTGGCGCTATGGCGGGCCAGCGGGCCGCAGCAAGCGGCGGACCACGAGGCAGCCAAGCTCGAGTTCGTCCGTTCGCACGTCGGTCCCGAGGTCAAGGTCATGCTCGACGGGCACATGGGTAACAACCCGGTCACGACCTGGGATCTGAACACGGCGCTGGTCGTGGCGAGGGCGCTCGAACCGTACGACCTGTTCTTTTTCGAGGAGCCGCTGCACTACACCGATCCGTGGGGTTATGCCGAGCTGCGCAAGGCGACTACGGTGCCCATCGCCGGCGGGGAGTGCCTGACCACGACCTACGAGTGGCGGGTGTTCGTCGACCAGGACTGCTTTGACATCGGGCAACCCGACGCCGCCTTCACCGGGGGCATGGGCGAGTTCATGCGCGTCGCAGCGCTGCTGGAGAGCCGCGGGCGCCGCGTCGCCACCCACTCGTGGGCGGCGGGTGGCGGGTTCATGCAGAACATCCACTGCGGCTTTGCCGCCGCCAACACGACGATCCTCGAGATCCCTCCCGCCTTTGGGCCGCTGCACCGCGAGGTGATCGGCGACTCGTTCGTCATGCGCGACGGCAAGGTCCTGCCTCCTGACAAGCCAGGCCTGGGCATCGAACTGAGCGAGGCGACCCGAGCGCGCTATCCCTTCGTGCCGGGCAGCGGCGAGTTCAGCAGCGTGCCAGGCAAGGTACTGACAGAGTGAGAGGGCCTGTGCAAGACGTATACGTTCACGATGTGGTCGATGCCGGCGGACTGGAGCGGCTGCGCGCCATCGCGGGCGTGCGGGTGACGGTGGCAGAGACAGCTGTCCAGCCCGAGACGTGGGTCGTGCCCGAGGAGCACGCCGGTCGTGTGAACGTGCTGTTGACCAGCTATGCTCCCGCGAACCTGCCTGCCCTGTCGGCCCTGGGTCTGATCCAGATCAGCTCGGCGGGCTACACACAACTCGTGGGCCTGGGCCTGCCGGAGGCGGGCATCCGGGCGAGCAATGCGCGCGGTATCTTTGACGTACCGATCGCCGAGTGGAACGTGGCGATGATCGTCAACCTGGCGCGCGACCTGCGGGGCATGATCCGCAACCAGGAGGGAGGGATCTGGGACCGTTCGGCGCGGTACCAGCACGAGGTGCGGGGCGCCGTGGTCGGCATCTGGGGGTATGGCGGCATCGGGCGCGAGACGGCGCGCCTGTGCAAGACGATGGGCATGCGCGTCCACGTGCTCAGTCGCACGGGCATCGCGCCGAGGACGAACGTCTACTGCGTGCCGGGCACGGGCGACCCCCGAGGCGTACTGCCCGACCGGGTGTTCCTGCCCGAGCAGAAGCTGGATTTCTTGCACGAACTGGACTTTCTGCTGATCTCGATGCCGCTGACCGAACACACCCGCGGGATCGTAGGAGAAGCCGAGTTGCAGGCCCTTCCTGCGCGCGCCCACGTGCTCAACCCGGCGCGCGGGCCGATTATCCAGGAGGAGGCGCTGCTGCGCGCCCTGCGCGAGGGTTGGATCGCCGGTGCGGCGCTGGACACGCACTACATCTATCCCATGCCGCCCGACCACCCGCTGTGGGCTCTTCCCAACGTGATCATGACCCCACACGTTTCGGGGTCCACCCTGAGCCCGCACTTCAAGGAACGGCTGTGGGAGATCCTGGTCGAGAACGTGACCCGGCTCATGGCGGGCGAGCCGCTCTTGAATGAACTGACCGTGCAACAGCTGCGCGGCGGATAGGCGCGCACCGAGTTGCCCCATCTGCGTGACCACACATCATGCGGGAGGAAAAGCGTGAAGGATATCCTGCTGCTGGCGATCGACGACCACGCGCTGCCCTGGAGAAAGAACCTCTATCTCACGATCGCGAAACCGGCGGTGCACCCCGGTCCCGTCCTCGCGCCCAGCCGCGACGACCCCGCCGCGCCCGACCACCTGGCGGCGCACTTTTACGGCACGGTGCTACACGACGAGCGCCGGTACCGCATGTGGTACTATGCGGTCGGCCTGGCGGAGGGAGGCGACACCAGCCTGGAGCACATGATCCAAGGGCCGATGTGCTATGCCGAGAGCGAGGACGGCATCCACTGGATCAAGCCCAACCTGGGGCGTGTACGCTACAAGGGTAGCTGCGACAACAACATCATCGATCTGCCCGAGGCGCACCTGGCGGACCCGCGCATCGAGGGCGTGATGCTGATCAAGGACGGCGAGGACCCCGATCCGGCGCGGCGCTACAAACTGCTGTACAACTATCACCCCAAGGATCGGCCCTTTTTCACCGTGCGCACGGCGACCAGCGCCGACGGGATCGACTGGGCGCCGGGACCGCCGCTCCCGATCGACGAATTCGTCGAGCATGCCTCGGTCTACCGGTACGATGGGTTGTACTACCTCCACGCCCAGAGCATGTCGCCGCATCACCTCAGCGACGGCGGGCACGCGCGGGGACGGCAGGGCTACGTCTGGGTCTCGCCCGACTTTGACCACTGGCTCGAGGAGAGCGCAGAGGCTTTCCTGCTCCCCGAGCCCGCGGACCCGCCGATGCGGGGCACAGCCAAACCCTACGATCAGGTGCACCTCGGGGTAGGGGCGGCGGACGTGGGCGGCGTGCTGGTCGGCCTCTACTGCTGCTGGCACAACCGGCCCATCGAAGGGGACTGGTTCGGGCGGGCGCGCACGTCGGGCGACTTTGGCCTCTTGCTCAGCAACGACGGCGTCCACTTTCGCGAGCCGGTCAAGGGGCACGTCTTTCTCTCGGGTCAGGACTCGCCGGTCACGCCCGTGCCGGGCACGTTCTACCCCACGATCCTCTGCCAGGCGAACGGCATCCTGAACGTGGGCGACGAGACGCGCATTTACCACGGGCGCTGGCGCAACGCGGGCTATGGGCACGACTACTATGGCGAGGTGGCCCTCGCCGTCCTGCCCCGCGACCGCTGGGGATCGCTGCGCCTCAATCCCGGTCAGACAGAGGGCGCGGCGTGGTCGGCGCCGGTCGTGCTGCCGCCAGAGCCCCAGATCGCCCTCAATGCGGACGCCGCCGGCGGGATGCGGGTCGAGGTGTCGGACGAGCGGTTCGGCCTGCTGCCGGGATGGTCGGGCGAGGACAGCGGGCGCCCACGTGGGGGCGCCGGGCTATACTGTCCCGTGAGCTGGGCGGGGCGCGACCTGGGCGCACTATCCGGCAAGCGCGTGCGCTTGCGCGTCCGGATGCGAGGAAGCGAGGGGGTCGACCCCTGCCTGTACGCCATGTACGTCCGTTCGGGGCGGCATGCATAGGAGCAGCGCGCCGTGCCTGCGCCACCGATAGGGCCCGACGCGGATCGCCGGCGCCCCTGGAGCGTGAGATCGTGAGTAGGTCAGCTATGACGTCCTGGACGTTCAACGAGGTCGATCGCCACGCAGCCGAGGCGCTGCAGTCCTTCCTGCCCGAGCGGGTGTTCGACGCGCACGCGCACCTCTACCGCGCCGCGGACCTGCACGTCGACGCATCGTCCCTCTTTGCGCAAGGGCCGCAGGAGGTGGGTGTCGAGGTCTGGCGCGCGCACAGCGCCCGTGTCTTTGGCGCCCGCCGGCTGCGGGGCGGGCTGTTCCTGGCTACGCCGACGGCAGGGTGCGAGGTGGAGCGGGTCAACGACTACCTGCTGGCGCAGCTCAAGACCGACCCGCAGTCGCGCGGTTCGGTGATCGTCTCGCCGGCGATGTCGCCGCGCGAGGTCGAGGAGCTGGTGCTGGACTCGCAGGTGGCAGGGCTCAAGCCCTATCACGTCTTTGCCGAGGTCGGGCCTGGCGCGTCGACCTTTGACGCGCCGCTCTCGGCCTACCTCCCCGAGTGGGCCTGGGAGCTGGCGGACGCACGCGGGTTGGCGATCACGCTGCACATGGTCAAGCGCAGCGCGTTGGCCGATCCCGACAACCAGCGCGAGATCCGGCGCATGTGCCGCAGGTACCCCAAGGCGCAGCTGATCTTGGCCCACGCTGCGCGCGGGTTCCACGCGCCCAACACCGCCGCCGGACTGCCGGCGCTCGAGGGGCTGGAGAACGTGTGGTTCGACGCGGCGGCGATCTGCGAGGCGGCGCCGCTGACGGCGATCCTGCGCGCCTTTGGCCCGCGCAGGCTGCTGTGGGGCAGCGACTTTCCCGTCTCGGAGATCCGGGGGCGCGCTGTGACCGTGGGCGACGGCTTTACCTGGCTGGAGCCAGACACGCTCGACTGGGAGCGGGTGGCGCACCTCGGCAGGCCGATGCTGGTCGTGCTCGAGTCGCTGCGCGCGCTGCGCGAGGCGGCGGACGCGTTCGGGCTGAACGAGGAGGACCTGCAGGACATCTTTTGCGACAACGCATGGCGCCTGCTGGGCCTCCTACCCCAAGGGGGGACGCAGACGCAGGAGCTGTACGTCTATGCCAAGAAGCGGCTGCCCGGCGGCACGCAGCTCCTCAGCAAGCGCCCCGAGATGCTGGCGCCAGATCGCTGGCCCGCCTACTTTCGCGAGGCGCGCGGCTGCGAGATCTGGGACCTCGACGGGCGGCGCTACGTGGACATGTCGACCAACTGTGTGGGCGCGTGCTTGCTCGGCTACCGCGACCCGGACGTCACGCGCGCGGTGCAGCGCCGGATCAACCTGGGCGCCACCTGTACGCTGAACGCGCCCGAGGAGGTCGAGCTCGCTGACCTGCTGTGCGAGATCCATCCCTGGGCCGATCAGGTACGCTATGCGCGCACCGGCGGAGAGACGACCACCGTCGCCGTGCGCATCGCACGGGCGACCACCGACCGCTCGCTGATCGCGATCTGCGGCTACCACGGCTGGCACGACTGGTACCTGGCTGCCAACCTGGGGGACGACGACAGCCTGCGCGGGCACTTGCTGCCCGGGCTGGCGCCGCTGGGGGTGCCGCGCGAGCTGCGTGGCACGGCGCTGACCTTTCACTATGGCGATCTCGACGGGTTCCAGCGGCTCATCGACGATCACGGCGAGCGCCTGGCGGCGGTGATCATGGAGCCCTGCCGCTATCACGACCCACCGCCGAGCTTTCTCGAGCGCGTGCGCGACGAGGCGCATCGCTGCGGCGCACTGTTGATCTATGACGAGATCACGATCGGTTGGCGCTTGCGCTACGGCGGCGCGCACATGGGGCTGGGCGTCTATCCCGACATCGCGTGCTTTGCCAAGGCGTTGGGCAATGGGCACCCGGTCGGCGCCGTGATCGGCACGCGGGAGGCGATGCAGGGAGCGCACGGGTCGTTCATCAGCAGCACCTACTGGACCGAGAGCGTCGGCCCAGTGGCTGCCCTGGCAACGCTGCACAAGATGCGGCAGGTCGACGTGCCCGCCCACGTCGCGCGCATCGGCAGTGCGGTGAGCGCCCTCTGGCGGCGCCAGGGTGAGCGACATGGCGTGCCGGTGACGATAGGCGACGGCTATCCCTGTCTGGCCCATTTCCGCTTTGAGCATCCACAGTCGGAGGCGCTGCGCACGCTGTACACCCAGTTGATGCTCGAACAGGGGTACTTGGCTGGCACGGCGATCTATCCTACCATGGCGCACAGCGACGAGGTCGTCGCCCGCTACGGCGAGGCGATCGACCTGGTCTTCGCCGAGATCGCCGCTGCGCTCGCGGAAGGCGACGTGGAGGCCCGCCTGAAAGGGCCAGTCGCCCACAGCGGGTTCAGCAGGCTGCTGTGAGGAGTCACGTCTTGTGAAGACATTGACCGCTTCCGAGATCGAGGGGGTGCAGCGCGCCACAGAGACGATCCTGGAGGACGTCGGCGTACGCGTGCAGCACGAGGGACTGCTGCGGCGCGCGCGGCAGGCAGGGGCGCGCGTCGACGATGCGAGCGGCGTGGTGCGATTGCCCGCGCCCCTGCTGCGCGAGCTGTTGGCCACAGCGCCGGCCCAGTATGCGATCGCCGACGCGCTGGGCGGCGAGTTTACCGTGGGTGAGGGGGAGCCAGGCTGCCTGGCGATCGTCACCGATCCGTGGATCGTCGACTATGAGACCGGGCGCCCGCGGCGGCCCAGGCTGGCGGATCTGCGGCGGCACAGCGCGATCGCCCAGCAGCTGCAGCCGGTGATCGCAGTCAGCCGGATGGACTATCCTGTCGCGGACGTCGAGGGACCGCACTCGAGCCTGCGTGCGCTGCAAGAGCACCTGACCTATTTCGCCAAGCACTACTACAGCCTGCCCACTTCGGTCGCCGCTTTCGAGCAGTGGGTCGAGATCGCCCGCATCCTCGCCCAGGGGCGCACTCTGGCTCAGACGCGCATGGTCACCGTCGGCGTGCCGATCCTCTCCCCGCTGACGCTGACCGAGATGAACGCGACGCTCCTGCAGCGGGCCTGCGAGCTGAATTTCCCGATCGTGCCCACCACGTGCCCCATGGCAGGCACTACCGGTCCGTACGACAAGCTGGGGACCCTGGTCCTGGGCAACGCCGAGAACGTATTTATGGCTGCGTTGGTCCAGATCCTGCGCCCAGGCCATCCCTTCCTGTATGCACTGGGGCCGTCGCGCACGGACATGCGCTCGGGCGGCGACATGTACTACACGCTCGACAAAGTGCTGTGGAAGCGCTGGGCGACGCAGATGGGCAAGAGCTACTCGCTGCCGACCAGCGCCGAATGTGGGGGCTCGATGGGCTATCGCTACGACCCGCAGAGCGGCGCAGAGGGCATGCTGTTCATGCAGGCTGCCTACGAGTCCGGGGCGGACGTCCTCGCCGGGATCGGTTCGTGCTATAACGCGATCGGCATGTCGGCAGAAATGATGGTCCTCCAGGTAGCGTGGTTGGAGGCTGCCCGGTTCCTCGAACGCTCCCTCGATAGCGAGGCCCTCGAGCGGTCGGTAGACAGCATCCGCCGAGTTGGGCCCGGGGGGCACTTTCTGACCGATGCGCTGACGATCGAGCGGCTGCGCGCGGGCGAGTTCTTTGATCACCCGCTCTTCGATCACAGCGGGGAGGGTACGCACCACCCGGGCATGGTGGAGCGCGCGCACCAGTGGGTGGAGGATCTGGTCGGCCGCGCCCGGTCACCGCTCCCCGACTGCGTGCGCGAGGACCTGGATCGCTACTTTGACGAGCAGTACAGGAAATCCGGATAGCGCACCGCAGGTCGAGAGAGGGCGCAAGACCGGCTCCCGGTTGATGCGGTGTGTGGGTGGTGCAGAAACGCACGGTAGATACGAGAGGAGCACGAGATGTCAGATCGAGATCCGATTCGCCTGGCGATGCTCGGCATGGTCGACGGCAACGGTCATCCCTATTCCTGGTCCGCCATCTTTAACGGGTACGACCCTGAGGTCATGCACGAGTGTCCCTATCCGGTGATCGACGACTACCTGGGCAAGGAACCAAAGGGGACGCTCCAGATCGAGGGGGCGCGGGTGACGCACATCTGGACCGACGATCCCGCAGACGCGCGGCACGTGGCCCGCGCCAGTCTGATCCCGCACGTGGTCGATCGGCCCGAGGACGTGATCGGGCACGTAGATGCCGTGATCGTCTCGACCGACATCGGCTACGAGCACGTGGCACGTTGCCGTCCCTTTGTCGAGGCAGGGCTGCCGGTGTTCATCGACAAGCCGATGACCGACAATGAACCAGACCTGCTGCAGTTCATCTCCTGGGTAGATGAGGGCAAGCGGATCCTGTCCTCTAGTGCGATGCGCTACGCCAAGGAGTATGGCCCCTACCGGGCCTCGACCCGGGAGCTCGGCGCCCTGCGGTTCGCCACGATCACCACGCCCAAGACCTGGGAGCGTTACGGGATCCACGCCCTGGAGGGCATCTACCCGGTGCTGGGGCCCGGCTTTGTCTCGGCGCGCAACACGGGGACGGCTGAGCGGAATATCGTCCACCTCAAGCATCGCTGTGGCGCAGACGTGGTGGTCGCCGCGATCGGCGACATGTACGGCTCCTTTGGGGCGATGACCCTCAACGGCACCGCCGGGCACGTCGCCGTGGATATGCGAGACACGTTCTATGCTTTCAAGGCCCAACTCCAGGCGTTTGTCGATTACCTGCGGAGCGGCGAGCGGCCCTTCCCCTTTTCCGAGACGGTCGAGCTGATCCAGATCGTGATCGCCGGCACGCGCAGCCGGGAGCAGGGCGGGCGAGAGGTGTTGCTCGCTGAGATCGGTGGTTAGGCCATGTCACTCACCGAACGGGAGCGCATGCTGGCAGTCTATCGCGGCGACACGCCGGACCGCGTGCCGTTCTTCTTGGATCTCTCACACTGGTTCTACCAACGGCACCACATCCCGTTCGATCTGTCGGTGCCTCACTTGGAGCCCGAGTGGGATCTGATCGCCTATCACAAGCAGGTCGGGGCGGGCTTTTACATCCCCAACCTCAACTCGTACTATGACGCGGCCTACGGCCCCGATGTGCAAGCCACCACGACCAGCGAAGACACGCCTCACGGGCCCGAGCTCACCTGGCGGATCGAAACACCGTTGGGGGTCATCG
The DNA here is from genome assembly GCA_016929775.1 of Anaerolineae bacterium. The sequence continues at coordinate 8,743 of JAFGIE010000185.1, forward strand.
AGCGCAAACGGCTGTGGGACGAGGGCAGTTACTCGTGGGCGATCTCGCGCTGGGGCGTGCAGAGCGCGCAGGACCTGCGCGTCCTGGGGTATGCCTATGGCAGCCGCCGCTACAGTCCCGCCTGGGAGCGGTACACCCCGTGGGTGACGGCGCTCGGCGACCTGGGGGTGGTGTACATGCCGATCGGGTACAGCGCAATGGGCTACATCCTATCCTACTGGATGGGGATCGAACGGACCATGTACGCGACGATGGACATGCCCGGGGTGCTGCACGAGGTGATCGACCAGATCAACGATAACGTCCTGCAGTGCGTGGATATGGTCTGCCGTGGACCGGCTGAGGTGATCGTGATGGGGGACAACTTCAGCGGCGACATCCAGCCCCCGAGTTTCTTCAGGACATGGTCGGAGTCCTTTTACCGGGAGGCCATTCGCCGCATCCGCGAGGCGGGCAAGTGGAGCGCGGTGCACATCGACGGGCGGCTGCGCGGGATCCTGCGGGTCTTTGGCGAGCTGGGCGCGACGTGCGCCGACGCAGTCACGCCTGCGCCGATGGGCGACCTGACGCCAGCCCAATGTCGCGCCGAAGCCGGACCGGACATGGTGCTGTCGGGCGGCGTTCCGCCCGATCTATGGGAAGCACGGAGCAGCGACGAGGCCTTCAGGCAGGCGGTGATCGACTGGCTGGCGATCCGCACGGCAAGCCCGCGGCTGGTCGCCGCCGCCGGAGACCAGGTGCCCCCCGGCGCACCCGCCTATCGGATCGAGATGATGCGCGAGCTGGTCGAGCAACACGGTCGTTTCTAGGCGGCGTGCCTCTGCCGCGAGCAGGCGCGGCGGGTTCGCCCCTCCTGTCACACACAAGTCGATAGCGGGGAAGGAGTGCGGTATGCACATGCGTCCAAGTCGTGTTCTGAACCGGTTGCGATCCGGCCAAGTCGCCACGTGTACCAAGCTGAACCTGGTTGACCCGCGAGTCGCCGAGATCGCGGCCCAATCTGGATTTGACTGTATCTGGCTGTGCAACGAGCACGTGCCCACCGATTGGCTGGTGCTGGAAAACATGATCCGCGCCGCCAAGATCTACGACGTCGATACGCTGGTCCGCGTGTCCAAGGGATCGTATTCGGACATGCTCCGCCCCCTGGAGGCGGACGCAGCGGGGATCATGGTGCCGCACCTGATGAGCGCCGCAGAAGCCAAGATGGTCGCCCGTACCGCACGTTTCCATCCGATCGGGCGTCGCCCTGTGGACGGTGGAAACGCCGACGGCGCGTACACGCGGGTCGATTTCACAGAGTATCTCGCCGCCGCCAATCGCGAGCGGTTCGTGATCGTCCAGATCGAGGACCCAGAGCCGCTCGACGAACTGGACGAGATCGCCGGGGTCGCCGGCATCGACGTGATCTTTTTCGGACCGGGCGACTTTTCGCACGGCATCGGGCATCCAGGCGAGTTTGACCATCCCCAGGTCGTCACAGCGCAGAAGCGGATCGCCGAGGTCTGTGCCGCGCACGACAAGGTCGCCGGGACGGTGTGCGGCGCAGAGAACGCTGCCGCGTTGGTAGAGATGGGCTATCGCTTCTTGTCCATCGGCGCCGACGTGGTCGGCCTGGCGAGCTATTTCAGCAAGGCGTCTACGGACATCCGAGCCGCGATCGGCGCCAGCGGGGACGGTTAGCGGAGAGCAGAGCATGCGCGTTGTCGATCGTGGCGTCGTATATGACGCCTCCCAGGCGCCGGCGTGCGCGCGCTATGCCTCGTTCACTGCGCTGACGGCGCTGTCTGATGGGGCGTTGGTCGTGGCCTTTCGCGTCGGCAGCACCAAGGATGCCCCCGACGAGGATCTGCGCGTCATGCGGAGCGTGGATCTCGGCGCGACGTGGGAGATGCTCTGGGCGGGGTTTGCCGATCTGCCGCCGGGCAGCGGGTGGCGCGTGCGGAGCGGGGGGCTGACCGAGATCGGCCCGGGCAGCGGGATCGGCGTGTTCAACACTTTCGATCGCTCGAACCCCGCCCTGCCGCTGGCGAACCCCGAGACGCAGGGCACACTCCCATCGCGCCTGTACGTCGCCGAGTGCGACGACTGGCGTGCCTGGCGCGCGCTGCGCGAGGTGCCGCTCACGCCACACACCGGGGCGTTGACCGGGCGCATCCTGCTCCTGCGCGACGACACGCTGGCGCTGCCCTACGAGTCGTGGAAGGGATACGACGACCGGAGCCCCGGCGCGCATCACGCCTGCCTGCTCCTTTCGCCGGACGGCGGGCAGACCTGGCGCGGTCCGGTGGTCGTGGCCCACGATGCGGCAGGCAGGCTGCTCTTCTGGGACCAGCGTCTGTGCGTCCACCCACGTCATGGGCGGATGACGGCGATGTTCTGGACGCACGACCGGCAGGCGGAACGGGATGTCCCCATCCACATCGCCTGGGGGACTGCGGATGGCGTGAGGTGGAGCGCGCCGCACGCGACCGGCATCGCCGGTCAGATCTGCACGCCGCTCTACTTGGAAGATGGGCGGCTCTTTGCAGCCTACGTGCACCGGCACAGCCCGCCCAGCCTGCGCGCGGTGCTGAGCGCGGATGACGGGCAGACGTGGGACCTGGACGGCGAGCTGGTCTTTTATGCCAAGGCGTTGGCGCGCCAGGAATCGGGCATGCAGGGAAGACGGGATTTCGGCGACTACTGGGCCGACATGAACATCTGGACCTTTGGGCACCCGAGTGCGGCGCAGCTTGCCAGTGGCGAGGTGATGGTCGCCTACTATGCCGGGGACGAGGCGGCGCTGAGCGTTCACTGGGTGAGGATCGACCTCGCCTGACACAGATCGACACGATGGAGGGAGACCGTACCATGGGCGATTCGGAAGCACATGTGCGCGAGATCGGTTCGCGACGAGAGCTGTTCTGCGATCGCTGGCTGATCGACAAGACCGATCGGGCTGACCTGCGGCTTCACCACCCTGCGCCGCAAGAGATCGCGCTCCCCTTTGACAGGCCTTGGGAGGGACCGATCTCGTTCTACGTTACTATCCTCGAATATGAAGGCGAGGTGCGTGCCTATTACCGAGGCTGGCAGGGCGAGGGGACCCGCAACGACTGCGTGGCTGTGGCGACCAGCCCCGACGGGATCGCCTGGACCCGTCCCACGCTGGGCCTGTACGAGTGGGAGGGCTCGCGCGAGAACAACATCTGCTGGGTGGGCGAGGGCGCGCACGCCTTTTCCCCCTTTGTGGACGCCAATCCGGCAGCCACAGCGGTGCAGCGTTTCAAAGCGCTGGCGCCGATGCGCGGCAAGGGACGCAGGGGCCTCCTCCCCTTTGCCTCTGCGGATGGCTACCGGTGGACCATGCTCCAGCAGGATCCGGTGATCACCGACGGGGCGTTTGATTCGCAAAACCTGGCCTACTGGGACAGCCTGCGCGGGCACTATGTGGCTTTCTATCGCGACTTCAAGGACGGGGTGCGCGACATCAAGGTCAGCACTTCCGACGACATGCTGCATTGGGCCGAGGGAAAGTGGCTCGAGTATGGCAGCGCCCCACGGGAGCATTTCTACACCAACGCCACGATCAGCTACCCCCGCGCGCCGCACATCTACATGGCCTTTCCCAAGCGCTTCGTGCCCGACCGCAAGGTCGTTCCCGAGCACCCCAGCGCCGGGCTGAGCGACGGCGTGTTCATGACCAGCCGTGATGGGCTGCACTGGGACCGGACGTTCACCGAGGCGTTTCTGCGCCCGGGTCGGGACCGGAACAACTGGACCGAGCGCAACATGGGCATTGCTTGGGGGATCGTCCAGACGGCGTGCGACGAGCTCTCGATCTACTGGGTCGAGAACTACCGCCACCCGACGTGCCGCCTGCGCCGGGGCACGCTGCGCGTGGACGGCTTTGCGTCCGTGTACGCCGGGTGTGGAGGCGGTGAGCTGATCACCCACCCGCTCCGTTTCGAGGGGCGTGCCCTGACGCTCAACTATGCTACCTCGGCGGCGGGCAGCGTGCGCGTCGAGCTGCAGGATGCACAGGGCAGGCCCCTGGCGGGCCGATCGCTGCAGGCGTGCGACGAGATCTACGGAGACGAGATCGAGCGCACGGTGACCTGGGGCGGGAGCGCCGACTTGGCTCCGTGGGCGGGACAGGCGGTGCGCGTGCGCCTGGCGCTCAAGGACGCCGACGTGTACGCCCTCCGTTTCCACGGGGAGTGAGGAGTCCCATGCACCACCAGAGCACGCTCTGCGTCCGCGGGGGGCAGGTGCTCCTGCCAGATGGCACGCTGCGCCGGCTCGACGTGCGCGTCGTGGGGGGGCGCATCGCCGAGATCGGCCCTCACCTCGAGGGGGATGCCCCGATCGACGCCGCCGGGGGCCTGGTCCTGCCTGGGCTGATCGACCTGCACACCCACGGCATCCGCGAGGTGTCCACCGAGGCGGGCGCGCTGACCGAGTATGCGGCGATCGAGGCCAGTCGGGGTACGACGACCTTTTACCCCACGCTGTTTGGCCCGCCCGAGGCGAGCGCTGAGCACATGCGCCGCCACCGGCGCGACACAGACGAGCTCGCGCGCGTGCCGCAGGTCGCCGGCTTTCGCCTCGAGTCGCCCTACTTGGCACAGACGGGTGCCGGGGTATCGCGCGACCTGGCGCCAATCAGTCCTGCGACCACGGATGAACTGCTGGCTGCGGGCGGCGGGCACGTCCGCATCTGGGACGTATCGCCCGAGCTGGAGGGCGCGCCGGCGCTGATCCGCCAGCTCTCTGCCCGCGGGATCGTGTGCAGCATCGCGCACACCCAGGCGACGATCGATCAGGCGCGCGCGGCGGTTGATGCCGGAGCTCGGTTGGTGACCCACCTGTTCGACACGTTTGTCGTGCCACAGATGACGGACCCAGGCGTCTATCCCGCCGGGCTGACCGACTATTTACTGATCGAGGATCGCGTGACGTGCGAGATCATCTGCGACGGCACGCACGTGCACCCGTTGCTGGTCGAGAAGACGTTCCGCTGCAAGCCTGAGGGTGGGCTCGTGTGTGTCACCGACAGCAACTACGGCGCGGGACTGCCCCTCGGGCGATACACGCTGCCCGGCAGCTGGGGGGAGGTGCAGATCGATGGTCCCAACAACGGCGTGCGCCAGGTGGCCCGTGGAATGGGGTTGGCGGGGAGCGCGCTGACGCCGATCGATGGCTTCCGCAATCTGCTGCGCCTCTTTGGCAAGGACCTGGCTACCGCGAGCCGCGCCTGGTCGGGCAGCCCCGCGCGCCTGATGGGGCTGAACAAGGGGCAGATCGCGGTCGGCAGAGACGGTGACTTGATCGTGCTGGACCAAGACCTAGAACTGCGGTACACGGTCGTTCGGGGAGAGGTCGTACACCAGGCCTAAGGGTTGGACGGGCCATTCGCAGCGCAAGGGCGGAAGGGCTGGAGCTGGCAGAGGAGCAGAAGGTGGAGACGCTGTTAGGCATCGACCTGGGCACCACCGGCATCAAGGCAGCTGTCTGCTCGCCGGGGGGAGACGTCCTCGGCGAAGCCTATCTCGAGTACCCGCTGATCAAGCCCTCGCCGGGCGTGGTCGAACAGGACGCCGACCTGTGGTGGGCGCTGACTCGGGAGGCCATCCGCCGGGCGCTGCGGGAGGGTGGGGTGGACGGGAGCACCGTCCGCGCCCTGGGCGTTAGCTCGCAGGGGATCTCGTTCGTGCCGGTGGATGCCCACGGACGCACGCTGGATAAGGCGATCAGCTGGCTCGATACACGCGCGATCGCCGAAACAGAGGCCATCCGCCAGCGTTACTCCGACGCCGCGCTGTTCGGCATCACCGGCAAGCGGGCTGCGCCCTCTTATGTCCTTCCCAAGCTGCTCTGGCTGCGCGCCCACCGTCTGGATCTGGTCGCAGCCACGAGCAAGTACCTCATGGGGCACGACTATATCGTGCTCAAGCTCTGCGGCCAATCCGCCACCGATCACTCGATGGCTGGCGGGACGATGCTGTATGACCTGGCTCGCGGCGATTGGAGTCCCGAGCTGCTGGCGGCTTTTGGCATCGACCGGGCGCAACTGCCCGAGGTCCGCTGGTCAGGCACGCCGCTGGGGACGCTCATCCCTGCGGTCGCCGCCGAGCTGGGGCTGGGCGAGGATACGGTCGTCGTCGTGGGCGGGCAGGACCAGAAATGCGCCGCCCTGGGCGCACACATCCGCCCCGGGGTGGCGACGGTCTCTTTGGGCACAGCGTCCGCCATATCCTGCCTGACCGAACGTCCGGTGCTCGACGCGCAGCGCCGCATCCCCACTTTTCCCTTTGTCGTGCCCGGCTACTGGGATCTGGAGGGCGTGGTGGGCACTGCGGGTGGCGCACTGCGCTGGCTGCGCGATACGCTCTTCCCGGGCAGCGCCTATGACGAGCTGAACGGGTGGGCAGCTGCATCTGAGCCGGGGGCGAACGGCGTGCGCTTTTACCCGCACCTGTCCGGCGCCGGCAGCCCGCACTGGCGCGCGGACGTGTGGGGTGCGTGGACCGGGCTCAGCCTCTCTGCGGGCGCTGGCGACTTGGTGCGCAGCGTGCTGGAAGGCGTCGCGTTTCAGATCAGGTACAACCTGGACGTGATGCGGGACATGGGCCTGCAGGTGGACGAGCTGGTCCTCTTTGGCGGCGGCGCGCAGAGCCCGTTGTGGGCGCGGATCCTGAGCGACGTGGCAGACATGCCGCTGACGGTGAGCGGGATGGTGGACGTCGCCAACTGGGGCGCTTGTCTACTTGCCGGGATCGGCGCCGGGCTGTTCGAGGGAGGCTTTGCCGGGCTGCCGCAGGACCGCAAGAGGGAGGGCGACCGCATGCAGCCGCAGCCCGCAGCGGTAGCCCGATATCGAGAGATCTATTGCGCCTACCGTGCGCAAGAGGCCAAGCTGCTCGCCTGAGGGCGGGCGGGACGTGCGCCGGCAAGGGACGACGCGGAGGCACTCTGCCGGAACGGTGTGCGTGGTGCCACCTATGCTTTGCAGGAGGATGTGACATGAAGGGCGGCTTTGATTTCAGCTTTCCGTACAAGCCCAGCAAGTGGGTCCCCTTTCGCGACCAGGAGGTATTGGAGCGCGTGCGCCGGATCACGCGCGACGAGATCGCCGAGCACCCGAATCCCGACTTTCGCATCCAGGTCGTGCCCGACGCGGACGTCGAGTGGATCTGGGTGACCGACATGTTCTATCGCATCAAGGCGGCGGCGGACGCCGGCGAGCGAGTGGTGCTGATCCTGCCCAACCCTGCGCCGACCTATCGCCACGTTGCCCGGCTGATCAACCAGTTCCAGGTCGACTGCTCCAAGCTGTGGGTCTTTGCCATGGACGAATATGCCAATGACGAAGGCGTGATCGCGCCCCCGACCTGGAAGCACGGGTTCATGTATGCCATGATGGACTATCTCTACTACCGGATCGACGCGGATCTGCGCCCCCCGGCGCGGCAGTTCATGGGTCCGAGCAATGCCAACATTGCCGAGTATGGCAAGATGATCGCCGATATGGGCGGGGCGGACATGTGCTACAGCGGTCCGGGATGGACGGGCCACCTGGCGTTCATCGAGCCGGACGCCCCCGAGTTCGCGGCGGAGAGCCTGGAAGAGTGGAAGCAGATGGGCCCGCGGGTCGTGACGCTCAGTCCCTTCACCCTGGCCCAAAACTCGCTCTACGGCGGGTTCGGCATGAGCGGCGACCTTTCCATGGTGCCTCCGATGGCGGCGACGATCGGCCCGGCGGAGGTCATCGGCGCCAAGAACCGGATCGACTTTCACTCGCTGACCGTACACGGCACGGCGACGAGCTGGCAGCGGATGATGACCCGTCTTGTGACGCACGGTCCGGTCACGCCTCTCCTGCCGACGTCGATCCACCAGATCCTGCGCACGGACGTCTACATCTCCGAGACCGCCGCGCAGAACATCGAACCGGACTGGGAAAAGGGGTACTGATGCACGAACTATGGGCAGGCGCAGCAGCAGCAGACATCTCGCCGCTGGATTCGCAATTCCTGTATGGCTACCCACATGTCGAGCGGTACAGCACGGGCATCCACGACCCGCTGTTCAGCTCTGCGCTCTACCTGTCGGATGGGCAACACGAGGTGATGTTTGTCGCCAACGACATCATTTTCGTCTGCAAGACTGCCGCAGGACGGGTGCGCGCGCAGATCGCGGCAGCCACCGGTGTGCCGGCGGCGCAGATCATGGTCACCGCTACGCACACACACTCGGGCCCGATCACGGTTGACTATGCGAGCAGCGAGGCAGACCCGATCGTGCCGCGCGCCGACCCCGCCTACCTGGCGCACATGGAGGGGCAGATCGTCCGTGCGGCGCAGGGCGCCTGGCGCAGCGCACGTCCCGCCGAGCTAGGGCTGCGGGTAGCCGACGCGACAGGCGTGGGCACCAACCGCCGCGACCCATCTGGTCCCGCCGATCCGGAGGTCCCGGTGTTGGTGGTCCGCGAGCGAGGCGGTGGCCCGCCGATCGCGTGCATGCTGGTCTATTCGATGCACCCCACCGTGCTGCACGAGGACTCGACGCTGGTGAGCGGAGACTTTCCTGCCATGGCGCGCCAGTATCTGCAAGAGCACGTGCTGGGCGCTGCCTGCCCAGTGCTCTATCACACCGGTCCAGCGGGCAACCAGAGCACACGCCACGTCGTCAAAGGCCAGACCTTTGACGAGGCGCGGCGCCTGGGCGAGATGCTGGGCCGCGCTGTCGAGGAGGCCATGACGCAGATCTCGTACACCGAGGACATCGCTCTGTGGAGCGACCGACGCGAGATCGACCTGCCGCGGCGTACGTTCCCGCCTGTCGCCGAGGCGGAGCGCAAGCTGCAGGCGGCGGCAGCCCGGCTGACCCACCTGCAGCAGAGCGGCGCGGCGCGCGCCCGGACGCGCACGGCAGAGGTAGACTGGTTTGGCGCGGAAGAGACGCTGACCCTGGCCCGTGCCGCCGAGGAGGGGCGGATCGAGGCCCACTATGCGGGCTGCCTGCCCGCCGAAGTGCAGGTGATCCGGGTCGATGGGTGGTCGTTCGTGGGTTGGCCGGGCGAGGTCTTTGTCGAGTATGCCCTGGCGCTCAAGGCACGAGCGCAGGATGCGTACGTCATCTCGCTCGCCAACGGCGAGCTGCAGGGCTACATCGTGACGCCCGAAGCCGCGGCGGAAGGGGGGTACGAGGCTTCCAATGGCCTGTTCGACCCGCGCGCAGGCCAGTTGCTCGTCGACACAGCGCTCGATCTGCTGGGGCACACGCGTACATGAGCGGCGACGTCCACAGACGCCCACGCCGAGGATCGCCCTGGCGCCACGGTGGGTCGTAGCAAGAGAGAAGGCGCGATGAGTGAACACATTTCCAGCGTCCCATTCTCGCGTCTGGTGGTGGGCACCGTCCAGTTTGGCCTGCCGTATGGCATCGCCAACCGGGTAGGACAGCCCTCGCTGGACCAAGTGTGCGAGATCTTGTCTTGCGCGGTGGAAGGGGGCGCCACGACGCTGGACACTGCCGCTGCGTATGGGGAGAGCGAGCAGGTGCTCGGGCGCGCGCTGCGCGCGATCGGCGCCCTGGACCAGGTGACCCTGATCAGCAAGGTGCGACAGGTCAAGTACATGGGGGACGAACCCACGTGGGCGAACGTGCGCCGCTGGCTGCGAGGATCCGTGCGCGCCTCGCTGGACAACCTGGACATCGAGTACTTGCCGCTGTGCCTCTTTCACGACACGGCGGATGTGGTCTATCTCGAGGAACTGCTCCAACTCAAGGAGGAGGGCCTGATCGGACACGTCGGGGCCTCTGTCTTTAGCCCGGAACAGCTTCCCAAAGTCCTGGACACAGAGGGCATCGAGGCGGTCCAGATCGCCGCCAGCATGCTCGACCAGCGCATCCTCCGCGCCGGGCTGCTCGACCAGGCTGTCGAAAGGGGGATCGCCGTCTTTGTGCGCAGCGTGTTCCTGCAGGGGCTGCTCGTCATGCCGGTCGACCAGATCCGGCCCGAGCTGCGCGCCGTGGCGCCGGTGCGCCACGCCTTGCAGCAAGTCTGCGACCGTGCGGGGCTGACCATGCCGGAGATGGCTCTGCGGTACGGGCTGTCGATCCCGGGCGTGACCGGCGTGCTGACCGGCGTGGAGACGGCGGCACAGATGGCAGCCAACGTGTCCATCGCCGCGCGTGGCCCTCTCCCCGCGGACGTGGTCGCCGCGATCGACCGCGCCGTGCCCGACCTGCCTCACACGCTGCTCAACCCCTTCTACTGGCCCGGAGCGATGCGCTGACCAAGCTGGGAGGACAAGAGATGTTCGAGCTGACGGACCGGGTCGTGATCGTCGTCGGCGGCGCCGGCTACCTGGGGAGCGCCGTCTGCCGTGGCTTGCTCGCTCAGGGCGCGCACGTCGTGGTCGCCGACCTCGATGGGGCGAAAGCGATGCAGCTTGCGGCGGGCCTAAGTGCCGAAGGGGCCACGGATCGCTGCCGCGGCGTGTCCTTTGACCTCCGGGAAGAGGCGTCGATCGCGGCGTTGGTCGACGGTGTGCGCGCCGAGTTCGGTCAGCTCGACGTCCTGGTCAACGCGACCTATGCGCCGCACGGGGCGCCCCTGCACGAGATCACGGCTGAGGACTTTACGCGTTCGCTGGGGATCAATGTCACCGGCAGCTTTCTCTTGGCCCGGCACGCGCGCGAGGCGATGACTAGCAGGGGGAGCATGGTGTTCTTTTCGTCCATGTATGGTCGCGTGGCGCCCGACCCCGGGCTGTACGAGAAGCCGATGGAGCCGAACCCGATCGAGTACGGCGTATCCAAAGCGGGCATCGACCAGATGATCCGCTACCTGGCTGTCCGCTGGGCCCCGGACGGCATCCGGGTCAACGGCATCTGTCCCGGTGCGTTCCCGCACCCATCCGTGCAGGAGACCCATCCCCGATTCGCCAAGCGCTTGGCAGCCAAGGTGCCGATGGGGCGCGTTGGCAGGCAGGAGGAGGTGGTGGGCACGGTGGTCTACCTCGCTTCCGATGCCGCCAGCTATGTCACGGGTCAGATCATCGTCGTCGACGGAGGGTGGACCGTTCTCTAGGGAAGCAGATTGTTCTCACTTGGCTGTGTAGCCACCGTCGACCGGGAGATTGACGCCGGTGACGTACAGCGAGGCGTCGGAAGCCAAAAAGACGATCGCCCCCTTGAGGTCTGTGTCGTTGGCCATGCGTCCTAGCTGCGTCCGCGCGCTGTACTGCCGCACAAACGGGGCGGGCTGGTGGTTGAACAGGCCTCCCGGTGAGATGGCGTTGACGCGCACGTTGTGCACCCCAAAGTAGCTGGCACAGAACCGGGTCAAGTTGATCATACCCCCCTTGTGGAAAAAGTAGTCGGGGTAGTACCCGTGCATGGACGTGCCGTCATAGTTGGCGTTCTCGACGCCCACCATGCCCATCATGGACGCGATGTTGATGATCGAGCCACACCGCTGCGCGATCATGACCTCCCCAAAGGCACGGGTCACCGCAAACACCCCGGTCGCATTGATGTGCATGCTGCGATCGAACAGCGCCAGGTCATCCTCCCAGCCCTGCGCCATGGGACGGGCCACTGCGTTGTTGACGAGCACGTCGACGCGCCCGCTGTGCGCCACGATCTCGTCGCGCAGCGCCAGGATGCTTGCTTCATCGCCCTGGTCGTACTGCAGGGCGGTGACGTTCTCGCCTCGCGCGCGATGGGCGGCGGCTACCGTCTCCAGCGCAGGCAGGTTCCGTGAGGCGATGTAGGTCTCTGCACCCGCCTCGGCCAACGCCGACACGATCTGTCGTCCGTACTGCCCCGCGCCGCCGGTCGCCAATGCTACCTTGCCGTGTAGGGAAAACGAGTCCAAAACGTTCACGGTATCCTCCTTGACGTGGTGCTCTCAACGCGCGCCTGATGCGAGGCGGGCGTGGGTGTGTAGGCGTTGTGTCGCCGGGCACCCATTGTACTCGTGCCGGGGAGAGCGGGCAAATGGGCGCCAGCGCAACCGGCAGTCGCCCGTCGTTGAGCGTCGACGGGAGCTGTGCGTGGCGATCGGCTGTCAGGTTGCCACTGTCCCTGTCCTTTGGATGCTGCCTAGACAGAGCGCCGCGTACGGCTCCCCCCAAACGACTGACCATGCGCGCCGAGGCGGCGAGAACCGCCCATCTGGTTCGGCTCCGTGAGGTCCCGGGTTCGCGTCCCGGCTTCTGTCTGCGGGCCCGATCGGGCAGGTATTCCCACGGGCGAGGATCCGTGGTATAATGGGCTCAGTCAGCGCTACCCCCACCACCTAGACGCGCGCCGGGCAGGCACGCCGGAGCTGAAACGACCACAGGACGCTCCCTCTTCTCGCTGGTCAGACGCGTGTGGCACGCAGGCAGAGGCGAACACTGGCGTCTCCGCTCGGTTGCGTAAACGTGTCGGCTGTGCTCACTATCAGGCTTGTGGTGCAAGGAGGGCCAAAATGGACATGTCGCTTACGCTCGAACAGCTGTTGGACGTCTTTGCGCGGTACAACCTCGCGATCTGGCCGATGCAGATCGTGGCCTACGTGCTGGGCCTGGTGGGACTGATCCTCGCCGCGCGGCAGACCCGGTACAGGAACAAGGTCATCGCCGGGATCCTGTCCTTTCTCTGGTTGTGGACCGGGATCGCGTTTTTCCTGCTCTACTTTGGTCCAGTCTACACTCCTGCTTACGCCTTTGGCGTCTTGTTCATCCTCCAGGGTGCCCTCTTTTTGTACAGCGCCGTCAAGCCGCAGCTCTCGTTTGGCTTTCGGGCAGACGCCTACGGGATCGTCGGCATCCTGTTCATCGTTTATGCAATGATCGGGTACCCTGTGCTTGGGATTCTGCTGGGCCACGTGTATCCCCAATCGCCGCCCTTTGGGCTGACCCCATGCCCCAGTGCGGTCTTTACCTTTGGGCTTTTCCTGCTGACCGACAAGAAGGCGCCGCGGTTGTTCCTTGCGATCCCGTTCCTGTGGGCGCTGAGCGGCGTGATCCCCGTCTCGATCGGCGTGTTCGAGGATGTGGGCCTGATCACGGCGGGTGTGGTGGGGACGGCGATGGTGCTCTACCGGGACAGCCAGCGGCACGGGGGCGAACTGCAGTAGATGGAAGGACCGCTCCCGGCGGTATTTCCGCACTCCCAATCCCTGGCAGCCCGACATCGAACGCATAGAGCGCTGGACTGCCTTGAGACGCGCCGAGCTGGCACAGATGCAGGCGTATGGCACGCACCAAGGCTGCTTGATGGAGTTCCTGTCGCGGGCGCTGGACGATCCGTATGCCACGCCCTGTGGCAAGTGCGCGAATTGCACCGGACGGCAACTGCCCACGCAAGTGCCAACTGCGCTTGTCGCCGAAGCGGTAGAGTTCCTCAAAGGGGATGCGCTCGCGATTGCCCCACGCAAACGCTGGGCTCACGGGCTGTTCCCAGGTCAGCCACTGTTCATTCCCGATCACGCAAGAAATGAGCCCGGACGCGCCCTATGTGCGTATGGAGATGCCGGTTGGGGGCGGCTGGTCCGCGAGGGCAAGTACCGCCAGGGACGCTTTGAGGATGCGCTGATTCGAGCCGCGGCGGAGCTGATCGAGGAACGCTGGAGGCCCGTGCCGGCGCCGGCGTGGATCACGGCGATCCCTTCGCGGCGCCATCCCACGTTGGTGTATGACCTAGCCCAGCGTCTGGCGACTGTGCTTGGTCTGCCTTTCATCCCCGCGCTGACACGGGCTGTGGCTGCGCCGGAGCAGAAGACGATGGCAAACAGCTACATGCAGGCGCAGAATGTACGCAATACGCTGCACGCGTTGCCTGGAGCGGTTCGGCCCCAGCCCGTCCTGTTGGTCGATGACATCGTCGATTCGCGCTGGACGATGACGATCGCCGGGTGGTTGCTGCGTACGCAGGGGAGTGGTCCTGTGTATCCATTCGTGCTCGCGTGCGCCAGCCCGCGCAATGGCTGAGAGATCGTGAGGGAAGGCGAGGATATGGATCTGTCGGCAGATGCACAGGCAATGGTCTTGCTCTGCTCGCACCTTGGCATGGGCGGCTCTCTCGAACTGAAGGCCCTCACGCTGAGGGAATGGAACGATCTGGCGACACGGGTCCACCATTCAACGCTGCAGCGTCCCGCTGCGCTGTTTGGCCTTGTTGTGGATGACCTCCGGAAAGAGCTTGACATTCCCGAGGCGCTTGCGGAGCGCGTTGTGCGTTTGCTAGAACGCGGCGGTATGTTGGCGATCGAGCTGGAGCGTCAGAGTTCGCTGGGGATGTGGGTGCTGACGCGGGCTGACGATGCCTATCCAGCGCGATGGCGCCAGCGACTGCAGGGGGCTGCACCGGCTGTCGTGTTTGGATCTGGGGAGAGGGCGCTGCTTGGCCAACCGGGTGTCGCGGTCGTCGGCTCGCGCAACGTGGATCAGCAGGGCGAGGTCTGCGCTGAGCTGGTAGGCAGTGCCTGTGCCCTCACCGGGTACGTGTTGTACTCGGGCGGGGCGCGGGGCGTGGACTCGACGGCGACGACCGCTGCGCTGGAGGGACGTGGCACGGCGGTCGGCGTCCTGGCGCACAGTCTGGAGAGGGCGATCCGCAGCCCTGAGGCGCGGGACGCACTGGCGCGCGGGGACCTCGCCCTGGCAACGCCGTACTCGCCCGACGCGGGGTTCAGCGTCGGCGCGGCGATGGGGCGGAACAAGCTGATCTATGCTTTGGCAGACTATGCGATCGTCGTTGCCTGCGATGCTGGCAGAGGCGGTACGTGGGCTGGTGCAACGGAGGCGCTGAAAGCGAGGTGGATCCCTGTCCTCGTGCTGGACGGACCGGATGTGCCAGAGGGGAATCGGTGGCTTGTCAAGAGGGGCGGCATTCCCTTCTCGATCGACTCGCTGATCGAGGCGGACTCGGTGCGTGAGTGGCTCGCCGTGAAGGCAGAAGCGTTTGCACCTCCACCTACCCAGCCCAGACTGCTATAGCCGTCCAGTGGGGACCGCCGTCGTCTCGACGGCACACATGCCAGATGGTGACGGTCTGGTCCAGGAGGGAAAGCTGTCGTCTCGACGGCAGACGTGCCAGCGGGACGCTGGCGGTCCAAGTGGGTCCGGTAGGGAACGTCGTCGTCTCGACGGCAGACGTGCCAGCGGGACGCTGGCGGTCCGGTCCAGGAGGAAAAGCTGTCGTCCTGACGGCACACGTGCCAGCAAGACGCTGGCGGTCCGGTTTGGGTGGGAAAGCTGTCGTCTTGACGGCAGACATGCCAGCAAGATGCTGTCGGTCTGGGACGACATGGACCGCCGTCGTCTCGACGGCAGACATGCCAGCGGGACGCTG
>JAFGIE010000186.1 GCA_016929775.1 Anaerolineae bacterium
CGCGGCAGATTGGCCCTTGCCACGCAGGAGCAGCTGTGGTAAACTGAGCATACCAAACGGAGTCGACAACATCACGCGCTGCAGCATCCGACACTCGCCCTGCGCCCGCAGACTATGTGGCTATCCCTCTCCTTCTCCTGGTCAACTCCGGACGTATCGCCCGCCACATGATTCTTCGCGCCATACGAGGAGGCCAATGATATGGAATGTAGAGAGCGCATGGAGGGCTACCTGCGCGAGAACGGCGTTCCGTTTGAACTGCTGGAACACGACCGCGCGTATACGATGCAGGAGGCGGCTGCCGCCCTCCACCTGCCGGGTAAGCAGGTCGCAAAGGTGGTGATCGTCAAGGCAGGCGACGCTATATGCATGGTCATCATTCCTGCCCCGTACCGTCTCAACCTGACGGCGGTGAGTACCGCACTCGGCAAGAAAGCCAGCCTGGCAAAGGAGGCAGAGTTCGCAGGCCTCTTTCCCGACTGCGCCCCAGGTGCCATGCCACCCTTTGGTAACCTGTATGACATACCGGTCTATGTTGACAGCGCCCTCGCGGACGAGTCCGACATCGTCTTTCGAGTCGGGACCCACCGGCACGTTATCCGCATCGCCTACACGGACTTTGTACGGCTGTCACATCCGGTTGTCGGCGAGTTCGGCTACCTCGTCTAGGGGCTTCCCGCACGACCGAGGTGTGCCGCACAGCACCCTTCTTGGCCGTCGCAGGCAAGGTCCCGAGCGCTCACCAAGCCGGTCCGGTGGTGACGGTGTGAGGCCGTGCTTTACGCCGCGGACGGTCCAAGGCTGTGGCTTGCCGCCTGTGAGGGGAATGCCGTCTCGAGATCGAGACGATCGAGCAGCAGCCACCCAGACACAAGCAGCTCTGGTGGAGAAAAAGGAGAACCACGATGCCACTCTTTGGACCGCCAAATGTAGAAAGACTGAAGGCAAAGGGAGATATCAAAGGGTTGATCAAGGCCCTGGGCTACGAAAAGGACCCACTTGTGCGCCAAGCCGCCTCCTTGGCGCTGGTCGAGCTCGGAGCTGCGGCTGTTGAGCCGCTGATCGCGACACTAGAGCACAAGGACGATGCGCTGCGCCAGGCTGCCGCCGAGACGCTGGCCAAGCTCGGCGGCCCAGCGATAGAGCCACTGATTGCGGCTACCCAGCGCTACCCGGTACAGAGTGCCGCTGCCGACGCTCTGATCAAGATCGGTGAACCGGCGGTGTCGCTGGCGGTTGAGCGGCTTGTCGCTGCCCTCGTGAGCGCGAACGACGACATCATCAGGAAGGTCGAGGCGCTGGTCGAGATTGGCACTCCCGCTGTAGACGAGCTTGTCGCTATCCTCACAGACAAGAGCGCGAAAAGAATGTGCCGAATTGGCCCCCAAATGCTGGTGATGCGTCGAGAGAATGAAGAGGTCATACCACATCTCCATGACCTCGCGAAAGAGCTGCTTGTCTTCGGGGATAGTGGCCTGAACTTGCGGGGGATCGCCGCTATGGCGCTGGGCAAGATCGGCGATACGCGGGCAGTAGCGCCATTGATCAACGCTGTCCAGGATGAGGACAAGTTTGTGCGCTGGACTGCCGCCGGGGCGCTCTTTGCGATCGGCGATGACCGAGCCTTAGCACCACTGGTTGCCGAGCTAGACGATGGGGACTTGGTCGTGAAAGGGCACAACGTGTGGGTGCTCATCGGCGATGGGCAAACACTGAAGCCGCTCATGGCCGACCTCATAGCCGAGAACCCGGAAGCTCGTCTGCACGCCGCCGAGACGCTCAAGAGACTGGGGTGGGGATCAGGCTGAGGCGAGACGGACTCAGCGAAGGGGAACAGCCAGCACGAATCGGGTGACCGGAGGCTGAGCCCAAGGCCAGCGTGCGATGCGCAGCAGCGTGGAGACTGGTGCTGGTCCGATCGCGCAGATGACTCTGCCGTTCTGCGCGCTTTTGCCGTTGCTTGCCTGATGGTGTGTGCCGACCGGGATGGCTCGTTCGAGCCATCGCAACGCAGTGCAGCTGAGGGCACGAGCCCAACTTCCGTGCCGTTGCCCGGTTTCGACCCTCTCGAGGAGTTAGTGAGACACCATGTCCATCAAGATCACCCTCATCGGCGCCGGTTCGGCCTTTGCGTACCACATCGTGTCCGATCTGATCCGCGATCCCGCGCTTGCCGGCAGTACGGTCGCCCTGGTCGACGTCAACCCCCGGGCGCTCGACCTATCGGCTCGCATCATCGACCGCATGGTCGAGCAGACACAAGCCGACCTGCGCGTCGAGCAGTCGACCGAGCGGCAGGACGTGCTCCCGGGAAGCGACGCCGTCTTGAACTCGATCTCTGTCGGCGAGCCGTGGGCGCGCGAGCGTGACGTCGCGATCGGGGAACGGTTCGGCATCTACCAGCCCACCTCCCAGACGGTCGGCCCTGCCGGCTTTGCGCGCGGGCTGCGGGTGATTCCCCCTGCCGTCGAGATCGCCCGCGACGTCGCCGCACGCTGCCCTGGCGCGCTCGTCATCAACCTCGCCAACCCCCTGGCAGCGGTGACGCGCGCCATGATCCGCGAGGCGGGGGTGACCGCGATCGGCCTCTGCCACGCCTGGCAACAGCGTCTGCCGGCCTTTGCTTCGCTGCTCGACCTCCCCCAGGAAGAGCTGGCGTGCGTCTCGGTTGGCACCAACCATCTGAGCTGGACCCTCGCCCTCACCCACCAGGGGCGAGACGTCTTGCCCCGCTTCCTGGAACGCCTGGACGAGCCGGAAGGGCAAGCGCTGCTGGACTCGATGCCCGTTACGCGCGAGATCTATCGCGCCTTCGGCCTGTGGCCTACCGGGTACGACCTGCACCTAGCCGAGTTCTTCCCTTACTTCCTGACGCCCAGCACACATGGCGGCGCGGATTACGGGCTCGTCACCCGCCACACCACACAGGCGGACTGGGAGGCGATGTGGGCCAAGCGTGAGGCATGGGCTGCCGGTTCACGCCCCCTGGACGAACTGCTGCAGCCATCGCAAGAGGGCGTGGTCGAGATCATCTGCGCCTGGCTCGGGATCGAGGAACCGGCACCGCACACGATCAACATGCCCAACGCCGGCCTGATCGAGAACTTGCCGCCAGAGACGATCGTCGAGTTGCCGGTGACTGTCGGCCCCGGCACGCTGGACGGGCTCGAGGTGGGCGCGTTCCCCCAGCCGGTCGCCCACCTGTTGGCCACGCGCGCCGTGCAGCAGGAACGGCTCGTCGACGCAGCGCTCTCGGGAGACCGCCGTATCGCCCTGCAGGGGCTGCTGCTCGACGCCCAGATCGTCTCGCTGGATGTCGCGCGCAGCATCTTGGTCGAATCCCTGGCTGCCAATGCAGCGTGGCTGCCCCGTTTCCACGCCGCGCCGCCCAAAGGCAACATGTGCGGATGAGTTCGTTCGTTATGCGCGATGTTGCCCCTTGCAGTCTGTCCCAGCTCGTGATATCATGCACGTGCGCATGCGGTGCGGTCCTCGCCCGCCAGCACGGTACTCCTCTCTCGCCGCTGCGCACTGCCAACTTGACACACAGGGCCTGAACGCGGGGTCCTCACGGTCAACCCCAGTCGAGACGGGCAAGCACAGGACGGGACCCGACCCGTTGCTGGACGTGCACGACCCAGCAGACCACGGAAGGGAAAAAGCGCCGCCAGAGGAAGGAGCAGCCACGATGAACCGATCGCGGATCGCCGATCCAGACCTCGCCCGGCAGGTCGACGAAGGGGAGTTGGCCTGGTACCGCCATATCACGCCGATCACCGAGCACTACTGCGGGCAGGTCGCCCAGCGCGACTACCGGGGCAAGCGCGTTGCCTATTGGGGACACGTGACCTACGAGACGATCTCGATGGCGCTCGCCCTCCAGCGGTCGGGCGCCGCCGTGGCGGTCGGCGCGTGCAACGTCGACAGCACCGACGACGTCGCCGCCGCCTACATGGCCTCCAAGGGGATAAGCGTGTACGGCTGGCGGGGGATGAGCCGCGCCGACTATCTCGAGAACCTGTCCCTGGTGCGCGCGTTCGAGGCCGAATACCTGTGCGACATGGGCGGGGAGTTGAGCGTGGCATACCTCGACAAGCAGCCCCCCGTCGTGGGCGCACTCGAGGCCACAACCAGCGGGCTCCATCTGCTCAGGCGCCACGAGCTGCCCTTCCCCGTCTACGACTGGAACGGCATCCCGCTCAAGGATGGCCTGCACAACCGCTTCCACGTCGGGGATGCGGTGTGGCCCGTATTCAGCCACGTGACCGGCTTGGGGTTGTACGGGCGGCGCGTGCTGGTCATCGGCTGCGGCCCGGTGGGCAAGGGGATCGCCGAGCGCGCTCGGGCACTGGGTGCTTTGGTGTACGTGGCCGACCTCGATCCGCTGCGCCTCCTCGAGGCGCGCCACCTGGGATGTGAGACCGTCACCGTCGAGGAGGGTCTGGCGCGCTGCCGGATCGTCGTCACCGCCACCGGAGTCGAAGGGGTGCTGCGCGAGGAGCACCTGCGCCACGCCAGACCAGGGGCTGTGTTCTTTAACGCCGGTCACTCGAACCGCGAGATCGACATCGACTGGCTCTACGCGCAGCCCCACCGCCGGATGCGCGCGCACATCGAGCAGTTTGACGTCGACGGCGTACCGATCTACGTGCTCGCAAAAGGCAGCCTGCTCAACCTTGCCGCCGCGGGCGGGCTGGACGGGCATGGCTTGTTCGACCTCTACATTGCCGTCATGCTCGCCGGGATCGCCTGGATGATGGACGGCATCTCCGCGGAGGTGCGGCCCGGGCTGCAGCCCTACCCCGCCCATCTGGAGCGCGAGATCGCAGCGCTGGCGGTCCGCCTCCAGCAAGAGGGCTAGGGCTGCGCAAAAGATGACACTTGGCTGACCGGCGTCGCGCTGATCGCACTCCCCTCGCCCCACCACTCGACCCTGAGGTCGCTCGCCGCCTACATGCAAGAAGTGCACGACCGCGATCCAGGCGATTTGCGCACCTCCCGGGATGCGGTATAATGGGCCAACAATCTCATACTCGTTCTCCGACCCAACGATCCTACCGGCACGGCGTGCCCACGGACGTTGGGCGATAGGGTGCCGCTGGAAACGGCGTCGCCTCCCGCGTGGGTTTCTGCAAGCCCCTGGAAAGGAGAATGCGCTGTGTGTACGCACGATGCATGAGCGTGCTCATTTGTGTTGCGCGGCGACTCCTTGACGGTGGGCTACCCTCGGAGCCGCCGCGTTGTCTTGCACCAGCATAGGAGGAGATCGTGCGCAACCGTCACATCCTGCACAGCGTCTGGATCCTGATCATGATCGGCGCCTTGGTCGCCTGCGCCCAGCAGGCGCCCACAGCGACCCCCATCCCGCCCACGGCGACGGCTCTTCCGCCTACGGCGACTCCCATCCCGCCCACGGCGACCCCCGTCCCGCCGACGCCCACCCCCGAGGCCCCCGTGCTCGAGATCATCGGCCCTGACGGGTCCACGTCGTTCACGCTGACCGATCTGGCGGCGCTGCCCACCACCGAGGGGTACGGCGGGATCAAATCCAGCACGGGCCGGATCACGCTGCCGGCGCTGTACACGGGCGTCGCGCTCAAGGACCTGGTCGCCGCGCTCGGCGCGTTCGACGAAGAGATGGGCGTCAACGTGGTCGCCGAGGACGGGTACGGGATCACGTTTTCGTACCAGCAGGTCATGAACGGCACGTTCATCGCCTACGATCCCGGCACCGGAGACGAACTCAAGGCCCCCGATCCGCTGACTGCGATCTTGGCCTACGCGCGCGACGGCGAACCGCTCGATCCCGTGGAGGACGGCACGCTGCGCCTGGCGATCGTCAGCGCCAAGGGAAACCAGGTAACCGACGGGCACTGGTCGGTCAAGTGGGTCACTACGCTCGAGGTCAAGTCCCTGGGCGAGGAGTGGACGCTGCACCTGGAGGGGGCGATCGTCGAAGAAATGGACCGCGCCACGTTCGAGTCGGGCGCGGCGCCCGGCTGCCACGCCGCCACCTGGACCGACGACCACGCGCAGCGTTGGGTCGGGATCCCGCTCTGGCTGTTGGTCGGGCGCGTGGACGACGAGATCAGGCACGAGGGCCCGGCGTTCAACGATGCCCTGGCGGAGGTGGGCTACACGGTCGACGTGGTCGCAGCCGACGGGTACAGCGTCTCCTTTGACAGCGCCCGCATCACGCGCAACGACCAGATCGTGGTCGCATATCTCGTCAACGACAACCCGCTGCCCGAGCAACACTTCCCGCTACGCCTGGTGGGCGACGAGCTGGAAAAGAAAGAAATGGTCGGCATGATCGCCCAGATCGTGGTCCACGTGGAGGGCATCGTCGCGCCGACCCCCACGCCCGAACCGACGGCGACGCCCGCACCCGTGACGGTCGAGGGCGACCTAGTCGTGATCGGCCTGGTCGACCAGCCGCTCGGGCTGAGCGAGGAGGACCTGCGCGGCATGGAGGTCGTCGAGATCAGCGCCGAGCATCCCAAGAGCGGGACGCAGCAGTACGAAGGCGTCCGCCTCAACGCCCTGCTCGACCAGGCGGGCCTGCAAGAGGCTGCACTCAAGCTGGTCGTCACCGCCGCCGACGGGTACACTGCCGAGGTCTTTATCGCCGAAGTGCGCGCCTGCGCCGACTGCCTGCTCGGGTTTACGAACACGCCGGGCAAGTTCAAGCTGGTCATGCCCGGACTGCCGAGCAGCGTGTGGGTCAAGGACGTCGTCCAGATCGAGGCCCAGTGAACGCCGCATGCCCGGGGGTGCTCGATGAAACCTAGACCGCTGCTCTGCCTGGTGCTCGCGGCTGCGCTGGTAGCCTGCGCGCAGACCAGGGCGCCTGCCTCCCAGGCGACACAGGCCCAGCCCGCGGCGACCTTGCCAGCGCGCGCGCAACCCGTGCCGACGCCGACCGAGGCGATCGCGCCGCAGGTCGAGCGCGTGCCGCTGGTGGTCTTTGCCGCCGGCAGCTTGATCGTGCCCTTTGCCGCCCTGGAAAGCGCGTTCGAGGCGCAGTACCCACACATCGACGTGCGCGCCGAGTATCACGGCAGCATCCAGGTCATCCGCCACGTGACGGAACTGCACGACGAGATCGACGTGGTCACCACTGCGGACGCAACGCTGATCCCGATGCTGATGTACGCAGTGGACGTGCCGGAGACCGGACAGCCCTACGCCGCGTGGTACGCGCGCTTTGCCAGCAACCGGATCGCCGTCGCCTATACGCCGCACAGCCAGCGCGCTGCCGAGATCGACGCCGCCAACTGGACGGAGGTGCTGTCGGATCGCAGCGTGCGCGTGGGGCTGTCCGACCCGCGCTTCGACGCTCTGGGCTACCGGGCGCTGATGGTCTTTGCCCTGGCGCAAGAGCTGTATGAGCGCCCGACCCTGTTTGCCGACATGTACAACGGGCGCTTCACCAGGCCCGTGACGCTCTTTTGGGACGACGACCGGGCGACGGTGACCGTGCCCGAGATCCTCGAGAGCCGCCCGGAGACGGGCCTGATCCTGCGCGGAGCGAGCATTCAGCTGATCGCCCTGCTCCAGTCTGGCGACGTCGACTATGCGTTCGAGTACGAGTCGGTGATCCAGCAGCACGGGCTGCAGATGCTGCCGCTGCCCGAGGCGCTGAACCTGGGCGGAGATGGGATGGAAGACGTGTACAGCCAGGTACAGGTCAACCTGGACTTCCGCCGCTTCGCCTCGGTCAAGCCCCAGTTTCAGGGCGAGCGGATCGGCTACGGGATCACCATCCCATCCAATGCCCCGCACCCCAAAGAGGCAGCGACCTACATCGCCTTCCTGCTGGGGCCGGAGGGGCGCGCGATCATGGAGGCCCATCACCACCCGCTCTTCGATCCGCCAGTCGGCGAGGGGTATGCGCACATGCCGACCGAGATACGAGCCCTGTGCGCGCCGGCGGAGGCGCCGTGAGCCGTCGCACGATGAGCCGTAGAGCGGCAGGTCAGCGCGCCTTCGACGTGGCGCTGAGCGCCTTGGGCGGGCTCCTGGTGCTGTTCGTGCTCCTGCCGCTGGGCGGCATCCTGCTCACGCTCGACCCGCACCAGTTCTGGCTGGCGCTGGCAGACCCGGAGGTGCTGCGTGCGGTCTGGCTCACCGTGCTGGCTGCCGCGATCGCCACGCTGGTCGCGCTCCTCACTGGCGTCCCGTTGGCGTACCTGCTGGCGCGGCGGCGCTTCGCCGGCAAGCGGCTGGTCGAGGCGCTGATCGACCTGCCGGTCGTGCTGCCGCACACCGCTGCCGGGGTCGCGCTGCTCCTCGTGTGGGGCCGACGGGGCCTGGTCGGGCGCTGGTTGGCCCCGCTGGGCGTAGCCCTGATCGACAACCTGGGCGGGATCGTGATCGCGATGCTCTTTGTCAGCCTCCCGTTCCTGGTCACCATGAGCCGCGAAGCGTTCGCCCAGGTCGACCAGGAGCTGGAGCGAGTGGCCCTGATCGATGGCGCGACGCCCTGGCAGGCGTTCTGGTTCGTGGCG
This sequence comes from Anaerolineae bacterium, assembly GCA_016929775.1. The sequence continues at coordinate 8,511 of JAFGIE010000186.1, forward strand.
CTGCCCTTGGCCTGGCGCGGGGTGTTTGGCGGCGCACTCACCATGTGGGCGCGCGGGATGAGCGAGTTCGGCGCCGTGGTGATCCTGGCGTACCATCCCAAGATCGCGCCGGTGCTGGTCTACGAGCGGTTCCAGGGCTTTGGACTGGACGCCGCGCAGCCCGTGGCAGTGTTGATCATCCTGGCGGCGCTGCTTGCCTTTGGGCTGCTGCGGGTTGTGCTGCGATCGAGTCCGCCGGGGTAGAAGGGAGAGCCCGATCGACGAGCTGTTGCGTGGCCTGATCCAGGCCTTTCAACTGATTGTGGGACGCGATCAAGCACTCCGTACAACGTGGACTTGAAAGCAGCGTGCGCGCGCTCAACCGAGAACGGGGGACGACGCTCGTGCTGATCACGCACAACGTCTTCCAGGCGCGGCGACTGGCGGATCGTGTGGGCCTGCTCCTCGACGGGCGGCTGGTGGAGGTGGACGAGGCGGAACGCTTTTTCGAGCAGCCGCGCGATCCGCGCACGACGGCGTTCGTGCGGGGCGAGATGGTGTATTGACGTGGCGCGCGGAGGCACGCGCGCCGCGAGTGACTCAATCAGGAGGAGAATATGATGAAGAGACTCAGATACGGATTGGCCGCTGTACTGATCGTGATCGGCCTGCTGGCAGGGTGCGCCACCCCGGCAGCCACGCCGACGACCGCCCCACCAGCCCCGACGGCGACGACAGCCGTTGAGCCAACCGCAACCACGGCGGCAGCAGAAGGAGCGCCCGCCGGTGACATCGCGCTGCGGATCACCGGCATGGTCGAGCAAGAGCTGGCCTGGACCGAGGAGCAGGTGTTGGCCATGGAGACCATGGAGGCCAAGTCCACCAACAAGGCGGGCGAGGTAAGCACGTACACGGGCGTGTCGATCGCGGCGCTGCTCGCGCAAGCCAAGCCGGCGGCGGACGCCCAGACCGTCATCTATGTCGCCGACGACGGCTTCACCGGCGAGGTCGCGCTGTCCGAGGTCGCCGCCTGCGCGGACTGCATCGTCTCCTTCCGCAACCAGGGCGGGTTCAGCATCGTCATGCCGGGCTACCCCGGAAACCTGCAGGTCAAGGGCGTGGTCGAGATCCAGGTCAAGTAGACGCACGTCGCAAAGCAAACCAGGGAGGCGGGCAGACCCGCCTCCCTGGTCGCGTGTCCTCCTGCGCTGACCGCGCCTCTACCGGATCGGCTTGGATGGGCAGGGCTGTCTACAGCTTGGGCCAGGCCAACACGCCCCGGTCGTTCAGCGCCCAATACACGCCGGTCAGCAGCTTGAGGTGCGACTGCTCTTCCTTGGCCAATTTCTCAAACATCGCCTTCCCGTCCGGGTCGGACGTCTGCGCTGCCAAGGCCGAGTAGTGCTTGTCCGCCTGCTTCTCCGTGTCCTGGGCCACAGTCAGCACGTCCATGAGGCTGAGTCTCTTGGCCTCGAGGGCTTCTGCCGCCCCCGCGGAGAACTCGATCTCGCTCTGCGCCGGGATCGAGATCGCGGAGGCTTCGTAGACGATGTACTTGCCCTCTTTTTGGAGGCGTGCCGCCAGTTCGGTCACCTTGTCATAGTGGTACTGCTCAAAGCGAGCCAACCCGCCGAACAGCCGCTCGAGCGCCGCGTGCGGCGCACTCTCTGCCGCCTCCCGATAGAGCGCCGCCATTCGCTTCTCAGCTTCCAACGCGATCTGGATGGCATCCACGAGGTTCAGATCCTTTTCGCTCACGCTTTGTCCTTTCTGCCCGACGTGCGCTGCGCACGCGGAGCCTCTCACGACTCACAGACCCACGCCCCCCATTATACCACCCGTCCGACTGCTTGTCCATACGTGATCTGCGATTGACAAGCCCCTGGTTCCGCGTATACTGGTCACGTCACCATGGCACGAGCGGTCGGTCTGTACGCGTGTCCCGCGATCTATGAGCAGGATCCCGATGCCGACCATGCGTGACGACGCACGGCAGTCAGGTGCTGACCCGATCACCCTCTCGCGCGACCAACAGGCCCAAGGGGGATAGACTTTGATCTCGACGCACGATCGATCGGTGCTTCGCCGCCTAGTGGCGCAGCGGGCCCGCATCGCGGCGCTGCCCGTCCACGCCGAGCGCGCCGAGCTGTGGCGCGGGCTCAACGACCTGGAACGCGTACGCCCCATGGTCTGGATCGACGAGATCCCGTGGCACGAGATGAACGTCGACGACGAGTTGACGCTGCAGTGCACGGGCGGTTGGGCGCGCCATGTCGAGCTTGGACTGCGCCGTACGCTCTACCAGTGGCGCCACATGCCGTGCGACATGATCGTGGACGGGTATGTCCCCTGTCCCAAGGTGATCCACAGCACTGGGTTCGGCATTGCAGAGGACGTGGACATTGTCCGCACGGACGACGCGAACACCGTCGTGTCGCGCCGCTTTCACCGCCAGATCGCCGCGCCCGAGGACATCCACAAGATCAAGATGCCTGTCGTCACGTATGACGAGCCGGAAACCATGGCGCGCTATAGCGCCCTCAGCGACGCGGTAGGCGACATCCTTCCCGTCCGGCTGACCGGCGTCAAGGGGAGCTGGTTCGCGCCGTGGGACGAGCTGATCCGCTGGTGGGGCGTCGAGGAAGCGATGATCGACCTCGTGCTCCGCCCACAGATGGTCAACGACATCATGTCGCACCTCGTCGACGCCTACCTCTGCATGCTGGACCAGTGGGTCGACCTGAACCTGCTGACGCGCAACGACGACAACACGCGGATCGGCTCCGGCGCCTACGGCTACACGCGCCAGTTGCCCAGCTCGGACTATGACCCGGCGCACCCGTTGCCCAAGGACCTGTGGGGCAGCGCTACCGCCCAGATCTTTGTCAGCGTCTCGCCCGACATGCACTGGGAATTCGCCCTCCGGCACGAGATGCGTTGGCTGGAGCGTTGGGGCCTGACCTACTATGGCTGCTGCGAGCCACTCGACGTCAAGATGGCGATCATGCGCCGCATTCCCAACCTGCGCAAGATCTCGATGAGCCCGTGGGTCGACGTCGAGCGCGCCGTCGCAGAGGTGGGCGTCGACTATGTCTTTTCGCGCAAGCCCACGCCCGCCGTGCTCGCCGAGGACGACTGGCGCCCCGAGCTCGCGCGCCAGCAGCTGCGCGCGTTCCTGGAGCGGGCGCGAGGATGCCGCATCGAGATCATCATGAAGGACATCTCGACCGTCCGCTACCAACCGCAGCGGCTGTGGCAGTGGGCCGACATGGCGATGGAACTGGCAGAGGCATTCGCGCCCTAGTTGCGGCGCACAGATGACCGCGCCCTTGGCGTGACAGGAGCAGCGGGATCTGACATGGGTCCGTCACTACCGACGAGGAGGGATCATGCGTGGGACGATGCTGAAAGCGGTCGTGCTCGGCGTACGGCAAGCCGGATTGGTCGAGATGCCCATCCCGCGCCCTGTCGCCGATTGGGCGTTGGTCAAGATGCACGTCGTGCCCATGTGCACCGAGTACAAGGCGTGGCTGCAGGGACCGGGAGCGCGCCCGCGTATCGACGCCCTGGGCCACGAGGGCGTCGGCGAGGTCGTCGAGGTCGCACAGCCGTGCGGCGTGGAGGTGGGCGATCGCGTGGTCTTGATGGGCGCGGGCCCCTGCGGGCGCTGCGCGACCTGCCGCGCCGGCGACTGGCTGCACTGCCCGTACCAGACCAGCTATGCCGCCATGACGGGCGAGTCCGAGCCGACGGGCGCCTATGCCCAGTATCGGCTCGGCGCGGCATGGCTCCTGCCGCGCATCCCGGACGACGTGTCGTACGAGCACGCGGCGATGGCGTGGTGCGGGCTGGGCCCCACCTTTGGCGCCATGCAGAGCGCACGCGTCGACGCCTTTGACACGGTCCTGATCACGGGGGCAGGCCCGGTCGGGCAGGGCGGGATCGTCAACGCCAAGTACCGCGGCGCGCGCGTCATCGTGGCTGAGCCGGAGCCGTGGCGCATAGAGTGCGCTCGCCTGCTGGGCGCAGACGCCGTCCTCGACCCGCGCGACGGCGACCTCGTGGACCAGATCCGGGGCATGACCGACGACGGGCTCGGCGTGAGCTGCGCGATCGACTGCGCGGGCGTCACCGCCTCCCAGCGGCTGTGCATCGACGCCACGCGCACCAAGGGCCGAGTCTGCTTTGTCGCCGAGAGCAACGACCCACTGCCGATCCGGGTCAGCCCCGACCTGCTGCGCAAGGGCCTGACCGTGATCGGCCAATGGCACTATAGCCTGAACGACTATGACCAGATCGTGCAGGTGATCCGCGCCTCGGGCGAACAGATCGAGACCCTGATCAGCCACCGTTTCCCGATGAGCCGAGTGCAGGATGCGCTGGCGCTTTCGGCCTCGCACCAGTGCGGCAAGATCCTGCTCGATCCCTGGGCCTGAGCGGCGCGAGCCGACGCCGATCGACCCATTACCGCACAGAGAAGAAAGGACGACGATCATGACCACTTTGGAGCAGGCACGCCCGGCGATCGCCCCCGACCGGGGACAGCGCGCGGGCGCCACGGGGGACCCGCGCCTCGACTGGTGGCGCGCGGCGCGCTTTGGCATGTTCATCCACTGGGGGCTGTATGCCCTGCCCGCCGGCGAGTGGAAGGGCGAGCGGATCCCGGGCATCGGGGAGTGGATCATGCACCGCGCCCGGATCCCGGTCGCCGAGTACGAGCAGCTCGCCGCGCAGTTCAACCCGGTCCGGTTCGACGCCGCGGAATGGGTGTCGCTCGCCAGGCGCGCAGGCCAAAAGTACATCACGATCACGGCCAAGCATCACGATGGCTTTTGCATGTTCAAGTCGGCCTACACCGGCTACAACATCGTCGACGCCACGCCCTTTGGACGCGACCCCATGGCCGAACTTGCCGCCGAGTGCCGGAAGCAGGGGATCAGGCTCTGCTTTTACTACTCGCAGACCCAGGACTGGCATCACCCCAACGGGGACGGCAACGACTGGGACTATGACGAGGCAAGCAAAGACTTTGCGGGCTATGTCGAGACCTATGTCAAGCCACAAGTACGCGAGCTGCTGACCAACTATGGGCCGATCGGCCTGATCTGGTTCGACACGCCCAAGCGCATGACCGCCGCGCAGAGCCGATCGCTGCTCGACCTATGCCACGCGATCCAGCCCGACTGCATCGTCTCGGGGCGCGTGGGCAACACCCTGGGCGACTATGCCTCGGCGGGCGACAACCGCATCCCCGAGCGCGCGGTGGGCGGCGACTGGGAGACCCCGGCGACGATCAATGACACGTGGGGCTTCAAGCACTATGACGACAACTGGAAGTCGACGCAGGAGCTGATCCGCAAGTTGGTGGACATTGCCAGCAAGAATGGCAACTACCTGCTCAACGTCGGGCCGACGGCTGAGGGCGCAATCCCACAGCCCAGCGTCGACCGCCTGCTGGCGATGGGCGCCTGGCTCGACGCGAACGGCGAAGCCGTGTACGGCACGCAGCCCGGCCCGATCCAAGGCGAGGCGTGGGTGCGCAGCACGTCCAAGCCGGGCGCCGTCTACCTGCACGTCTTTGACTGGCCTGCAGGGGGACAGATCCGTGTCGCCAGCCCCGGGCCTGTCACCGGCGCGTACCTGCTCGCGGACGCGGGACGCGCGCCGCTGCCCGTGCGGCAGGAGGGGGACCAGATCGTCGTCTCTGCGCCCGGCGAGGCCCCAGACGCGATCGACACGGTCGTCGTGCTCACGACCGCCGCATAGCGCGCCTGCGGCGGACGCAGCCGCGCCCCGTTGCCCAACGGCTGCCCCCCCGCCCGACACGCTGCGCTACTTCGGCCAAAGGGAGAGATGCGTCCACGCCCTCGCGGCGCGCCAGCGCCTGGGTTAGGTCGGCGCGCGAGGGCAGACCGGTCACTGCCTGGGGTAGATCCGCCCCGAGGAACAGGACCAGCTGCCCCCCCTGCCATGTGCTCGCGCAATTCCCGTGCGATCTGCCCATTGACCGTCAAGGCACGCCTCCTGCATGGCCTGCTGGATGCTGGACATGGGCACCTCACAGCCGCCAGCGAACTGCGCCCCGGCTCCACGGGCTCACCGGAATCCAGCCCAAACAGCGAGACCGCCGGCAGAAGTCCCTTCTGCCAGCGGTCTCTCGTATCCGCCTCGCGCGACAACTACCGGGGCCCGTCCTGCAACCGGCGACGGCGCCTGGGGTGCCGCAGGCGATGCAGCGCTTCGCCCTCGATCTGCCGGATCCGTTCTCGCGTCAGGCCGAACTCCTGCCCGACCTCTTCCAGGGTGTGGGTTCCCTCGTCCTGCAGCCCAAAGCGGAGACACAGAATCCGCGCCTCGCGGGGCGTGAGCGTGCTCAGCGCCTGCTGCACCCTGTCCCGCAGCAGCTCGTGGTGTGCGCTCTCTTCGGGCGAAGGCGCCTGCTCGTCCTCGATCAAGGCCTCCAGCTCGCTGTCGCCCTCCTCGCCCACCGGCTGCGCCAGCGAGACCGGGTGCCGAGACACGTCGAGCATCCACTTGACCTTTTCGGGCGGCATCCCCAAGTCGGCTGCGATCTCTTCCGGGGTAGGCTGGCGCCCACATTCCTGCACCAAGCGGTGCATCACCCTGTAGAGGCGCCGGATCTGGGCGCTCATGTGCACAGGGATGCGGATCGTCCGCCCCTGATCGGCTACTGCGCGCCCGATCGACTGCCGGATCCACCAAGTGGCGTACGTACTGAAGCGATAGCCGCGCGTGTGATCGTACTTTTCCACCGTCTTGATCAGGCCCAGGTTGCCCTCCTGGATCAAATCCAGGAAGGGAACCCCCTGCCCGACATACCGCTTGGCAATGCTGACGACCAACCGCGTGTTCGCCTCGATCAGGTGTGCGCGCGCCGCGCGTCCCTGCTCGACGCACTGCTCCAGGCAGCGCCGTCGATCCGGAGCGACGCCATCGCGCTTGAGTTCGCGCGCCGCCTGCCGCCCCCGGCATACGGCTTTGGCCAACTCGAGCTCCTCCTCCCGCGAGAGCAGGGGCACACATCCCATCTCCTTGAGGTACAGTCCTGTGGCATCATCGTGTGGAATCGCGCTCAGGTCGAACGCGTACTTGGGCGTCGCCAGCTCTTCGCGCGCCGTCCCCTCCTGGTCGTTCTCTGTGAGGTCGCTCTCAGCACGATCCCTGGCACAGGTCATCGCGATGCTCCTCTCTCAGGGCAAGCCACGAACCGGTCGCGCGGGTGCGTGACCGGTCAGACGCCTGCGTGACCAGTGAGTGAGAGCAGCCTTGCCAGAACGGAGCACGTGCGCCAGAGACGAGTGCCATGAGGGAAGGGACCGTAGGAATCGTCGTCCTGGACACGCGAGCCAGATCGGCATCAGGTGCACATCACCCCCAACAGGACACAAAAGTTCCTACTTGACACATTGACTCGCAAGCCGAATGTGTCCTACAGGTAACATGATAACAGATTGTGCAAGATTTGTCAACTCGTACACTCATCCATCTGTCGAGATCATCCACCTGGGTCATCCTTATGCATGATGACATCTCATCCTGTCGTGCGGTAGAATGGACGCAGAGCCACACGATGGAGGGAGGAAGTAGCATGAGCGAGATCACGGTCCGGGCATACGATGAACGCGACGCCCAGAGCGTAGGTCGGCTGATCGCCGACACCTTTGGCGAGATCAACCTCGCCTATGCCCCACCTGAGGAGCGCCAGCTGCTCCTCGGACCCTTCCGGCACGCCTACTCGCCTGACCCGGCGCACCAGGCGGCGATCGCCGAGACGGTTCGCGCCGACATGGCCTTCGTCGCCGAAGACGAGGGCCAGATCGTGGGCGTCCTGCGCGGGCGGGTCGACCTCGTAGAGGAGGCAGATCCTGCGCAGCTCGCCGCTTCCGTCCAGGGCGCCGTGCAGCGGTCCGCCAAGCTGCAGAGCTTGTTCGTGCGCAAGGACCACCATCACCGCGGGATCGGGCGCCGCTTGGTCGAGCAGTTCGAACGTGCCTGCCGCCAACAGGGCGCGACGGTGATCCGCTTACAGGCGACGCTGTACGCCGTGCCCTTTTACCAGGCTGCCGGCTACAAGCGATCGACCGGCGTGCGATCGTGCCCGATCTTTGACGGGACGGGTTTCCCCTACCAGCCGATGAGAAAGGTGCTGGGATAGAAAGAGGAGGATCGACGTGAGGACGCACAAGAAGGTACGTTTGGGGCTGGCCCTGGCGCTGTGCGCCGTGGCGCTCTCGCTGGCAGCGAGCATCGCCCTGGCACAGGGGACGTCCACCTCGACCGCCAGTGCGGGGCCGCGCGCGACGGTTCCCTACGCACAGGAGCCCCTCCACGGCTGCACGGTCTTTACCGTAGCCAAGGGCGACCAGGTCTTCTTTGGCGGCAGCGACGACTATATCGAGCCGGATAGCTACTACTGGGTCGATCCGGGGCGCACAGGCAGGTATGGTGCGATCTGGGTCGGCAAGCCAGACAACGTGCAGCAGGGGGTCAACGAGGTCGGGTTGGCCTACGACAGCAACGGGCTGGCGAGGGTCGAGGTCAACCCGCATCGCGAGCGCCAGTGGTTCTCGGGCGGGTATACGAGCATCCCGATCCACATCCTCCACGAATGCGCCACAGTGCAGGAGGCGATCGACTGGATCGACACACACCAGCGGCCCGACTATATGCACGACCAGATGCAGTTCGCCGACCGATCGGGCGATGCGGTGCTGATCAGCCCGGGCACAGATGGGGAGATGGTCTTGACCCGCAAGCCGCGCGGAGACGGCTATCTCGTCTCGACCAACTTTAACGTCGCCAACCCGGTCCCCGGCCAAAACTACCCCTGCACGCGCTACGACACGGCAACCGAGATGCTGAGCGAGTTGGTCGCCGGAGAGGGCGAGCTGCGCCTCGCGGACGCCGTGAGCGTCCTGGACGCAGTACACGTCGAGAGGACAACCAGCTGGACGATCGCGTCGCTCCTCGTGGACCTCGTCGAGGGCAAGGTCTACCTCTACCTGTTCTACCAGTTCGACCGCCCGCTGGTCCTAGACGTGGCGCAAGAGTTGGCCCATCCCCGCGCCGCGGGGCCACTGAGCAGGCTCTTTCCCGAGGATGTGCGGCAGGAAGCGACGCGCCGCTACCAGAGCATCCAGGCGAGGGGCAGCCGCTGCGAGTGGCTGGGCATGGGCTGGCTCGGCGCCCTCCTTGCCAGCCTGGTCGTCCTCGCGCTGTGGTCGGTCCGTGCGCCAGGTGGACTGGTCACGTGGGCGCCAGTGGGGGCTGTGTTCGGCCCCCTGGGTCTTCTCGTCCGCCTGATCGGCGGTCGTGGACGCAGGCACAGCTGCTGGCGTGCAGCGCTGATCGAGACGGCGGGCGACGCCGCGCCCACGGTGATCGCCGTGATGGTCTTTATCGCCGTGCTGCTCGCCCTCCAGGTCGGCGGCACCGGTACGCAGCTCCACCAGGTGCTCCTGATCCTGGTGCCGCCGGTGGCGATCGGTTGGCTGCTCGTGCAGGGCCCGCTACTGGCCCTGGGGAGCGGCGCGCCCTACCTGCGCGTCTTGTGGCGGCGGCTGCCACACGCACTGGTGGTCGCCAACCTGGGGATGGGAGGCGCCTTTGCCTTTGCCATACCGTTGCTCAACCTGAGCCTGTACAGCTGTCGCATCCTGCCCCTGCCGCCATCGGGCTGGGTCGCCCTCGCCTGGTGGGCGCTCGTCGTCCTGAGCGTGCTGGCGGGCGGTCTGCCACTCTACCTGTACGAGGTGTGGGCCCTACACCGCGGGTTCCGCGCCTGGAGCGCCGTCGCCCAGGGCGGCGATGACGTGGCCTACGGCCCGTGGCGCAAGCTGTGGTGGTGGGTCCTAGTGAGCTATGCCGCCCTGGTCGGCGGCGTGGTCGCCAGCACGCTGCTGCAGCAGCTGCTCGGCCCGTAGGCGCCATATCCTTCACCCAGGCCCGCCGGCGTAAGCGGCAGCGCTCCTCACGCCGGCGGGCAGACACAGACGGACGTGGAGCCCCGGGGTCCCGGTGACGCGGGGCTCTGGCATCTCGGGCGCCTGTCTGTCGACCCGCTGCCGTCTTGCGGATCGCAGGATTCCCCTCAGCAGATCCTGACCCCTCTCTTCGCGTACGGACTCTCAGCAGACTCTCAGCCTTTTCTCGGCTGTTTCTCAGGCGCACGTGGTACCCTATTGTCAGGTGGGGGCGCGAGACACCGAGAAAGGAGGCCAAGCTGTAGCGTAGACTGGGACCGACGGCAAAATGACGAACACACCACTACCAGAAAGGATAGACTATGTACACCAGACGAGTACGCAAAATCGCATCACTGGCAGGCGCACTGGCGCTGGCGCTCGCCATCGTCGGGGTCACGCTCTATGCGCGCACAGCCGCTGTACACGCGTCCGAGGTTACCGCCGATGACCTACAGACCCTCACCCAGTCTACCACTGGGCCGGGCCTGCTCGACGAAGGCTATCTCGGACACGGGGGCTGGGGGCGCGATGGCCTGAAGGGCATCGACTACCAGCGGCTGCTGGCGGAAGCCCTGGGCATTGAGGTCGACGCACTGCAGGCAGCCTACGAGGCGGCGCGCACGGCGGCGATCGAGCAGGCAGTGGCAGAGGGCCTGATCACGCGCGAGCGGGCAGATGAGATGCTGGTCTGGGGCGGCAGGGGCCTGGACGTCTTCCACTTGGGCCGGCGCCCGAAGGACGTGACCAGCAGCACGATCGATGAGGAGGCCCTGCTCGCCGAGGCGCTCGGGATCACGGTCGACGCGCTGCAGGAAGCGCGCCAGGAGGCCAACCAGGCAGCGATCGCCCAGGCGATCGCAGATGGGCTGATCACACAGGAGCAAGCCGATCAGATGCAGTCGCGCCGGGATCTGGAGCGCTACCTCGACAAGAACACCCTGCTGGCACAGGCCCTGGGCATGACGGTCGAGGAGCTCGAGTCGGCGTACGACGCGGACAAGACACTGTCTGACCTGTTGAGCGAGACCGGTCTCGACGCGGCGACCGTGCGCGATCGCCTGCAGGAGGCGTATCAGAGCGCGATCGCGCAGGCTGTCGCCGACGGCGTGATCACGCAAGCACAGGCGGACGAACTGCTGGACCGGCCTTTCGGAGCCCCTGCGCTCGGCGGTCCAATGGGCGACCGTATGGGCGGTCGCGGTGGGCATCGGGGTTTGCCTGGCGGGTGTCCGCCTGACCCCGATGCAGACGACGATGCGGGTGTGCGGTATGGGCGCCCGAACCGCACGGTAGAACCGGGTAGCGCGCTGTAGCAAGGGCGCACCTGTCTGGAGACGCGAGTACGGCGCCAGGCAGTCCTCTTCCTAGAGAGCGATCTCGTGCGGCAGCGATGCCGCCGAGATCGCTTCTTTCCTGCCAGGCGTGCGGACCCCGGAGCGTCCCACGCTCGCACGCCGCGCTTCCGTGCCACGCATAGGATCGAATGCCAACCGCAGCCTTTGCTCAGGGGTCGCAGTCGTGATACAATGCAGGGGTCAGGGTCCTGAGAACCGCATCCGTCCGAATGGGCAGCGCAGTGCGCCAGGAGCGGCACTGCGAAGGATCGCAGAGCATGGAATTCCACGAGTACGTCCGGATCGTGCGCCGCCGGGCATGGATCGTCGTCGTGCTTGCCCTGCTGCTCGCCGGAGTGGCCTACCTGTATGGCGAACGGCAGACGCCGATCTATGAGGCCCGTCTCACCATCTCGGTGCGCCCGGCGCGCACCGACCTCGACCTCGGGCAGACGGTCAGCGCACTGCTGCGTAGCCTGGCAGGCGACATCACCACGCACAGTTTCCTGCAGCAGGTGATCGACCGCGGCGGTTTTGGCACGCTCAGCACCGACAAGCTGCTGAACGGCAAGACACTGTTCGTGGAGGCCAAGCCGGGCGACTTTGCGATCGACGTCGCCGTCCGCGATCCCGACCCAGGCATCGCGGTGGGCGTCGCCAACGAGATCGCCGCCCTCTTTACCGCCCAGCGCGAGGCATGGAACGAGGAACAGGATCAAGAAGACCGGATCGCGCTCGAGACACCGGATCTGGCGCGCAACGCCGACCTCAGCTCGCCCAGCAGCAAAGTCTACGTCGCCGCGGGAGGCGCGCTCGGCGCGAGCCTTGGCGCGGCGATCGCTGCCCTCCTGGAATGGTCGGAGGCGAGCCGCGTGCGCACCTGGCACGACGTCTTGCGGCTGAGCGTGCCCGTCCTGGGCACGATCCCGCCACGTCCTGCGCGCCGGCGCCGCCCCTCTGCCTAGCCCGCGGTAGGTCGTTCGCGCTGCCTGGCGCGCAGGCGCCCATCCCGGATCGGGGAGGCGAGTATGTCATCCAATGCTGACGCGATCGCGCGCGCTTTGGCACAGCTCTACCCAAGCGAGGAACACGTCCGCATCCTCGATCTGACACGGATCAGCGACGGATGGGAGACCGAGGTCTATGCGTTCGCCGTGGAACGTGAGCGCTGCGGCGGACGTGCACGCGAAACGGAGATCCTCAGGCTCTACCCAGGGGCAGATGCACACGACAAATCGGGGCGCGAGTTCCACGCCATGGCCAAGCTCCACCAAATGGGCTACCCGGTACCGCAGGTGCTGCACCTGGAGCAGGACAGCGCGCTGCTGGGCATGCCGTTCGTGATCATGGAGCGGATCGACGGAGAGCCGCTTGGCGTCGTGGCAGATCGCGCCTCGCTCCCGGAAAAGAGGGCGCTGCTGACGCGCTTTTGCCATATGTTCGCCGACCTGCACGCGCTCGACTGGCGCCCCTTTGCCCCCGACGTTTCGCTGTACGAGGCCCTCGGCGCGTCCGGCATCCTGCGACGCCAGCTCGCACAGTGGCACGCCTTCACGCACGCGCTCCAGAACCACACCTTCGACCCCGTCTTTGCCTGGCTGGAGGAGCGGGTCGCCAGCATCCGTTGTGGCTCGCCCGCCGTGATCCACATGGACTACCATCCCCGCAACGTCCTGCTCGCCGAGGACGGCGCCGCCTATGTGATCGACTGGACGAACGTAGACGTCTTGGATCACCGCCTTGACCTCGCTTGGACCCTGCTCTTGACGAGCGCGTACGGACATCCGGAGATGCGCGAGATCGTGCTGGACGCGTATCAGCGCGTCGCCGGGCACGAGGTGGAGCAGATCGACTACTTTGAGGTCATGGCGTGCGCGAGGAGGCTGTTCAGCATCTTGGTCTCGCTCGGCGCCGGCGCCGAGACGCTTGGCATGCGCCCGGGCGCGGAAGCGATGATGAAGAACCGCGCGCACATCGCGAGCGTGTATGACTGGCTGTGCGCGCGGACAGCCCTGCGGATTCCCGAGGTCGAAGGGCTGCTCTCCGCTCTCGGCTAGCAGCGCCGGCTCCGTTGCCAGGCTGCGCCTGCTCCCCGTGCGGAGCGCTCGGCTTTGGCGGATCGCTGGCGCGAGGGTATAATCTGGCAAACGATCGGTTCCCCGTCACAGTCCCGTGACCAAGGAGGAGGTACGATGGCAGATCCGCGCGTAGACAAGCTGGCTGAGGTCCTGGTCAGCTATTCCGTCGCCGTGCAGCCCGGCGACAAGGTCCTGATCCGGGGGAGCGCCGAGGCGAGCCCCCTGCTCCAGGCAGTGTACGCCCGCGTCTTGCAGGCGGGCGGGCATCCCCTGATGCTCGTGTCCCTGCCGGGCGCGGACGAGCTCCTGTACCGGTATGCGTCGGACGAGCAATTGCAGTTCATCCCTGAACCGCAAAAGCTGATCATGGAGACATATGACGTCAGCATCGGCATCCGGGCTGAGGCCAACACCAAGGCGCTGAGCGGCGTCGATCCGGCGCGCATGTCCCTCCATCGTCGGGCAGGCGCCGCGCTGATGCAGACCTTTTTCAGGCGCTCCGCATCGGGCGAGCTGCGCTGGACCGGCACGCTCTATCCCACAAATGCCTTTGCCCAAGACGCCGAGATGAGCCTCAGCGACTATGAGGACTTTGTGTATGGCGCCTGTATGCCCGACATGGACGACCCGGTCGGTCACTGGCAGCGTTTCTCGGCGTGGCAGCAAAAGATCGTGGACTGGCTTGCGGGCAAGGAGCAGGTACACGTGATCGCCCCCGACACCGACCTGCACCTCAAGATCGGCGGGCGCACCTTTATCAACAGCGATGGCAAGCACAACATGCCCAGCGGCGAGGTCTTTACTGGACCGGTTGAGGACAGCGTGGTCGGGCACGTGCACTTTTCGTACCCGGCGATCGTCGCCGGACGCGAGGTGTCGGGCATCCGGCTCTGGTTCGAGGAGGGTCGCGTGGTCAAGGCAAGCGCCGACAAGAACGAGGAGTACCTGCTGCAGACCCTCGACACCGACGCGGGATCGCGGTACGTCGGCGAGTTCGCCATTGGCACCAACAAGGGCATCACGCGTTTCACGCGGCAGATCCTGTTCGACGAAAAGATCAACGGCAGCTTCCATATGGCGCTCGGCGCGGGCTATCTAGAGACGGGCAGCCTGAACCAATCCGCCATCCATTGGGACATGATCTGCGACATGCGCGCGGGCGGCGAGATCTGGGTCGACGGCGAGCTGCTCTACAAGGATGGCGAGTTCGCGATCCCGAGCTTGACACATCCGGGCGACTGATCTATAATCGGTACAAACTACTTATACGTACAGACAAGCTGTACGTAGACATGCTTTCGAACTCCACACATGTGTTGGGCCGCCCTTCATCGCCCCTAGGCGGTGGGCGCGTTGACGTTGATATAGGAGGATCATATGCCACAGTTGAAGGACGGGTGTGTCAAACCCGCAGGCGGGCCGATCCTGCCCGCAGCAGATGCCGGTTCCCCCGCTCTCGGGATGGCACCCCCACAGGAGGTGAAAAAGGTGTTGGCGCAAGTAGGAAAAGAAGCGATCGATTTTGAGGCCAACGCGTTTGTCGCAGGTGAAGGCTTCAAACAGGTCAAGCTCTCGGATTACAAAGGCAAGTGGATCGTCCTCTGTTTCTACCCGGGCGACTTTACCTTCGTTTGACCGACCGAGTTGGCAGCGGTCGCTGCCCTCTACGGTGAGTTCCAGGCACTGGGCGTCGAAGTCTTGGCGGCGAGCACCGACAGCCGCTTCGTGCACAAGATCTGGCAGGAGCAAGAGCTGACCAAGATGGTCGATGGCGGCGTGCCCTTCCCGATGTTGTCCGATGCAGGCGGCAAGATCGGCACGATCTATGGTATCTATGACGACGCGGCAGGCGTTGACATCCGCGGACGCTTTCTGATCGACCCGGACTTTATGATCCGGGCAATGGAAGTACTGACCCCCGAAGTGGGACGCAATCCCGAGGAACTGATCCGACAGGTCAAGGCGTTCCAGCACGTGCGCAAGACGGGCGAGGTCACCCCCTCGGGGTGGCAGCCTGGGCAGACCACGCTCACCCCGGGCCCCGATCTGGTGGGCAAGGTATGGGAGGTGTGGAAGCCCTAGGCAGTGAGAGGGGCGGCCCAACACCTCCCTCTCATCGCTTCGTCCCTTGGGCCCATACCGGGCGCGGACAGGCTAGGGGCCTCGACTGACCTCGGACCCCTTCCTACGGTCGTCGATCGGCGCGCGCGAGACGCGTCCCCTCGCCAAGACGGCGGATCGACCCATCGACGCCTGCCCCGAACTGCCGGGCGGACGCAGCGCGGCATCCCGGACGACAAGGGACCCCGCTATCCTGCGCGGGACTGCGCACTCGCGATTGGCGCAGAGCAAGAGATCGGCGTATCCTTGGGACGACTGCAGCCTAGCCGAGGTCGAGCAAGCTCGCTTCAGGTCACAGCCAAGGACGGTGCCCATGCGATCCCCCCACACGCTGATGCACGATCTGGACATCATCGCGCAGCGTTTGCGCGCTGAACTGACCGCCGAGACCGTTCCGGCAGAGGAAGTGAGCGCCCATCTGGCGCGGCTTGCCCCTGACGGACGTTGGCCCGACATCGACTATGACGATCGATCGCGCACGCACTGGTCGCCAGGCCAACACGTCGCGCGCACGGCGCGCTTGGCGTCCGCCTATGCACAGTCGCTGTTCTACGCCGACGAGGGGGACGCCCTCTTGGCTGCCATCCGCTCGGCGCTGGCGTTGTGGGTGGAGCGCGACCCGCAGAGCGACAACTGGTGGTACAACTGCATCCACACACCCCGGCACGTGGGACAGATCCTGCTGCTGGTAGGCGACAACATCGCGCCGGCGGTGTGGGAGCGGGCAGCGGCGATCGTCCGCCGCAGCGGCTTCAGCCGCACAGGCGCCAACCTGACCTGGGAGGCGGGGAACCTGCTCGTGCTGGCATGTGCGGCGCACGACCCCGACCTGCTGGAACAGGCGGTCGCGGCACTGAGCCGCGAGATCCGCATCACCACCGAGGAGGGCATTCAGCCCGATTGGAGCTTTCACCAGCACGGTCCCCAGCTCTACATGAGCAACTATGGCGAGGTCTTTTCAGCCGAGAACAGCCGCTTTGCCGTGCTCCTGGCAGGCACTGCCTACGCGCTCAGCGAGGAACAGATCCGCGCCCTCTCGGGGTTGGTGCGCGAGGGACAGCAGTGGTTCATCTGGGGGCGCCAGTTCGACTATCACGCACAGGGCCGACAGCTGGACAGCCCGCGCGCCGCAGATCGCGCCGCCGGGTTCGCCGCGATCTGCCAACGCATGGCGCTCGCGGACCTGGAACACGCTCAAGAGTACGCCGACCTATCGGAGCGCGTGACCGGCATCCAGGCGCCGGGCACAACGGGACCACGCGGCAACCGCCACTACTGGCGTTCCGACGTGATGGTGCACCGCCCCGGCGGCTTTTACGCCTCGGTGCGCATGCACTCCACGCGCACCTATGCCACCGAAGTGCGCGTCAACCGCGAGAACCTCAAGGGGTACCACCTTTCCGACGGGGTTTGCTACCTCATGCGGCGCGGCGACGAGTACCGCGACATTCAGCCCGTGTGGGACTGGCGCAAGCTGCCCGGCGCAACCTGCCGGGATACGACTGACCCGCTCCCCTACGGGCGCGACGTGCCCCCGCAGGGCACGACCGATTTCGTCGGCGGCGTCTCGGATGGGCGGGTGGGCGTTGCCGCCATGGACTATGGCCGGGACGGCGTCCAGGCGCGCAAGGCGTGGTTCTTTATGCCCGATGGGTGGGTAGCACTGGGCGCCGGCATCGCCAGCGCCAGCGATGACCCGGTCACGACCTCGATCAACCAGTGCCTGCTCCGGTCGGACGTGCTCCTGTTGCGCGATGGAGAGCTAGAGGCGCTCGCCGGCATGCGCCTGCGCGGCGGTGACGTGCGCGGCGTCTACCACGACGGCGTGGGTTATTACGTGCTCGGCGCACACGACGTGGTCGTGCGCGCCGCCGAGCAGAGCGGCACGTGGACGAGCATCGAGGAGCGCAGCCCTGACGACAGGCTGATCACCCAGCACGTCTTTTCGCTGTGGATCGAGCACGGGCGCCGCCCAGCCGGAGGCGGCTATGCCTACCGCATCGTGCCAGGGCTGGACGCGCGCGGCTTTGCGACGCACCCGGGCAGATTTCCCGTCACGGTCGTCGCGAACGACGCACGACTGCAAGCCGTCGCCTCGTCTGGATCGGCGCTCGTCCAGGCGGTGTTCTATGCTCCCGGTCGCCTGACCGCGGACGACGCCCTGTCGATCGAGGCAGAGGCGCCGTGCGCGCTGATCTTGCGGCGGCAAGCCGACGCCGCCACGCTGTCGATCGCCGACCCAACGCAGCTGCTCCGCCGCGTGCAGGTCCGCCTATCAGGGCGCTACGCCGGACCAGGCTGCGCCTACGATCGCGCGCGCGAGAGCACGCTCGTCACGGTCGACCTGCCGGCGGACGCCTACGCGGGGCGCACGATCGAGGTGCGCCTGCGTGTGGGCCCAAAGTCCCCTTGAGAGACAACTGCGCCTGAGCTAGACAGCGCATCACAGATCCGAGACCAGTTGCGCCGCAGCCCAACCTGGAGCAGAGGAGGAATCGTCGTGCCGTCGTCACACTCGGAGAAGGTGATCCACGAACTGCTGGACCTGGCGGACATTGCGGTCAACGGCAGTCGCCCATGGGACATCCAGATCCACGACCCACGCCTATACGATCGCGTCCTGCGGGACGGGACGCTCGGCCTGGGAGAAGGCTACATGGATGGCTGGTGGGACTGTGAAGCGATCGACCAGCTCGTCGACCGCGCACTGCGCGCCGACCTGGAGACCAAGGTCAGCCGCAATTGGCGCCTGATCCTGCACGTCCTGCGCTCGAGGCTGCTCAACCTACAGGCCCCACGCCTGGCTTTCGAGGTCGGGGAGCAGCACTATGACCTGGGCAATGACCTGTACCAGGCAATGCTCGACAAGCGGCTGAACTATACCTGCGGCTACTGGCGGGACGCCGCCACGCTGGACGAAGCGCAGGAGGCCAAGCTCGAGCTGGTCTGCAAAAAGATCGGACTCGAACCGGGCATGCGCGTGCTCGAGCTGGGCTGCGGTTGGGGCAGCTTTGCCAAGTATGCGGCAGAGCGATATGGCGCGCAGGTACTGGGCGTGACCGTCTCCAAGGAGCAGGTCGCACTGGGGATGGAGCTGTGCCAGGGGCTGCCCGTCGAGCTGCGTTTGCAGGACTATCGCGAGGTCGAGGGCACGTACGATGCCGTGATCTCGATCGGCATCATGGAGCACGTCGGCTACAAGAACTACCGGACCTACATGCGGGTCGTCGACCGCTGCCTCGCCGAGGGCGGCATCGCCTTCGTGCACACCATCGGCTCCAACCTGAGCGCGACCACCGCCAACCCGTGGACCAACAAGTACATCTTTCCGAACGGCATGCTGCCCTCGATCGCCCAACTGGGCAAGGCGATGGAGGGGCTGTTTGTCATGGAGGATTGGCACAACATCGGGCCGCACTATGACAAGACGTTGATGGCCTGGCACGCCAACTTTGAGGCGGCGTGGCCCGAGCTCCAGCGCAACTATGACGAGCGCTTCCGCCGCATGTGGCGCTTCTACCTGTTGAGTTCTGCCGGCGGGTTCCGGGCGCGCGGTACACAGCTGTGGCAGATCGTCATGACCCGCCCCGGCACCCCGCAGCCGGACTGCCGGTTCAGCTAGGCGCGCCCGGTGCACCGCACAGAGGTCGTGATCGTCGGCGGCGGGCCCGCGGGCGCAGCCTGCGCGGGGCGGCTGCGGCAGCGCGGCGTCGACTGTCTGATCCTCGACCGGCGCCGCTTCCCGCGCGCCAAGCCGTGCGCCGGCTGGATCACGCCGCTGGTGCTGCGCGACCTCGACCTCGCCCCGGCGGACTATCCGGGCGGGTTGACCACCTTTGCCGCGCTGGTCATCTCGATCCGTGGTCTCACCTTCCGCCTCCCGACCCGGCAGCACGCCATCCGCCGCTGTGAGTTCGACGACTGGCTGCTGCGCCGGGCACAGGTCCCTGTGCACCACCACCAGGTGCGGACGATCGATCAGGTCGGGGGCGCCTACGTCGTGGACGGCGCCTTTGCCGCCAAGTACGTGGTCGGCGCTGGCGGGACGCGCTGCCCCGTGCGCCGGGCCCTGTTCCAGGGCGCGGAACCCCGGGACGCCGGATCGCTGGTCGTCACCCTCGAAGAAGAGTTCCCCTATCCGCATACCGACCCGCACTGCCGCCTGTGGTTCCTGGAGCACGGCTTGCCCGGCTATGCCTGGTACGTGCCCAAGGCCAACGGGATCGTCAACGTGGGAATTGGCGGGAAGGCTGAACCGCTGCGGGCCCGGGGCGACCCCCTGAAGCGCCACTGGGGACTGCTGCTGGACAAGCTGGACCGGCTGGGGCTGGTGCGCGGGCGCGCCTTCCGCCCACGCGGCTATGCCTACTACCTCCGCCAGGACCATCCCGAGGTGCGGCGCGACAACGCCCTCCTGGTCGGCGACGCAGTGGGCCTGGCGACGCTCGACATGGGCGAGGGGATCGGCCCGGCGGTCCGCAGCGGGCTGCTCGCGGCGGAGGCGATCCTTCACGACAGCGACTATGACGCCGCGTCGATCCCCAGGCTCTCGCTGCTGCCGAGCCTGGGCAGGTTCCGCGCTGCTCGCCGCCCGCCGCCATAGCCTCGCTCGCCGCTACCCCCAGCCGATCCTGTCTTTGACAATCTCGGCAAACCAAGTAGACTAGTGAGCGAGCAGGTGTGGTGCGATAGGCAACCTGGGAGGGTGCGATGCGCATTGCCCTGGGCGGCATCACGCACGAAGCGAACACCTTCTGCCCCTACGTCGCCGACATGGCCGATTTCGAGGCCCGGTACCTGGCGCGCGGCGAGGCGATACTCGACGACTGGCAGTCGACGCGCACCGAGCACGCCGGCGCCCTGACCGTCCTCGCGGCAGACCCCACGTGCACGATCGTCCCTACGCTGCTGGCGCGCGCGCTTTCGAGCGCTCCGATCCGCGGCGACACGTTGCGCAGCCTGCTCGGCGAGCTGCTCGACCGCCTCCGCGCTGCGCTCCCCCTCGACGGCGTGCTGCTGGTGCTACACGGCGCGATGATGGCGGAGGACGAGCCAGACGCCACCGGCGCGATCCTCGAGCGGGTGCGCGCGCTCGTGGGCCCTGCCGTGCCCGTCGTCGGCACGCTCGACCTACACGCCAACGTCACCGCGCGCATGGTGGGCGCGGCAACCGCCCTGATCGGCTACCACACTGCGCCGCACGTCGACATGTTCGAGACCGGGCAGCGCGCGGCGGAGATCTTGGCGGCGACCATCGCGCGCCGCATCGCGCCAACCACCGCCCTCGAGCGCCTGCCCATGCTCCTGCCCCCCGAAAACAGCACCCACAACTGGGGCCCCCTGGCCCAGGTGATCGATCGCGCGCTCGAGCTGGAACGCAGCGGCGCCGTGCTGCACGCCGGCGTCTACCCCGTCCAGCCGTGGATGGACACCGAGGACGTCGCCGCCTCGATCGTGGTGATCGCGGATCGCGACCCGCACGCGGCGCAGCGCCACGCGCACGACCTGGCAGCGGCCTTTTGGGCCCGGCGGCACGCGTTCGTCACGGACCTGGTGCCCCCCGACGAGGCAGTGCGCCGCGCCCTGTCGCGCCAAGCAGGGACGGTGATCCTGTGCGACTCTGCCGACAGCACGACGTCCGGTTCGACGGGCGACAGCACGGCGATCTTCAGCGCACTGCTGCGCGCGGCGCCCTTCCGAGAGCCTGCGTTGGCGAACGTCGTGGACCGGCGCGCCGTGGCGCAGGCGATCGAGGCGGGCGTGGGCGCTCCGGTCCGGGTCGTGGTCGGCGGATCGGTCGCTCCCGGCTACTTCCGCCCGGTCCCGTTCACCGGGACCGTCAAGACGATCTCGGATGGGACCTTTACGTTCAGGGGGCCTGGCATGCGGGGCGTGCCCCACCACATGGGACGCACCGTCGTCCTGGTGTGCAACGGCATCCACCTCGTCGTGATGGAGCGCGCCGTCTCGCAGTGGGACCCACAGCTCTACCGCAGCCTGGGACTGGACCCAGCGGATGCGCGCGTGGTGCAGGTCAAGTCGCCCATGGCCTTCCGCGCCGCCTACGACGGCATCTACGACGAGGTGATCGTCGTCGCCGCACCCGGCGCCGCCAACCCGCAACTCGCGACGCTGCCCTGGCAGCGCCTGCCCAGGCCGATCTATCCCCTTGACCCGGACCTGGCTTGGCCGTAGAGGAGGATGCGATGTCCGGATCTGGATCACTGCCGCTCGAGAGGACGCGCGCGCTCTGGGCGCGCGCCCGGCGCGTCATGCCGGGTGGGGTCAACGCCTCGGCGCGCGCCAACGGGGCGCTCGGTCACCCGCTCTACTTCCAGCGGGGCGAGGGCGCCTACCTGTACGACGTGGACGGCAACCGCTACATCGACTACTGTACCTCGCACGGAGCGAGCTTGCTGGGACACGGGCACCCGGCGGTCGTCCAAGCCGTGCAGGAAGCGCTGTCGATGGGCGTGCTCTTGGCGTGTGAGACGGCGATCCAGGTCGAGGTGGCGGAGCGGCTGCTCGCCCTGTTCCCGGGCATGGAGATGGTGCGCTATGCCTGCTCGGGCACTGAGACGACCTGGCACGCGCTGCGCATCGCGCGCGCCTACACGGGTCGGTATGGCGTCGTCAAGTTCGAAGGCCACTATCACGGCGTCAACGACACCGTGGGCTACAGCCACTGGCCCGCGCTCGATCAGGCGGGCCCGGCGCGCCACCCGCGCCCCGTCCCCGACTCGGCAGGCATCCCGCCGGCGAACGACGCGTTGATCACCGTCCTGCCCTTCAACGACGTGGAGGCGTTCGAGCGCTGTATGCGCGAGCAGGCGGGCACGCTGGCGGCGGTGATCATGGAGCCGGTCAACTATGACTCGTGTGGCCTCGTGCCGACGCCCGCCTTCCTGCACACCGTGCGCGCACGGACCCGCGAGCTGGGCGTGGTCCTGATCTTTGACGAGGTGCTCTCTGGCTTTCGCGTGCGGCCCGGGCCCGCCCTCGGCGCGGCGTGCATCCCCGACATGACCGTGCTCGGCAAGGCGGTCGGCGGCGGGATGCCCATCTCGGCGTTCATGGGCACGCGCGCGATCATGGAGACCTGCACGCCCGTGGGCCCCGCGCTGCACAGCGGCACGTACAACGCCCCGCCCGCCATGGTGATCGCCATCCGCGCCCTCCTCGACGAGGTGACGCAGCCCGGGTTCTACGCCCATCTCGACGCGCTGGGCGAGCGGCTCTATGCCGGGATGCGCGAGATCATGTCGCGGCGCGGGATCACAGCCTGGGTCCAGGGGGTCGGCGCGCGCTTTGGGCTGCTCTTTGGCCTGGACGAAGAGCCGCACGACTACCGCGACGTCGCACGGCAGGACATGGACATGATGCGCCGCTTCCACCTTGCCTGCCTCCGGCGCGGCGTGTACCTGCACTATGTCTCGCCGCACCACGGCTACTCGAGCGCGCACACTGTGGCGGACGTCGACGAGACACTGGACCGCATGGACGGCGCAGCCCGCGAGCTGGCGTAGCCCCTCGGGCGGGCGCCCTAGACACGCACACCACGCGACGGCGGCGCGGCAATCGGTGAGCGCACAGGGAAGAGGCGCGCAGCGGGAGCGGGCACGTGGCAAGGGACTGCCATCCCGCGAGGGGTGACGGGGCACGCTGGCAGGGCGCGCGGCAGCACAGGATCCGGCAGAGTGGCAAGCGAGGTGATGGCACAGGAGGACCGATGACAGAGAGGTTCAAGTTCTGCATTCTGTTCGAAGAGGCGCCGGGACGCGATCTGGCGCAGATCGCGCCGGGCTGGGAAATGGCCGAGATCCCGGTAGCGCTGATGGTCAAACCGTTCGAGAGCGCCGCAAACTGGGCGCAGCAGCGCCGCGTGATCGCTTCCTGGTCGCAGCTGCCGCCGATCAAGGCCTCGAGCCACT
Source organism: Anaerolineae bacterium (assembly GCA_016929775.1). Next base: position 31,940 of record JAFGIE010000186.1, read on the forward strand.
TTCTCCAGTTCTGGGGCTTGACGCCGGTCGGACCCGGGGTAGACTGGGATCAGCTCGAGTTCTGGACAAAGCGTGCCTTTGCGCGCCTGGCGGGCCTGGGCGTCGAGACGGTGGGCGTGTACGGCAGCTTTTTCGTGGGGCCAGAGGGCTTTTCGCAGGCCAAGGCCATGGATCAGGCGATCCGGTTCGTCGATCGGATGGCAGACTATGCCGAGATGTACGACATGCTGGTCGCGCTGGAACCGACGGCGGACCCCAAGTCGCTGTGGCCGATGTACCTCGACGGGATCCGGTTCGCCAAGCACGAGATCGGGCGCCCGTCGGTGCGGGTGATGGCGGACATCAACTACTTTCTCAAGGGGAACCAGCCGCTGGAGCTGCTCGCCCAGGAACCCGCCTACTGCCTGCACGTGCACATCGCGGGAGAACACGCGCAGCCGGGCGTCGGCGACATGGACGACCTGTTCTTGCGCCTGTTCCGCATCCTGCGCGACATCGGCTACACGCGCGGCGTGTCGGCAGCCTGCCCGTGGGTCAGCACCAGCGGTGGGCCGGTCGATTTCGGCGCAGAGACAGCCAAGTCCTTGGCCTATCTCCAGGCTTTGCGCGAGAGTGTGTACGCCGAGTAGCGCCTGGGCACTACAGCGTGCCTGTGGCGGACGACTAGGCGAGTGCAAAGGAGCGAAAAGATGGCTCAGCAAGTAGATGCGTTTGGGCAGAACCGGCGCCTCGGTCGGGGCGTCAACGTGATCGGCTACGACCGCGCGCTGTGGCAGTCGCGGGACATGGGGCGGATGCGCGAGCGGCACTTCCGGCTGATCGCGGAAGCCGGGTTCGACCACGTCCGGATCAACCTGCATCCCTTTGCGTTCATGGGCAGCGCGCCCGACTATGCGATCCAGGCAGGATGGCTCGACACCCTCGATTGGGCTGTCGCGCAGGCGCTGGACGTCGGCCTCGCCGTGATCTTGGACATGCACGAGTTCATCGCGATCGGCCGAGACCCGGTGGGCCTCAAGCCCAGGCTTATGGCGACGTGGGACCAGTTGGGCGCGCGCTACCGCGGCTATCCGCCCACGGTGCTGTTCGAGCTCCTGAATGAGCCCAACGGGGCGCTCACCCCGGCGCTGTGGAACGACTACCTCGTCGCGCCCTATGAGCTCGTCCGCCGTACCAATCCAGAGCGGACACTGATCATCGGCCCGGCGTGGTGGAACGGGATCGACTATCTCGACGAACTGGAGCTGCCTGAGTCGGATCGCAACATCATCGCCACCGTTCACTACTACCACCCTATGCCCTTCACCCACCAGGGCGCGCCTTGGACCGAGCATCGCGACCTGTCGGGCGTCGAATGGCTGGGCACGCCCGAGGAACGGTCCCTGATCGCGCGCGAGCTGGGCGGGGTGCAGCGCTGGGCAGAACAGCACGATCGCCCGATCCTCCTCGGCGAGTTCGGCGCCTACGAGGCGGCGGACATGGCATCGCGCGCACGATGGACGGGCTATGTGGCCCGCGAGTGCGAGCGCATGGGGTGGAGCTGGTCGTACTGGCAGTTCGACTCTGACTTTGTGCTGTACGACATCGACCGGGACGGCTGGGTCACGCCGATCCGCGACGCGCTGATCCCGCCCCAGGCGTAGGAGGCGGGCCCGCGCGCCGCTCGTACGCGCGGCGTCCCATGCCACAACGGCGCGCGCCGGCTTGCTGCTCGTACGAGCCCCCGGCGCAGGAGAGATGATCATGCTGCCGATCGATGCGCTCAGGACCGGCGTCGCCAGCTACGAACCCTATCTGCAGGCGTCGGGCGAGATGCTGGACCCGGTCTTTGCGGAACCGACGCAGTACGGGACGCCCTTTCACGCCCTGTGCCAGGCGGTCTTGGCTGCCGTGGGCCTCCCCGCAGAACGAGATCAGCGCATGGCGCGGGCGATCGCAGGGCTAGACGCCTCGCTCACGTACGTGAGCGACCCGCACCGCGCGTCGCCCGCGTCAGGGGTGGCGCGGACCACCGGCGCCCTGAGTGCGATCAACCACCGCGACTTTTTCTGGCCCCCGATCTTGAGGACCTATCTGATCCTGAGGGATCTCGGGGCGCCCGCTGCGGACGAGTTTGCGCGACGGATTGCCGCCGTGGACGTGCCGACCGTGTTCCGCATGCGCCCGCCGTCGAACTGGGCAGCAGTCTGGGTCGCGGGTGAGTGGCGCCGGATCCGGGCGGGCCTGTCGCCCACGACGGTGGAGCAGTTCGATCGCTGGCTGGAACCCTACTTTGCGAACAGCATCCTGATCGAGCAGGGCCTCTACCAAGAGCCAGGCCATCCCAACTCGTACGATCTCTTTACGCGCTTCCAGCTCGCCGACATCCTGACCGCCGGGTACGACGGCGCCTGGCGGGCGCAGTTGGAGCGCCTGATGGTGACGGGCCTGGACCGCAGCCTGAGCGTGCAGCTCTCCGACGGGTCCCTGGCTTCGGCGTTCCGGAGCACGGGGCTGACCTGGACAGTGGGCGCCCAGTGTGCATACCTGTGGCTGGCGGCGGGCTACTTTCGCGAGCGCGACCCGCGCCGGAGCCTCCTCGCAATCGACGCAGCGCGACGTGCCTTCGCCTCGTTCGTGCGCTGGCAGCGACCGCTGGGCCCGTACAGCCCGGCGGAAAACTTGCTGCCGCCCAGCTACCGTGTCGGCTATGAGTCCTACACCGCAGACGCGCACCACGGCAACCTGCCCCTCGCCTTTCTCGCCCTGGCGGTCCTCGACGGTTTCGACCAGCCCCCGATCCCGGACCATGCCGGTCGAGCGCCCGCGACGTTCGTCGAAGACGATCCGACCTACCGGGCGCTGGTCCACTGCGGTCCCTACAGCGCCCACGTCAACGCGTTTCCCTCGTCCCAGTACGACGGGTTCGGGCTGGTCGACCTGACCTTTGGGCCGAACCGCGTCCTGCACCTTGCCTCCAGCGTGCGGCACCTCTCGGAGCCCGGCTTTTACAACCTCGGACTGGCGATCCGCGAACGCGCGGGGCGCTCGGCGCTGCGGGTCATCGCGCAGCAGGACCTCAGGCTGATCGGCCGGATCGAGCGTGGGCCGACGGAGGCGAGCCTGCACCTTCGCGCCAGGGCCAAGGGAGACCCCTACACCTACGAGATGTCCCTGTGCGCGGATGCGTCAGGCGTGCACGTCGAGGAACGGACGCCGAACCTGGTTGGGTACAAGACGCTGCTGATCCCCTACTTGCGCGACTGCGGCTCGGGGCAGGTCACTGAGGTGGGGAGCGAGGCATGCGGCGACACGGCCGTGCTCCGGCTGCGCATGGGCCGCGAGGCGATACAGGTCCGCGTCGAGGGCGCGCTCGACCACATGGTGGACCTGCCCTTCGGGTACGAGAACCGGCGTGGGCTGTGCGGACTCGCGCGCGTGGACATGGCGCACCCGTCGGACCGGATCCGCTACCACGTGGCGATCGAGACCTGAGGCAGCTCGAGAATTCCTAGCACTCTCTCAGGTGCTGATCGAACCAAGCCACGATCTCGGCGGCGATCTCGGGATCGGCGACCAGCCCAGGCCCGTGTACGCCTCCGGGCACGCGGCGCAGCTTGACCGGCACGCCTGCCCCGCACAGCGCTTCGACCATTGCCTCCGCGTGGGCGATGGGGACTGTGTCGTCCGCGTCGCCGTGAATGAGAAAGAAGGGCGGATCGTCCGGGGTGACGTGTGAGACCGGGGACGCTTCGCGCGCCCGCCGGTACTCGACGGACCCCGGATCGGCGTTGGGGTTGACCGCAGCCCCCAGGAACATCGACGGCGCGCCCCGCCCAGGCCAATCGGTCGTGAAACTGGCAGGAGCCGCGCGGGCGACGACGCATTGGACCTTGGCGCTCAGGCGGTTGATCGGGCTCTCGTCCTCCGGGTCTCCACTTCCGTCTAGTACGCCGAGCATGCTCACCAGGTGCCCACCCGAAGAACCGCCGATCGCGCCGATGCGGTCCGGGTCGATGCCATAGTCGGTCGCGTGGTAGCGCACATAGCGAACCGCGCGCTGCGCGTCCTGGACCGGGTCCGGATACCGGAATCGCGGCGCAGCCCGGTGATTGATCGCAAAGAGCGTATAGCCGGCATCGACGAGCGGTCTGCCCTCGATCTGGACGTGGGGGCTCTCTTTGAGCGGCCTAGCGTCCAGGCCGAGGGGCGCGCTCCAGCCGCTGCCCGAGATGTGAACGATGCCACAGCCGTTTGGCTGCTCAGGATGGTGGACGTCCAGCAGCAGGGCCAGCCCCGAGACCATGCCATACACGACGTTCGCTTCTATCCTCACCGACGCTCCTCCTCATCACGCGCACCCCGTTCGCGGATCCGTCTGCTGGCGCAGACGCCAACGTAGCCGAGCAGATGGGGCTTCAGCCCACGAGCGGGCCTCAGCCCACGCCGCACCCAGTACGCTCACAGCGCTGCCCGCTGCCGCGCGTTCTCGTCGCACCACGCCTCCGTCCGCTCGCGGCGCATCACTACCTTGTGCAGCCCGGGGGCGAACCCATCCTTGACAGTCTCGACGATACGAAAGCCCCCTACCCGTTCGTAGAACCCCGTGACGTGCTGGCTCGTCTCGAGCGTCACCGTCTGCAGGTCCGGAATGCGGCACACGTGATCCAGGCAGGTCTGGAAGAGGAGGCGCCCCACGCCGTGACCCTGCCAGCTGCGCGCGACCATGGTCCACGTGATGACGGCAACGGGTTTGCCGGGAATCCGCCAGTAGCCGCAGCATCCGACGACCGTCCCGCTGTCATCCTCCGCAACCCAGTACCTGTCCCCGGGATCCTGCAGGAACGCCTCGAACTCGGCGCGCTCGTGCGGCGCGAAAAAGTCGGGCGTGTTGCCGTCGATCAGGCCAAGACAGGCCTGTTTGTCGCTCTGCCGATAGAGCCGCAGCTGCATGGCGCGCCTCCTTGCCCGCGCGGGTCAAGAGATGAACGGCATCGGTTGTGTTGTACCATATCCGCCTCGTTTTGGCCAATCCACGCACGTGCGCGGCGCGCAGACGGAAAACAGGTTGGCAACCCGGTGCGGACCATGCTACAATATACGCGATGCTCGCCCTGAGAAGCGGGCAGCGGAACCGCGCTCGTTACCGGACAAGGAGGTGCAGACCATGGGCTCGCGCACGATGAGACAGGGATGGATCTGGGGAACACTGCTGATCCTGCTGGGGGTCGTACTGCTGATCGAGGCGTTCACCGACCTGACAGCGTGGGCGTGGGTTGCCATTCTGGGCGTCGCCGGGCTCGTCGCCTGCGGCGCCTTCTTGACCGATCGCCGCGACTGGGGATTGCTGATCCCGGCGTACGTGGCATGGGCGATCGCCGGGCTGATCGCGCTGATCACGCTTGATGTCCTGCGGGACGAAACCATCGCCACCTACGTGCTGGCGGCGGTCGCCCTGCCTTTCGTGGTCGGGTTCCTGCGCGACCGCCAACGGTGGGGACTGCTGATCCCTGCCTACATCATCGCGGCGGTCGCCCTCATGGTTGGCCTGATCGGCGCCGAGCTCCTCGACGACCTGCTGATCCCGGCGTATGTCCTGTTTGCCGTCTCGCTGCCGTTCTTTGTCGTGTTCGCACGCAATTCCAAGCAGTGGTGGGCGCTGATTCCGGGCGGGATCACGGCAGTGATCGCGATCTCGTTCCTGATCGCCGAGAACGCAGCCCAGTACATCGCGGCGGTCGCGCTACTTGTCGTGGGCGGCTGGATCATCGTCCGCCAGTTGCTGCGCAAAGAGCCATCTGGCGCCGAGTCCGACGAACCGCCTGCCGAGTAGACGAGTCCCTCCGAGGAGGCAGCGGCCCTACACGACAGTTGCTTCTTGGCGAACACGCTCGAGGAGGTAGAGGGGCGGGAATCGATCGCAGCGTCGTTTTGCAGTACAATAGCGCGACCGTGGGGGTGTCGACCCACCAGCGTGGTCCGGGCGGACTGCGTAGGAGATGATCGCGGGTGCCGACACCCGGGATGTGCGGCACGGAGCGCGCACAGCCGTGGTACGTCGCAGAGGATGCACGAGATATGGGTGCGATTCGCAAACTGATCCAGTTCTTGGGACCCTACCGGCACTGGGTGATCCTCGCACCCGTGACCATGTTGTTCGAGGTCGCCGTCGATCTGCTGCAGCCGCGGATGATCGAGCGCATCATCGACGACGGCATCGTCGGGGGCGACATGTCCGTGGTGATCAACGCGGGCCTGTGGATGTTGGGGCTGTCCGTGGTCGGCGCTGTGGGCGGGATCGCGTCGACGACCTTTGCCGTCCTCGCCTCGCAGGGCTTTGGCACCGACCTGCGGGACGCGCTCTTTGCCAAGGTCCACTCGCTCTCGTTCGGCAACTTTGACGAGCTGGAGACCGGCGGGCTGGTCACGCGGCTGACGAACGACGTGTCACAGCTCCAGCAGCTGGTCTCGATGATGCTGCGCATCATGATCCGCGCGCCGCTGCTGATCATCGGCAGCCTGATCATGGCGATCCTGACCAGCCCGCGCTTGGCGCTGATGTTCGTGATACTGGTGCCCCTGATCGGCGCCATCCTGGGCTGGGTCGTCAACAAAGCTTACCCCATGTTCGGCGACGTCCAGGAACGCCTCGACAGCCTGAACACCGTCATGCAGGAGAACCTGGCGGGCGTGCGGGTAGTCAAGGCCTTTGTCCGCGGCGCCTACGAGATCGCGCGCTTCGGTCGCGTGAACGACGAGCTGATGGCGATCACGGTCCGCGCCGCCCGGGTCGTCGCCCTCTCCTCACCCGCGATCACGACCGCACTGCACGTCGGGGTCGTGGCGGCGGTGTACCTGGGCGGCTTCCAGGTGGTCGCGGGGACGCTGCGGATCGGGCAGGTGATCGCCTTCATCTACTACCTGACGCGCACGTCCTGGGCGCTCATGTTCGTGAGCATGTTGTCGATGCGGGTCGCGCGCGCACAGGCTTCAGCCGAACGCGTCCAGGAGGTGCTCGACAGCATGCCCCACGTGCAGGACCGACCGGATGCACGGGACAGCTTTTCGCCCGAGGGACGCGTGGCGTTCGACGACGTGACCTTTGCGTACGCCGACGACGGCAACGAACCGGTCCTGCGGAACGTCACCTTTCGGGCTGAGCCGGGGCAGACGGTGGCAGTGCTCGGCGCCACGGGGTCGGGCAAGACGACGTTGGTGAACCTGATCCCGCGTTTCTATGACGTGAGCGGCGGCGCGGTGACGATCGACGGCGTCGACGTCCGCGATCTGGACCAGGCGGCGCTGCGCCAGCACATCGGCGTCGCGCTGCAAGAGCCCGTCCTGTTCAGCGGCACGATCCGCGACAACATCCGGTACGGGCGCCCGGACGCCACGGACGAGGAGGTCGTCGCAGCGGCAAAAGCCGCCCAAGCGGACGAGTTCATCATGGCCCTGCCCGCTGGGTATGACAGCGTGCTGGGACAGCGGGGCGTCAACGTCTCTGGCGGGCAGAAGCAGCGTTTGGCGATCGCGCGGGCGCTGCTGGTCAAGCCCAAGGTCCTGATCCTGGATGACAGCACCAGCTCGGTCGACGTCGAGACCGAGGCCAAGATCCAGGAGGCGCTGGAGGCGCTGATCAACAGCCGAGATGGCCTCGCGGGACGGCTCAACACCACTTTTGTCATCGCACAGCGGATCAGCACCGTGCTCAACGCCGACAAGATCCTGGTCTTGGACCAAGGTCGCATCGCAGCCGAGGGCACGCACAAGGAGCTCATGGCGTCCAGCGCCATCTATCGCGAGATCTATGACTCGCAGTTGGGGAACGGAGTGGGCGGTCGTGGCTAAGGGCAACGCGACGGAAAAGACGACATCGCGGGAACCCCGCAGACGCAGTGGCGGCGGGCCGATGGGGCACCTGCGAGGGCGGAAGGAGCGCGCGCATGACATACAGGGCACGCTGCTCCGGATCTGGGACTACCTAAAGCGGCAAGAGGGCGCGCTGGCGATCACGACGCTCCTAGTGATCGTCTCTTCGGGACTCGGCACACTGGGCCCCTACCTGATGGGCAGGACGATCGACGAGTACATCGACACGGGCGACCTCGCGGGCCTGGCAGGCATGGCGCTGCTCATGCTGGCAGTCTATGTGAGCGAGGCCCTCGTCTCCTGGTTGCAGACCTACGTCATGGCCCAGGCATCGCAGCAAGCCGTCAACGACATCCGCGATGACCTCTTTGCCAAGCTCCAGACGCTTTCCCTGCGCTTCTTCGACCAGAGGACGCACGGCGAGCTGATGAGCCGCCTGACCAACGACGTCGAGAACATCAGCAACGTGCTCACGTCCGGGGTGTCTGGCCTGATCTCCAACCTCCTGAGCCTGGTGGGCGTTGCGGCGATGATGCTCCTGCTCAACGTGCGGCTTGCCATCGTGACGCTGATCACAGTGCCGCTGATGGTGATGCTGAGCCGCTGGATCGCGCAGCGGACCCGGAGCGGTTTCCGCCAGCAGCAGGCTTTCCTGGGCGACCTGAACGGGATCATCGAGGAGACGGTGACAGGTGCGCGCGTCGTCAAGGCATACAGCCGCGAGCCGAACGTGGTCGCCGCGTTCAGGGAGGTCAATCGCAAGCTGCGCAAGGCATCGACACGCGCCGAGGTCTTTGCCGGTACGCTGCCTCCGATCACCAACCTGGTCAACAACACCGGGCTGACGATCGTCGCCGGCGTCGGCGGGTGGATGGCGGTGCGGGGCCTGGCGACCGTGGGCGACATCGCCAGCTTTGTGCAGTACGCGCGCCGTTTCGGGTGGCCCCTGAACGGCATCGCCAGCCTCTACAACACGATCCAGTCCGCCATTGCAGGCGCGGAGCGGGTATTCGCGATCCTCGACGAAGTGCCGGACGTGGCGGACGCAGCGGGCGCGCAGCCGCTCGGCGCCGTCAAGGGCGACGTCACCTTTGAGGACGTCTGCTTTGCCTACGCGGCTGGGGTCCCCGTCCTCAAGCACGTCAGCTTGCACGCCGAGGCTGGGCAGTCGATCGCCCTGGTCGGGCCGACCGGCGCCGGCAAGACGACGATCGTCAACCTCTTGACGCGCTTCTATGACGTCGGCAGCGGCAGGATCCTGATTGACGGGATCGACATCCGCGACGTGCAGGTCCACGACCTGCGGCGCAAGCTGGGCATCGTGCTCCAGGACACCTACCTCTTTGCCGACACCGTTATGGAGAACATCCGCTATGGGCGCCTCGACGCCACGGACGAAGAGGTGGTGGCGGCGGCGGTGATCGCCAATGCGGACCCGTTCATCCGGCACCTACCGCACGGCTACGCGACGCCGCTCTCGGAACGCGGCAGCAACCTCAGCCAGGGGCAGCGCCAGCTCCTGGCGATCGCGCGCGCCGTCCTGGCAGACCCGAGCATCCTGGTGCTCGACGAGGCAACCAGCAGCATCGACACCCGCACCGAGCGGACGATCCAGGAGGCGATGCTGCGGCTCATGGAGGGCCGCACCAGCTTTGTCATCGCCCACCGCCTGAGCACGATCCGCGAAGCGGACCAGATCGTGGTGATCAATGACGGTGAGACGATCGAGCGGGGCACGCACTGTGAGCTGCTGGCGCGCAAGGGATTCTACCACGACCTTTACTTGGCCCAGTTCAAGGGCCACCTCGACCTCGTGCCCGAGCTGGTGAGCGACTGACGGACGCTACAGGCGACCGTCTCGCCAGCGAGAACGGCTGTCGCCTTGGACGAAACCCAACTATGTTCGACGAGAGGAGGCACGACGTGCACAAGTCTACGTTCGCACTCTTTTTCGGGAACCGGGGCTTTTTCCCGGGGTCGCTGATGGCTGGAGCCAGGGAGGATTTGTCGCGCGCGCTCAAGGCGTGGGGACACGACGTCCTGATGATGGAGGAAGGCGCCACCCGGTTGGGCGCCGTCGAGACCGCGCGCGAAGGCGAGGTCTATGCCAACTGGCTGCGGGCGCACCGCGGGCAGTACGACGGCGTGATCCTCTGCCTGCCGAATTTCGGCGACGAGACCGGCGCGGTGGCTGCGCTCAAGGACGCGGGCGTGCCGATCCTGATCCAGGCGTACCCCGACGAGCTGGACAAGTTGGCCCCTGAAGTCCGGCGCGATGCGTTCTGCGGCAAGTTCTCCGTCATGGACGTCTTTTGTCAGTATGGCCTGCGCTTCACGGCGCTCAAGCCGCACGTCGTTCATCCAGCCAGCGATCGATTCCGGGAGAACGTCGACTACTTTGACCGGGTGTGCCGCGTGGTCAAGGGCATGAAGGGCATGGTCGTCGGCGCGATCGGGGCGCGGACCACCGCCTTCAAGACCGTGCGCATCGACGAGGTCGCGCTGCAGCGGCACGACATCACGATGGAGACGTTCGACCTATCCAGCGTGTTCGCGCGGATGGACCAGCTCCGGACCTCCGATCCGGCGTACGTGGCGAAAGCGGATGCGCTGCAGGCGTACGTGGGGTGGGAGGGCGTGCCCGCAGCCGCGTTCGAGCGCATTACGCGCCTGGGCGTGGTGCTCGACGCATTGATCGACGAGTACCAGTTGGACGCCATCGCCCTGCGCTGCTGGATCGAGCTGCAGGAGCAGCTGGGCATCTCGGGCTGCGTTCTGCTCGGCGAGCTGAACAACCGGGGCATCATCGCAGCGTGCGAAGTGGATGTCGGGAACGCAGTGGCGATGCGCGCGCTCAGCCTCGCCTCCGGTCAGCCGGCGACTTGCCTGGACTGGAACAACAACTATGGCCCAGACGACGACAAGTGCATTCTCTTTCACTGCGGGCCCGTGCCCAAGCGCTTGATGTCCGGCGAAGGCAGGATCGTCGACCACGCCATCCTCGCCAACTCGGTGGGCCCAGGGCGCAGCTACGGCTGCCACGTCGGGCGCATCGCCGCCCAGCCGATCACGTTCGGCAGCATGATGACCGATGCGGGAGAGCTGCGCTTCTATCTGGGTCAGGGTCGCTTCACCGACGACGAGATCCCGCCCGAGTTCTTTGGGTGCGGCGGGGTTGCCGAGATCGCCCGGCTGCAGGACGTGCTGCTGCACGTGGGCTACAACGGCTACCGCCACCACGTCAGCGTGACCCCCGGCTTGCACCTCGAACCTGTGCGGGAGGCGCTGACCCGGTACCTGGGATTCGAGGTCTCGGTTCCACAGGAGGAATAGCGCCGATGTGGAGCACAGCCGACGCAGTACGGCGCGCGCAGGCGGCAGGCATCGTCATCCCAGCCTTCAACGTACCTTACCTGCCGATGATCGAGCCCGTGGTCTGCGCCATCGTGGACATGGACGCGTTTGCCCTGATCGAGACGGCGCGGCTGGAGTGGCTCAAGTTCGAAAGCATTGGCCCCGCTGCGGTGATGGCCGAATTCGCGCGCTGGGCCGACCTGGACCACGTGCGGCTGCACCTGGACCACGTTCCGGCGATCGACGAAGACGACCTGCGCGTGGACTATTTGCCGATCTTGGAGCAGGCGATTGGATTGGGCTACGGGTCGGTGATGATCGACGGCTCGCGGCTCGACCTCGAGGAGAACATCCGTGTGACGCGACAGGTGGTCGAGATGGCCCACCGGGCAGGTATCCCGTGCGAAGCCGAACTGGGCGCTGTGCTGGGGCACGGCGCAGGGCCTCTTCCCCCTTACGAGGAGCTGTACGCCTCGGGGAGGGGCTTCACGGATGTGCGCGAAGCCTCTCGCTTTGTGCGCGAAACGGGCTGCGATTGGCTCTCGGTAGCCGTGGGCAACATTCACGGCGCGATCTCGGGCGCAGCCAGAGATCGCCCCAAGATCGAGACCCGGCTCAACCTGGAACACCTGGAGCGTCTGCGGCAGGCAACGGGCGTGCCGCTCGTCTTGCACGGCGGATCGGGCGTACAGCACGCGAGCCTGTTGGCGGCGATCCCGCACGGGATCGCCAAGGTCAACGTGGCTTCCGAGATCCGGCGGGCGTACGAGGACGCACGCTCCGCTTCGGGGATGGCGGCGGCGCAAGCGGCAGTACATGCGCGCACCTGCGAACTGCTGCGCGACTACTTTCGCGTCGCCGGCAAGCAGCGCACGATCGCGGGGGAGGAGGCGCCATGAGCCTGCTCGGGATCGACGTCGGCACGACCGGGTGCAAGGCGATCGTGTTTGCGGTGGATGGAAGGCAGATCGCGTCGGCGTACCGGGAATACGACCTGCAGCGCCCCCACCCCGGTTGGGCCGAGCTCGACGCCGTCGAGGTGTGGGGGAAGGTCAAGGAGACGATCCGCCAGGCAGCAGCGCAGTCGACCGCCGATCCGGTTTCGGCCCTGTCTGTCTCGTCGATGGGAGAGGCGATGGTCCCGGTCAGTCGGGATCGCCAGATCCTCGGTCCGTCGATCAACCCCAACTTTGACCTGCGCGGCGAGGCCTACCTGAACGCATTGGGGCGGGCGCTCGACAACGAGCGCCTGTACCGGACCAACGGGAATACGCTCGGCAACCCCTACAGCTTGACGCGGCTCAAATGGATCCAGGAGCACCAGCCCGAGCTGTACGAGCGCACGTTCCAGTTCCTGCTGTGGGGCGGTCTGGTCCTCTACCTGCTCGGAGCAGAGGCCTGTACCGACTATTCGCTTGCCAACCGCACCCTCTTGTTCGACATCGACCGCGGGGACTGGTCCGACGAGCTCTTGGCGTGGTCTGGACTGGATCGTGAGAAACTGCCCCACACAGTGCCCTCGGGCACGGTGGTGGGCCAGATTCCGCCGGGGATCGCGTCTGAGCTGGGCCTGCCGCCGCGCGTTCGCCTTGTCGCCGGAGCCCACGACCAGTGCGCCAACGCGGTAGGCTGCGGCGCGATCGAGCCCGGACGCGCGGTATATGGCATGGGCACCTTTTTCTGCATCACGCCGGTCTTTGCCCAACGACCTGCAGCGGCGACCATGATCGCGCGCGGGCTCAACACCGAGCACCACGCCGTGCCGGGGCTGTATGTGACCTTTATCTACAACCAGGGCGGCGCGCTCCTCAAGTGGTACCGCGATACGTTTGCGATCGCCGAGCATCGACAGGCGCAGGCGTGCGGCGGCGACGTGTACGCCGATCTGATCGCCGAGATGCCGCCCCAGCCCAGCAGCGTCCTATCCTTGCCACACTTTGCCCCCACAGGCCCGCCCGACTTTGTCGCCGATTCGAGCGGGGTGCTCGCCGGCTTGCGGTTGGACACGACGCGCGGCGACATCTTGAAGGGGCTGCTCGAGGGCGTGGCGTTCTATCTCAGGGCGTGCGTGGAGGATCTGCCACAGACCGGCATCCAGATCGCCGATTTCAGAGCTGTGGGGGGCGGCAGCAAGTCAGACGCGTGGATCCAGCTCTCTGCCGACATCTTTGGTGTGCCGTTCGTGCGCCCCCAGGTCACCGAAGCCGGCGCGCTGGGCGCCGCGATCGTGGCGGGCGTGGGCAGCGGGACGTTCGCGTCCTACCAGAGCGGCGTCGAGGCGATGGTCCGGCTCGACCGCACCTTCACACCCCAAGCACGCCTGCATCGCCACTACCAGGCGCGGTTCGACAAGTACCGGGCGCTATGGCCCACGATGCGCGACTTGTTGACGACGCTGACCTCGCCTCGATGATGCTTCGCGTCGACTCGCTCACCCAGCGGGCCCCAGGGGGGTGCGCCACACGTGGTGCAGGCGGACATCCCCAATCTCGGCTCCCCTCGCGTACACCGTGACCCGCCTGGCAAAGGCGTGCCCAGTCAACTGAGCGCCGCTGGGCGCTTGGTCCGGTCGGGCGCGGTCCACAGCGGCATCTAGAACTTGACTCTCACGTGTTTTCGTGCTACACTTGATCACGTGGAGGACACGATGGAAACACAAAACATCACACTCGCGCTTCCCAAAGACGTGTTGCTCAAAGTCAAACTGCTTGCCGTTAGACGCAACACCTCTGTCTCTGGCCTACTCACTCAGACATTGGAGCAGCTGGTCCAGCAAGAGGATGCCTATGCCCACGCGCGACAACGACACCTGCAGCGCCTTGAGCGGAGCGTCGACCTAGGCACAGGGGGCAAGGTCCTAACTCGGCGAGATGAGCTTCATGAGCGAGCCTAGGGACCTGCAGTTCGTCGACACAAACATCCTGATCTATGCTCACGACTACTCCGCAAGGGAAAAGCACACCCGAGCACGTGACCTGGTACGCACGTTGTGGCAGTCGGGCGAAGGTTGCCTGAGCATCCAGGTACTGCAGGAATTCTATGTGACCATCACTCAAAAGGTCGCCAAGCCGCTGACGCCCGATGCAGCAGCGCAGATCATCGCCGACCTTTCGGTGTGGCAGGTACACCGCCCGGGAGTGGAGGACGTCCTGGACGCGATTCGCCTGCAAGACCGGTATCAGACCTCATTCTGGGACGCGATGATCATCGCCAGCGCCATTCAATTGGGCTGCCGCACGATCTGGTCAGAAGACCTGAACCCGGACCAGGTCTATGACACGGTAACCGTAACCAGTCCCTTCTAGAGCACACTTTCCGGATACAAGACGCAAAGCCCCCAAGGGTTGGGGCGAACCCATGGTTCGCACACTCTTGGGGGCTATCTCGTTTGGCGCGCCCGGCGGGACTCGAACCCACAACCTTCTGATTCGAAGTCAGCGACTCTATCCATTGAGCTACGGGCGCATGCGCAGGCTATTGTAGCACGGCGCCGGGTGCTTGTCAAAAGAACGGGGCCCGTGCTATAATAGCCCGCGTGGATAACGCAAACAGCCCCTTGTGTAGGGGCTGTCGAGGGGTGACTGGTGGGATTCGAACCCACGGTCTTCTGGGCCACAACCAGATGCCTTATCCACTCGGCTACAGTCACCGTGTAGGGAGCATTGTAGCATAGAACCGGCGTCTGTGCAAATCGCGGCGCCCCAAGGGCTCGTCCTTTCGCAGGTTTGGCCAGGCATCTCGTGGTGACAAGCGGGCGCACGCTGCTTTCGCGAAGGCATAGACCGTGCCAGTCCCCAGGAGGCGACCATGGAAGTCAGGCGACGATCCTACCCGGTCGATCTGTACACCGCTACGCACCACGTCGCAGGCGTGTATGACCCGATCGGCTCCTTTGCGATCGCCATCAACGCCCCGGACACGATCTGCTTCTCCCTTGCCGATGCGACCTTTGCACCGCTCCTACGCGGCGCCCCGCTCCGGGCGATCAGCGTGCCCCGGCTGACCGTCAACAAGGCCCAGATCCTGTTCATCACCTTTCAGGACGACACCGTGCAGCAAGAGAGCGCCATACTGCGACGCGTCGAGCGCACGATCGTCTACATGCCGGGCTTTGTCCTGCGCGGCGGGCTGCACCTGGGCGCCGAGGACCAGATCAACGACGTTTTCGACACCCTGCACGGGGACTTTCAGCCCTTGACCGAAGCCACCATCTACCCACTGCGCGAGATCCAAGCCGACCTCCGGCGTGAGCACGACCTGGTGATGATCAACACCCGCGCCATCCAGCACTACCATCCCGAGGCCACGACCTAGAGGGACCACATGCCCGAGCACCAGGAAACGATCGTCATCCTCGACTATGGCTCGCAGTACACCCAGCTGATCGCGCGCCGCGTCCGCGAACTGAACGTCTACTGCCAGGTCCTGCCCTGGGATGCCCCGGCATCGGAGGCGTTGGCCCTCGATCCGCGCGGCTACATCCTCTCGGGGGGACCGAACAGCGTCTACGATCCGGGCGCGCCGTCGCTGCATCCCCACGTCACCGGGTCGGGGGTCCCGATCCTGGGGCTGTGCTACGGCATGCAGCTCTTGGCCCACAGCTTGGGCGGCGTGGTCGTCCCCTCCGGGCGGCGCGAGTACGGCGCCGCGCAGGCGACCGTCGTCGACGCGGCGAGCCCGCTCTTTGCCGGACTGCCGCCCGTCCTCGAGGTATGGATGAGCCACGGCGACCACGTGGAGCGCATCCCGCCCGGTTTCCACCCACTCGCCGAGAGCGACAACACACCCGTCGCCGCCATGGGCGACGACGCGCGCCGCTGGTATGGGATCCAATTCCACCCCGAGGTCCAGCATACCCCGCGCGGGATGGAGATCCTGCGTCGTTTCCTGTACGACGTGTGCGGCTGCACGGGCGCGTGGACCACCGGGCATTTCATCGAGCAGGCGACGGCGCGCATCTGCGCACAGGTCGGCGATGGGCTCGTCGTGTGCGGGCTGAGCGGGGGCGTCGACTCGGCGGTCGCCGCGACGCTCGTCCACCGCGCCGTGGGCGACCAGTTGACGTGTGTCTTTGTCAACAACGGCCTCATGCGCAGCGGTGAGCCGGCGCAGGTCGTGGAAACCTTTCAGCGCGCCCTGGGCATGCGCCTGATCGCGGTCGATGCGACCGAGGAGTTCCTGAGCGCCCTGCAGGGCGTGATCGACCCGGAGCAGAAGCGGCGTGTGATCGGCGAACGGTTCGTCCGCATCTTTGAGCGCGAGGCGGCTCGCATCGCCGCACGCGCAGGGCGCGACGTGCGGCGATTCCTCGCCCAGGGCACCATCTATCCCGACGTGATCGAGAGCGCCGGGCGCCCCGACGCGCACCGCATCAAGAGCCATCACAACGTCGGCGGTCTGCCCGAGGACATGGACTTTGAGCTCGTCGAGCCGCTGCGCGACCTGTTCAAGGACGAGGTGCGCCGCGTGGGCGAGGCCCTTGGCCTGTCGCACGACATGGTCTGGCGCCACCCCTTTCCCGGTCCGGGCCTAGGCGTGCGCGTCCTGGGCGAGATCACGTGGGAGCGGCTCGAGATCCTGCGCGCCGCCGACGCGATCTGGATCGACGAGCTGCGCGCCGCCGGGCAGTACCACAACGTGGCGCAGGCCTTTGCCGTCCTCCTCGCGGTGCGCAGCGTAGGCGTGATGGGCGACGGGCGTACGTACCAGCAGGTCGTGGCGCTGCGTGCGGTGACTACGGGCGATTTCATGACCGCCTCCTGGGCTGCCCTGCCACACGACCTGCTCGGTCGAGCCAGCAGCCGCATCGTGAACGAGGTCGAGGGCGTCAACCGGGTCGTATACGACATCAGTTCCAAGCCGCCTGCGACGATCGAATGGGAGTGAGAGATGCGAGAGGAGAGGAGAACCGTATGGCACGCGTAGAGCTGAACGCCGTCGCGCCCGAGTTCGCACTGCTGGACTGGAAGGGCGAGACGGTCCGCCTGTCCGACTATCGGGATCGGAAGCACGTGGTGCTGGTGTTCAACCGCACCTTCATGTGACCGTTCTGCCGCCGGCACATGGCGCAGTTGCGCCAGGGATACGAGGAGTTCGTGTCGCGGGACGCCGAGGTCGTCGTCGTTGGCCCCGAAGATCAGGCAGCATTTGCCGCGTACTGGCAGGAGGAGGGCTTGCCCTTTGTGGGCCTCCCGGACCCCGAGCACAGCGTGCTCAAGCTGTACGGGCAAGAGGTCAAACTGTTCAAGATGGGCCGCATGCCAGCCCAGGTGATCGTGGACAAGTCCGGGCGAGCGCGCTATGTGCACTATGGGCATTCGATGAGCGACATCCCGTCCAACGCCGAGCTGTTGGCGTTGCTCGATCAGATCAACCAAGAGAACGCCGAGGCATAGGCCTGGTACGGTTCCCCGCGCCGCCGCTGCCGGGACGCGCATCCGACCGGTAGGACCGCTAGCGGACCACGATCAGGTGCTCGATCTCGGCGTACGTCGACGGGCCGATGCCCCGTACGTTCATGATCTCTTCCGGGCTGACGAACCCACCGTACGCCTCCCGGTAGTCGATGATCCGTTGCGCGATCGCCGGGCCGATTCCGGGCAGCGCGTCGAGCTCTTCCAGCGAAGCGTGGTTGATGTCGACCTCGGCAGGTGGACCAACCGTCGGGGCAGGCCCAGTGGTTGCCGCACTTGGGGCGCCCTCGCCCACGCACGGCACGTGTACCTGCTGCTGATCGCGGAGCGCGACCGCCAGGTTGACTCGCGTCAGATCCGCATGCTCGGTGGCGCCGCCAGCGGCGGCAAGCGCATCCTTGACGATGCTCCCTGGCGGCAGGAGGTAGACGTCCGGCTGTACGACGGCGCCGCTGACATAGACACGCAGCGGCGAAGGCGTCGGCGAGGGGACAGGAGACGGCGTCTGAGTGGGCGCTGGCGTCGAGATCACGATCGGGCCCGGACGAGGCCAACGGCGCCACAGGACAACGCCGCCGATCACGATCGCGAGCGCAAGGGTCGAAGCGAGGACCCACCTATAGCGCTGCATCCCCTCGTTCACCTCGCCCTCCACGTGCTCACGGCGACCCGACGCACACATTATACTGCAGATCGCGCCCTCTATCAAGGACGTTTTCGCGCGCCTGTGCTCCTGTGGTATAATGGAGCACGATTCGACCTGCGTACACGCATTGCGCCCTGCGGGCGCCCA
>JAFGIE010000187.1 GCA_016929775.1 Anaerolineae bacterium
GGTAACTACGAGCGGTGGGTCTCGTCCGGGCTCGTGCGCAAGGGTCTGCCACGCAGACTGATGGCCTACACGGGAAACAGGGCGGTCGTGGTGGCGCATGTGCACATCAGTGCGCGTCGCAGCCACAGCCAGATGTGACCGGATCTCAAGAGTTCCGCTGTTGACAGGTAAGGGCTTTGCGTGCATAATGTAATCATCGGCAGCTCGCACCGCACTGGGTGATCTGCTCTCCTCCGGCGCCCTCGCTGCGCTGCTCCCTGTGTGCCGAGCCGGGTGGGGCAGCTTTGCCCCTCAGATCGTACGACTAGGAGTGAGCGAGATGAAGCACATCGAAGACAAGCCAAAGCCACGTTGGATCACCACGCTCCTGATCGTCGTGCTGCTGGTCTCGCTGGGCGGCATGACCTCCGCCGCCTCGCCGCCCGTGACTGCCGGTCCGCAAGAGATCCAGGTCACAGAGCGCGACCACGGGCGGGCGGTTGACCTGAAGGGCGAGGTGATGGTCGTCCGCCTGGAGAGCAACCCCTCGACCGGCTATGGCTGGCAGGTGCGGGGGCTGGGAACCGGCATCCTGCGCCAGGTGGGCGCCGGCGAGTGGCTGCCGGATACGCCGGGCAAGCTGGGCGCGCCGGGCACGGAGGTGCTGCGCTTTGCCGCCGTCGGCAAGGGCCGAGCCACCCTTGACCTGGTCTACGCACGTCCCTGGGAGACCGCCGCCGAACCGGCAAAGTCGTTCTCGCTCGAGGTGCGCGTCGCCGAGCCCTCCCGGAACGTGACCTACCCGCAGCCCGCCGCCCAAGAGACGCTGGCGGAAGCGGGCGAGGGCGCGCCGCTCGGCGCCACACCGTCGAGCTACAACTGGTGCGATCGGGGGGGCTGCACCCCGGTCCGCGACCAGGGCCAGTGCGGCAGCTGCTGGGCTTTTGGCACCGTCGGCCCGCTCGAATCGGCGATCCTGATCCAGGATGGCCTGTCGAAAGACCTGGCGGAGCAGTACCTGGTCTCGTGCAACACCGACGGCTGGGGCTGCGACGGCGGCTGGTGGGCGCACGACTATCACGAGTGGAAATACCCGCCGAGTGAACCGGGACCGGGCGCCGTCTATGAGAGCGACTTTCCGTACACCGCTACCGATGCGCCCTGCAATGGGCCCTACACCCACCACGAGACGATCGCCGACTGGGTCTACATCGGCAACGACAGCAGCGTGCCCTCCACCGACGCCATCAAGCAGGCGCTCGTGGATCACGGGCCTGTGTCGGCGGCGGTGTGCGTCAACAGCGCGTTCCAGGCCTACACCGGCGGGGTCTTCAATCCCACGGGCTGGTGTTTCAGCATCAACCACGCCATCGTCCTCACCGGCTGGGACGACAGCCTGGGCGCCTGGCGGCTGCGCAACTCGTGGGGCGGCGACTGGGGCGAGGATGGCTACATGTGGATCGCCTATGGCAAGAACTATGTCGGCTACTCGGCTAACTATGTGGTCTACAATGGCTCGACGCCGCCCACGCCGCCCGCCGCGCCCATCAACCTGGCGGCAGCAGCTGTCTCGGAGAGCCAGATCAATCTAGCCTGGACCGATAACGCAGGCGACGAGACCGGGTTCAAGATCGAGCGCTGCACCGGCGCGGGCTGCAACGACTTTAGCCAGATCGCCACGGTCGGCGCGAACGTGACCAGCTACTCGAACACAGGCTTGGCGGCTGCCACCAGCTACAGCTATCGGGTGCGGGCAACCAACGGCGCCGGCGATTCGGACTACTCCAACACCGCCAGCGCCACAACAGACGCGCCTCCATCGCCGCCCGCCGCGCCCACCAACCCGACAGCCCAGGCTGCTTCCACCAGCCAGATCGACCTCAGTTGGGCCGACAACGCGACCGACGAGACCGGGTTCAAGATCGAGCGCTGCACCGGTGCGGGCTGCAGCGACTACGCCCAGATCGCCACGGTCGGCGCGAACGTGACCAGCTACTCGAACACCGGCTTGGCTGCCTCGACCAGCTACAGCTACCGCGTGCGGGCAACCAACGGCGCCGGCGATTCGGACTACTCCAACACCGCCAGCGCCACGACTCAGGCGCAGGGGGTCGAGGATGTCGCCGCCGCCGACTATGCCACGACCTACGGCAGCGTCGCCGGCACCTACGCCGCGACGCAGACTCAGGACGACGCGTACCAGGCGATCACAGAGGTCCACTCCGGCGGCAAGCCCTCCACGCGAACCGATCAACTGGAGCACATCTGGCGGTTCGATCTGGCGGGGGGCAACCACGTCTTCCACGTGGACGCGTACTACCAGGACGCAGGAGACGTCGATTCTGGCTTTGTGTTCTCCTGGTCGTCCAGCCCCACGGGCCCGTGGACTGATCTGCTGACCGTCGACAAGACCGCGGACAATGACGGCTATCAGGGACAGGATCTGGGCCCCGTCTCGGGGACGATTTATGTCCGCGTCGTCGACAACGATCGCACGCCGGGCCAGAATTCGAACGATACGCTGTACGTCGATCACATGTACGTGGATGGCGGCGCGCCGCCGACGGAACCGCCGGGCCCCGCGACCAATCCAACCCCGGCGGACGGAGCGACCGGTGTCAGCACGACGCCGACGCTCAGCTGGACCGTCGGCGCCGGGGCAGAGTCCCACGATGTCTACTTTGGCACCAACCCAGCGCCTGGGTCGGCTGAATTCCAAGGCAACCGAGCTGGGACCAGCTTTGCGCCGGGCACGCTCGCCCTCGATACCACCTACTACTGGCGCATCGACGAGGTGAACAGCGTGGGGACTACGACCGGCGCCGTGTGGTCCTTTACCACGCGCAGCTCTGCGGAGCCAAGCGTGTACGTGCTCTCGATCGACATGTCCGGCAAGACGGCGGGCGCGAACCGCTTTGCCACGGCTGTGGTCACGATCCACGATAGCGCCGGCAATCCTGTCTCGGGCGCGACGGTGTACGGCGCCTGGAGCGGCGCCTATGCTGCGACGGTCAACGGCGTGACCGGCGCCGACGGGACGGTGAGCTTTGGCTCGAGCAACGTCAAGCTCGCCAATGCCTCGTTCAGCTTTACGGTCGACGACGTGGTCTTGGCTGGCTATGTGTACGACCCGAACCTGAACGTCGAGACCTCGGACACGATCGTCGTGCCCTGATCGCGACTGCGCCAAGCCTCGCGCAGGGGGCGGTCAGCCGCCGCCCCCTGCGCGCATGTCTGCCCCCTGCGCGGCGAGCGCTGCTGCTGTGCGTTCCGGTCAGAGCGGGCCATACCGCATCATTGCGCGCCCCGATCTGGGCGTGCTGTGTGCTGGGATGACCCGCCGTTCCGTCTGTGCAGGTCGACCCGCGTCAGGCGACCTATTGGGCACGTGCAAGACATCGCCTACCGTCCAGCGCGTTGCTGAAAGGAGGCTAGCAATGGATTGGGCCGCCCTCCCCAAGGTCGAGCTACACCTCCACCTGGACTGCTCGCTCAGCTATGGGGTCGTCTCACAGATCGATCCATCGATCACGCTCGAACGGTATCGCACAGAGTTTGTTGCGCCGCCCAAATGCGCGGATTTGGCCGATTACCTGCGGCGGGCTCCCAGTAGCTATCCACTCATGCAGACGGAGGAGCAACTCCGTCTCGTGACGTTGGACCTGTTTGAGCAGCTCCGTGAGGACCATGTCCTCTACGCCGAGATGCGGTTTGCCCCGCTCCTACACACCCAGAGAGGGCTCTCGCCACGCCAAGTCGTCGCCAGTGTGGAGGCGGCGACGGCTGAGGGCGTGCGTCGCACGGGCGTCGAGGCGCGGATCATCCTCTGTACACTGCGCTACTTTTCGGAAGCACAGAGCCTCGAGACGGTGCGACTGGTGAAGGACTTCTGTGGCACGTACGTAGCCGGGTTTGACATTGCGGCGGACAGACCGGGGGATGTGTTTGACGAACACGTGGCTGCCTTTCGGTATGCGCGCGACCACGGGATCCCGTTTACCGCGCACGCTGGAGAGACGCGTGGGGCGGACAATGTCTGGGAGACTGTGCAGCGCTTTGCGCCGTCGCGCCTCGGTCACGGTGTGCCGTGCCTTGAACGACCCGCGCTCGTCGAACACTTGCGGCAGCACCGGATCCACCTTGAGATATGCCCGACCTCCAACATTCAGACAAACACGTTCGACACCTATGCAGATCACCCCATCGAGAGACTGTATCGGAACGGCATATCGGTGGGCGTGAACACGGATACGCGCACCATTTCCGACATCACGCTGAGCCAGGAGTACGAAAAGCTGCACGAAACGTTCGGATGGGAAGCCCAAGACTTTCTCCAGTGCAATCGCAATGCGCTCAAAGCCGCGTTTATCCCGGATCAAGTGCGGGACTCGCTGCTGGCGCGATTGGAAGGCGGCTATCCGCAAGCGATATGACCCTGTGTTCGTCGCACGGTCTGCTGACGCGTGCAAGCTCGCTTGGCAAGACAGACGGGCGATTTGTGCTCGGGCGGGCGATCGAGTACAATGCTCGGCGCGCTGGGAGCGGGCGGCAGCCGGATCGTGAGGCGCCGTGCGGACCTTTGTGGTTCACCGCGGAGCGTGCGTTGGTGGTGTGGCAAAGCCGTAGGTTCTGAAAGAGAGGGATCTGTGAAGCGAGCTCTGGTATGTGGTGCGGGCGGCTTTATCGCCGGGCACCTGGTCAAGAAACTCAAGCGCGAAGGCTACTGGGTGCGCGGGGTGGACATCAAGGAACACGAGTTTGCGCCCAGTCAGGCGGACGAGTTCATGCTGCTGGACCTGCGCGAGCCCGCCAACTGCGCCGCTGCGCTGTCCGTGGCGGACGGTCCGTTTGACGAGGTCTACCAGCTGGCGGCGGACATGGGCGGCATGGGGTTCATCCACACCGCCGAGTGCGAGATCATGCACAACAGCGTGCTGATCAACGTCCACATGACGCATCACGCAGCACAGATGGGCGTGCCGCGCTACTTTTTCTCGTCGTCGGTGTGCGTGTACCGCGACATGCAGCCCGGCGAGCCCGAGATGACCGAGGCGGAGGCGGTCCCCGCCAACCCGGACAACGAGTACGGCTGGGAAAAGCTCTACTCGGAGCGCATGGCACAGGCCTACGCGCGCCACTACCCGATGCAGGTCCGCATCGCGCGCTTTCAGAACTGCTACGGACCCGAGGGGACCTGGACCGGGGGGCGGGAGAAGGCGCCGGCGGCGATCTCGCGCAAGGTCGCCGAGGTCGAGGACGGGGGCACGATCGAGGTGTGGGGCGATGGGACGGCGATCCGGTCGTACACCTATGTGGACGACATGGTCGACGGGATCTATATGCTCATGCACTCTGACCTGGAGGGGGCGGTCAACATCGGCTGCCCGCAGTACGTGTCGGTCAACGAGCTGGTGACGACCGTGGCAGAGGTGGCGGGCAAAGAGATCCACGTCCAGCACGTCGAGGGCCCGGTCGGCGTCCAGTCGCGCAACTTTAGCAACGACCGGATCTACGGCATCGGCTGGCGGGCCAACGTCTTCCTGAGGGAAGGCATCGCGCGCACCTATCCGTGGGTAGAGCAGCAGGTCTTCAGGGCGCGCCAACGGTAGACGCCGCTGCGCTTCCCTCCGAAATCACCCGTGACATCACCCGCCACGGGTGATTCCTTTTACCCCCAGGGATGCTATACTATGGGCAGATGAGTGGGCCTGTGGCGCGCGCAGCGCACAGAGAGGAGGGAGGAGAGGGCGGTGCAGGGGCATAGGGTCCGCTGGACAGATCCACCCCTGACTTGGCGCAGCCGCAGATAACGAGTAAACTCGATTTGACAAACGCACGAAAAGCGAGTATAATGGGTGCAGTTGAAGCGAGACTCCAAGCTGACATCTAACGCTGGCACCTGGGCTTCCGAGTCCAGGTGTCTTGTCTTGTAGGCGCGCTCTGGAACGAGCTTCTAAAACATCATGAAGCATAAGGGGAAAATAGGATCAATGAGTGAACGTGAGATCGGAACCGTCAAGTGGTTCAACCGTTCCAAGGGCTATGGCTTCATAGCTCGCGAGGGCGCTGAGGACGTATTCGTCCATTACTCTGCCATCCAGGGTGCCGGATTCCGGAACCTCGATGAGGGGCAGCGCGTAGAGTTTACGGTGGAGCAGGGCCCCAAGGGCCTGCAAGCTGCCAACGTGGTGCCGCAGTAGGCACAGGGAGGAATCCAGAGATGGCAAAGAACATCTATGTCGGCAACATGAGCTACGACACGACCGCCGACGCGCTGCGAGAGCTCTTCGAGGAGTACGGTCAGGTGACCGCCGTCAACGTGATCACCGATCGCGTGACCGGGCGACCCCGCGGGTTCGCTTTTGTCGAGATGGCGGATGACGCGGCAGGCAACGCGGCGATCGCGGCGCTTGACGGTCAGAACGTCGATGGTCGGACGCTCAAGGTCAACGAGGCCAAGCCTCGTGAACCGCGCGCTGGCGACCGCGGTGGGCGCGGCGGCGATCGCGGTGGTGGGCGTGGCGGCGATCGCGGCGGCGGACGGAATAGGTGGTAGACGCTCCGGCGTCCAGGTCCTGTCTCTAGGGGCAGGCTGACAGCCTAGTCTACGGCGACACCTCATCCCGGCGACAACCGGGGTGAGGTGTCCTTTTTTGTCCTTGCCGGTGCTTGACCTGCTGGGCGCGATGTGCTATCCTTCCGCACGTCTACGAGGGCGCACCGCGATCGGTCGCGTGTAGGGAGGATGAGGGGGACGGATGAAGGAAGCAGTACAGGACTGGTTGCCACAGATCCCGTTCGGCGCGCACCGCTTGTCGCGCCTGATCCTGGGTGCGAACCCGATCAATGGCGGATCGCACCTTTCGCGGTTCGTCAACCGGCAGATGAGGCGCTACTTTACGCCAGAGCGCGTGCAGGAGCTGCTGCGACAGTGCCAGAGCTTGGGGATCAACGCCTGGCAGTCGGGCCCCGTCAACCTGGATGCCTACCTCCGATTCCGGGAGAGCGGGGGCGAGATGCACTACATCTCGCTCGCACAGCCCGATCGGGAGGACCCGGCGCTCTTGAGGCGGTTGGTAGCCGCCGGCACGATCGGGATCGCACATCACGGCGAGGTGACGGACGTGCTGTGGAAACGGGGCGAGATCGACCAGGTGCGCGCCTATTGCGCCCTGATCCGCGACACGGGCGCCATGGTCGGGATCTCGACGCACATCCCGGACGTGGTGGACTATGTCGTATCCGCAGGCTGGGACGTCGACTTTATGATGTGTTGTGTCTATGAGCGGCACAGGACACGGGAGGAGCTCAAGGCCCTGCTCGGCGACGTGCCGCTGCCCCCGAAAGAGGTGTACCTGGAAGGCGATCCGCCCCGCATGTTCCGGGTGATGCGGCAGACCGACAAGCCCTGCCTGGCGTTCAAGATCCTGGCGGCGGGCCGTTTGAGCGACCGCGAGGAATGGGTGGCGCAGGCGTTCGAGTCCACCTTTCGCCAGATCAAGGCCAATGACGCCGTGATCGTGGGCATGTATCCCGAGTACGAGGATCAGCCGGCGATCAATGCCGCCTACGTGCGGCGTTTCTCCGCGTTGAGCGCGCAGTATGCGCCGCACACCCAGGCTGAGCATCTCGCGCCGTAGGACGGCGCGAGGCAGGGTGGAGGGCAGCCCCCCGCAAGCGTACGCTTGCGGGGGGCTGCCGTTT
Source organism: Anaerolineae bacterium (assembly GCA_016929775.1). Next base: position 7,684 of record JAFGIE010000187.1, read on the forward strand.
CACTCGCCCAGGAGGCGGAGGGCGTTTCCAGCATAGATCCTGGCTCGGGTCTCTTCCGTGAGTGCGAGGGCGTCGAGCAGTTCCTGCATGCGCCCGTCAAAGTAGTCGCGCGCAAAGAGCAGGCGGTCCTGGAACTCGAGGCAGAACCCGAGCGCAAAGTCGAGATCGCGATGCAGCGCGGTGTAGGCCGATCCGGCGGACAGGTCAGCGCACAGATTGGGATACTGGCGCAGCATCTCGACCACCTTGCCCCCGGGCATGACCTTGCCCTCCGGGTAGGGCAGCTTGTCGTACTGGTCGTCGCCCGAGATGTGCGCCCAGAAGCCGGGCGCGTGCCCGATAAAGGTCGTCTCGGGGCAGGCGCGGATCGCGCGCTCGAAGGCCTCGATGCCGCCCCCGTACCACCAGTTGGGGCGCGGGTAGGTGTGCCCCGTCTCGAACTCGTAGTCGATGTGCACGGTCACGGGTAGGCCTCGCTCGCCGCAAAAGCGGAACATGCGGATCGCGTCGGGATTGTCATAGCACATGCGCAGTTTGAGCTCCCCGTAGACGCGGACGCCATACACGTCGATCGCCGCCTGCAGCTGGTCGATCGCGTCCGGACGGCGCGGATCGGGCGCATAGCCGAGCACAAAGCGCTCTGGGTACTGCTCCACGTAGCGCAGACAGTGCTCAAACGGGATCGGTCCCCGTTCGCTCACCAGGGCATGCTGGTTGAAGGCGGGAGCATATTCGTCGCGCGGACACTCCCAGGTGAAGAGCCAGGTCCGGTCGATGCCATAGCGGTCCATGTTTTCCAGGAATCGCCGTACATCGTGCTTGTGCCAATCGGGGTGGTTGTGCGCGTCGATGATCATCCTAGTTATCCTCCTGTTCGGCATTCTGGAACTGTGCATCCCGGTTTCCGGGGTCTCGCTCCGCGCCAGGAGCACCGATTGTCGCCGGGCGGACCCAACGAGCAGCGCGTGCACCCTGGTCGTGGGTGCCCTGGGGCTGTCAAGCGCCCAAGAAGCGGATCAATCCGCTACTACCCAAGTTTCGCCCGAAATAGGGACACTATGCCCCGGATACAGATTTGACAAAAAGCAGTGATGGGACTACCTGTTAAGGAA
>JAFGIE010000188.1 GCA_016929775.1 Anaerolineae bacterium
AACATTTTAGCTGAGGGAATGCGCCGTCTTGACGCGCTGCCCCTTCTGTACTACAATGTCCTCGATACCCCGTACTATACGAAAGGGAGGCACCGCATGGCAGAGGACCGACCGAAAGCAGGGGAGACGCCAGCTGGGACCGGACTGGCAGCCCTGACGCCTCGCTCGTCGCTCGTACAGGCAGCGCGCGCCTTTGAGCTGTACATGCGCAACGAAAGTTTCAGCCAGCACACGATCCGCGCCTTTCGCAGCGACCTGCGTCTCCTGGGGCGGTTCGTAGGACAGGATCGCGCGATCGGCGCGATCGCGACCGTCGATCTAACCAAGTTCCTGCGCTACCTGCTGCACGAGCGTGGCGTGCCCTGCAGTCCCAAGTCGTACGCGCGCCGCGTGACCACGCTCAAGGTCTTTTTCAAGTGGCTCCACAAAGGCGGCGTTCTGCCCGAGGACCCGGCGGCGCCCGTGATCCAGCAGAGCGTCGAGACCCCGTTGCCCGAGGTGCTGACCGAGGACGAGATCGCACGCGCGCTCGCCGTGACGCGCGACATGTGGTCGGCGCCCAAGCCCGATCCCCGCCCGCACCTGCTGATCCAGCTCTTGCTCGACACGGCGATGAAAAAGTCCGAGTGCATGGCGCTCCGCCTCGAGCACGTCCATCGCGAGGGGCCCGATGGACCGTACGTCCAGATCCGGTACGACAACCCGGCGCGCATGGCGAAAGAGCGCAAGCTGTCGATCTCGCCCGAGACCCTCGAGGCGCTCGACGCCTACCTGGAGGTCTATGAGCCGACCGGCGTGCTCTTTCCCTGCACGGCGCGCAACCTCGAGTACGTCCTCTCCGACGTCGCCGAGCGCGCCGAGATCGAGAAAAGCGCCAAGAAAGGCATCTCGTTTGAGCTGCTGCGCTGGACGGCGACTCTGCGCGATCACCAGCGCGGCATGCCCGAGACACGCATCCGGCAAAAGCTGGGCATCTCGCAAGTGACGTGGCAGCAAACACGGAAAAAGCTCGACGCGTTGACCGCCGAGGGGTAACGCCCATCACACCACCATCAGGAGGAAAAGAGGGACCATGACGACCAAAGAGGAACTGCTCGCCAAGGCAACCAAGCCTGCAGCCGACGCCATGCGCGCGCATCCGTTCTACCAGGGCAAGGTGCAGATCGCGCCCAAGGTGCCCGTACGGGACGTGAGCGACTTTGCGATCTGGTACACGCCGGGCGTGGCTGCGCCCTGCCGCGACATCGCCGCCAACCCGGCGATGTCGTGGGAGCACACCAACCGCGGGAACACGATCGCCGTGGTCTCGGACGGGACGCGCGTGCTCGGATTGGGCGACATTGGCCCGGAAGCTGCCATGCCGGTCATGGAGGGCAAGGCGCTGCTCTTCAAGTACCTGGGCGGCGTGGACGCAGTGCCGCTCTGCCTCGATACGCGCGACCCAGACCTGTTCATCCAGGCGGTCAAGCTCCTGCAGCCCTCCTTTGGTGGGATCAACCTCGAGGACATTGCCAAGCCCAAGTGCTTTCGCATCCTCGACACGCTGCGCGCCGAGATGGAGATCCCGGTCTGGCACGACGACCAGCAGGGCACCGCGGCGGTGACGCTGGCGGGCCTGGTCAACGCGCTCAAGGTCGTCGGCAAGGCCCTCGACAACGTCACGATCGCCATGATCGGCGCCGGCGCCGCCAACGTCGCCATCCTGCGGCTGGTGCTCGCCGCGGGCGCCGACCCTGCGCGCGTCATGATGGTCGATACCAAGGGCATCCTCCATCGCGGGCGCGATGACTTTGACCCGGACGACCCGCGCGCCGAGTTCGCGCGCGTGACCAACGGCGAGGGGCGCCAGGGCGGGATCCCCGAGGCCCTGCGCGGCGCCGATGCGTGCATCGCGCTCTCCCGACCGGGTCCCGATACGCTGCGAGGCGAGTGGCTGCGGGCCATGGCGTCGGACGCGATCCTGTTCGCGTGCGCCAACCCGATCCCCGAGATCTGGCCTTGGGAGGCGAGCGAAGCGGGGGTGCGCGTCGTGGCGACGGGCCGCAGCGACTTTCCCAACCAGGTCAACAACTCGCTCGGCTTCCCCGGCATCTTTCGCGGCGTCCTCGACGTGCGGGCGCGCACGATCAGCGACGAGATGGCGATCGCCGCCGCGTACGAGATCGCGCGTTGCGCAGAAGAAGTGGGGCTGAGCGAGACCTACATTATGCCGACCATGGACGAGTGGGAGGTCTTTCCGCGCGAGGCGGTGGCGACGGCGCTCAAGGCACAGGAGCAGGGTCTGGCGCGCCTGACCAAGACGCGGGACGAGCTGTACGCGGAGGCCAAGCACAAGATCGCCGAGGCGCGCACCATGCTCGACATGATGATGGGCGAGGGCATGATCGCCGAGATGCCGGTCTAGTCCCTGCCCGATCGCGGCACATCCAGTGCCTCGGACAACGCTCTCGGCGAGGACATCCTGTGCTACTGTCACTGCGAGGCGGCGCCCTTCGGCGATCGCGTAGCATCCAGCGCTTTCTGCTGGAAGCAATCCCCAATGCCGTCCAGGGAGCCGAGTGTGTCATAAGTAGCCCCGCCCGCTCTGGGCGGGGCTCGCGCAGCACCCAGCGGTTGCTGCTGGGTGGCAATCTCCAACGCTACGCAGAGCGCCTGAGCGGCATCGCCAGCTGCGCGCACCGTTCTGCGTAGCGCTGTGCGCCTGTGCGATCGTCGCGCCGCCAGATGTGGATCGGGATGTACTTGAGCACTTCGTAGAGCAAGTAGAACCGCTGTCGGACCTGCGCCGCGGGCGACTCGTCGCGCGGAGCGCCGTACCCCTCCCAGAACGCCGGCGTCGAGATCCCGCAATAGTCGAGCACGGCGAACTCGATCTCGACGTCGCCCCACAGCGCACGGTCCAGGTCGACCAGGCCCGTCAGGTTCCCGCGCCCGTCGATCAGGATGTTTTGCGCCCAGACGTCCATGTGCAGCAAGGACGAGGTCACGTCCCGGTCAAAGAGGTCGCGGTAGGCGTCGAGCAGGTCGCGCAGGGAGCGGGTCTCTTGCGTCGTGTACCCACCTGCGCGCTCGACGTCGTCGAGCAGGGCGTTCCACATGATGCGGAACGCCGCCCACCACGTCGGCTGCGGGGCCATGGGGCGGTGTGCGCCGAGATAGCCGTACGCGTCTGCGGTCAGGGCGTGCATCTGGCGCAGCGCCTCGCCCACCTGGGCCATAGCGCGATCGTGCACGGCGCGCGAGACGTGCGGCGCCTCGGACAGCGCGCGTCCCGGCAGGCGTTCCATCAGCATATAGCTCGCCGGGATCAGCCGCTGCGAGTCGTCGTAGGCATAGATCTCGGCGACGGGCACGCGCGTCCGGGCGCGGACCAGCTCGTGGAGCGCCGGCTCTTGCGCCATCATGCCCCGCTCGTAAAAGAGCATCCCCTCCTGGGGCGGCGCGATGCGCAGCACGGCGTCGCCGCGTGCGCTGTGCACATAGTAGGACCGGTTGTGCTTGCCTGTCCGGATCGGCTCGAGCCGCACTTGGTCGGGTGCGACCGGCAGATGTGCGGCGACCAGCTGGCGTAGGGTTGCTGGGTCAGGGGGCGGGTGGGTCATCGGGTTGAGGGCGGCGCTGGTCGGGCGACACGCAAGGACCTGTCCCTGCCTGTCGCCCGATCGCCAGGGCGAGCCTGGCGGCGCCCGCGTGCGTGCTATGGCGTCGAGTGCGTGCGCACGTTGTCGTACTGGAACTCGATCGTGTAGGCGCCCAGGTCGTCCTTGGAGTGGTAGGCGTAAAAGCCGATCACGAACGTGTGGGGCAGGCCCTTCTTGGTGAACGAGTACGCCTCCTCCCAGTCGGTCCAGCCGGTGGTGCCCTTTTGCGTCCGCATCGAGAACGTCATCGTGTCCCCTAGTACCGGGTCCCGTTCGCACACGATCTTGAGCTCGTTCCAGATCCGCGCTGCGTCCGTGATCGAGGTCCCCTCGGGGGCGCTCGCCAAGACCACCCGCTTGGTGCGCCGCAGGGCATCCCAGCGCGACACGACCCACTTGGAGTCATAGGTCGGGTCGATCCGCAGCTCGATCTGAAAGCTGTAGGCCCCGGAGCCGACGGGGTTGGCGGGATCGATCACGTCCGGGCTCACCAGCAGGCCGAACTCGTCGTACCAGAACTTGGGCTGGTCCGTCGTCGCCCGGCGTATGGACGCGATGTACTCGAAATCGCCCCCCACGATGCTCGGGCCCGTGATGAACGCGAGGTCGCCCTCGTTCTTCATGCGGATGTGGTACACGTCCGACTTGTCCTCGTCGTGCTTGTACCCGTAGGCGAACGGGCTGCCCCCGTAGGGCCAACCGCTTCCCCAGTCGCTAAAGTCGTCTGCGTACGAGAACGCGCTGAAGCCTTGACGGAACACGATGGGAAAGTAGGCGACCGGCACGAGCGACTCCGAGGGTCCGATCGCGCCCAGTGCCCTCGGGCTGGTCTCTTCCCCTGTGGATAGGGCTGCAGCGCTGCTGGCGGGCGGCGCAGCTCCGATAGCCAGCGCGCACAGGGCGAGCAACACGCCTCCCAGCGCGATGGCGGCGACCGTTCGTGCTCTCATGTCCGTCCTCCTCTCCGCGCCCGCCGCTCAGTGCGGCGGGCATGCTCTCCGACGGGTTCGTGCGCGCCGCCGGGCCACGCTGCCGGCGCTTGGCCCGACCGCCGTTGCGGTGTGGCGTGCACATCCGTGCCCGCTGTGCGGGGCACGACCTACCCGCTAGTATACCACACCGCGCCGTTGGGCGCACGTCGCGAACCCCACGCTTACCCGTCGCGCGGTTAGTCGTCCGCAACACCCGCGGCAAAGACGAGGGCCCCTCCGGCATCGTCCTCCAGCCACAGCTGCGGGCCATCGATCCGGTAGCGCGTCGACGCGGACAGCTGCGCCAGGAAGCGCTGCTCTTGGGCCATCACGCCCTCTGGCGCCGGGCACGCCATGCGCGTCGCCGCGGCAGGCCCCACGGACAGTGCTTCTCCCTCCACGCTGTACGCCGCGCTGTAGGTGTTGCACCCCGCCGACCCGCCAACCCGTCCCTCATCCCACGTAGCCGTGATCGCCGTCTCCGGGATCGGGTCCGCCGGCATCCACTGGGGCAGGTCCGTGCCTGGTAGGGTACGCAGTTCGAGCGTGGCGATCAGCCGCCACGTGGTCCCCAGGAGAGGTGCGTCGGCGTCCGCGGCAATGGGGACAAAGGTCAGCTCCTCGCCCCCATAGGTCTCGATCGCGAGGCGACCGCCATCCAGCCGGTAGGTGTGCGCGCCCTCGAGCAGCGTACTGTAGCGCTGGTCCTGTTCGAGCAGATCGGCGCGCTCGGCGCAGATCTCTGTGCCGAGCATGGCGAGCCAGACCAGGCCCAGCTCGTCGCCCTGGGCCTCGTAGCCGCCCACGTAGCCCCTGCATCCCGCGTGCCCGGCGAAGCGGTGGGCGTCGCGGAAGACGAGCGTGATCGTCGACCCCGCGATCGGCCTGCTCTTGCCGATCGTGGCGACCTGCCAGCGCGTGCCGATCAGCTCGGCGGGATCGACGCTGGTCACTGTGCGCCGCACAAAGGCCATCCTCACCTTGCCCGCGCCATCCGTGAGCTCGAGCCGGTCGCCGTCCACCCGATACCCCGTCACGGCGCGCAGCGCGTCGAGGTAGGACGTCTCCTGCGCCATCACGCCGGCGGGTTCCTGGCACGCCCGGAGCTGCCGCGCCATGTCTCCCATGCGCAGTGCGCCCCCCTCTGCCACCTCGAACGCGCCCCCGTAGCCGTTGCAGCCCGCAAAGCCGCCCGCGCTCTCCGCGTCAAAGGCGAGCGAGATGCGCGTGTCCTCGATCGGGGGCGCGCCGTCCAGCGAGGTCAGGACCCACTCGCTCCCCAACAGCGCCGGGTCCACCGCCGGGGGCAGGTCGGGTTCGTAGACCAGCCGCGTGTCTCCCTTTGCGTCCTGGATCTCGAGCCGCCCCTCCACGACCCGGTACGCGGCGGCGTCTTGCAGCGCGTCCATGTAGGCGCGCTCCTGTTCCATCACCCCGTCCGGAGAGAGGCACGCCATCTCCGTCTGGGCGAGCCGGTCCGTGGCAAAGCGCCCCGCCGCAGGGTCGGCGCGGAAGGCGCCGCCGTAGCTGTTGCAGCCCGCGCTGCCGCCGATCTCGTTCCCGTTGACAAAGCGCGCCGTCACTTCGACGCCTGCCAGGACGGGCTGTCCGTCCAGCTCGACCAGCACCCACTCGCTCCCGCCCAGGTCATAGGGCGCCGCGCCGCCGCTCGGCTGGGCGCCTTGCGCCGTACACCCGGCGACCAGCGCCGCCAGCACAAGCCACGCCAACCAGCGCAGCACGCTGCGCCACGATCTCTGCCGTCCCACCATCTCTTCCTCCCGAGTGCTCCGCCCGTGCGCCGCCCCCGTTCAGGTTCGGGGAGCGGCGCCGGGGCAACGTCGTGTCTGCCGCGTGGCAGGCGCACACCATCCGTCGTGCCTGGCGGCGCGCTGCCTCACCTTCTAGACGTCGCCGCGCGGGCAGAGGTTCCGGTGCGCCGAGATCAGAGATCAGCCCGTGCCGCCCGTCTGCACGACGCGGTACGCGAGCCACACGCGACCTCCCGCCGTCACCTGGCAGGAGAGCAGCTCCAGGCGCACCGGCAGACCGTCGGCGTCGAGCGCCGGGGCGTCGTACAGCGACGGGGTGTCCATGCCCCCCACCAGCGCGGGCAGGAACTCGACGTGCAGCTCGTCGATCAGGCCCGCGCGCAGCAGCGCCCCGTTCAGCCGTCCGCCCGCCGTCGACAGCACGCAGGTCACGCCCAGCAGGACGCGCAGCTTGCCCAGCGCCAGGCGCAGGTCGACCGGACCGCTCCCGGCGATCAGGTAGGGGATGCTCTGGCGGCGCAGCGCCGCCAGGTAGGAGGCGGGCGTGTGCGCGCCGACGAGCACCAGGGCGTGCCATCCCTGCCACGACGGGCCAAACACGCCGCCGTCGGCGATCCAGTTGCGCACCCGTCCCCGCCCGTCGACGACCGTGAACCAGCCGCGGTGTCCCTCGCGATCGACCACCCCCGGGGGCAGGTAGTCCTGGTAGAGGGGCTCGGGGTCGCCCTCGAAGGGCGGGAGCGGTTCAGGCGTCTCCCCCTCCCGCACCAGGGACCCGCTTCCCTCGAGCGTGGCGCCGGGTTGATAGGCTGCGCGCAGCGTCTCGAACACGCCCCCCAGCGGGGGCGCGCTCCACGACTCCATCGCCTGCCAGCGTGCATCGCCCTGCAGCAGGAGCACGTCTCGCGAGATCGCGAGCCGCCCGTCGAGCGACGCCGTGTTGAGCGCAATGACGCGAGGGATCTTCATCTCGTTCTCCTTGCCCGCTGGCGGGGGAGTCTATTCGTCCGCCGAGCGGTGCGCCGTCTCTTCCTCGTCCAGCCAGTCTGGCTCCTCCCAGCGCATTCCCTTGCGCCCCGGCACGATCCGCGCCGGACCCGCGACATAGAACGCACACGACTTGGGGCCATAGCAGAACGTCTCAAACCGGTACTCCATGTGAGGATCCCAGGGGTCGATCAGCAGCTCGACCGGCATCCGGCAGCCCCACATGCAGGTCGTGCAGCGCGCGTTGTAGGTGCGCGTCGCGAGGCGGCGGTGCCCTCGCCAGCGGTACGTCTCCAGGTCGGGTGGCACCCCGTGCCAGGGCGGGGGCGGGTTGACCTGCTCTCCCCCGCGCCGCACGAGCACCAGCTTGCTCGCCCGGTAGAACGCGACAGGCTCCTTGCGCGGGTCCGCCACCGGGACTGCCCGCCCGCTGACCTCGTCGCCGACGCGGAACTGGTGCTTGGCTTGCGCCGTCTTGCCCACGCCCACCGAAAAGCGGCATAGCGCACCGTTCACCTCGCCGCGCAGGAACAGGCTGTACCCCAGGTAGCTGTGCGAGCGCTCGTCGAACGATCGCAGCAGCCGGATCCGGGGCTGCACGGCTTTGATGTATCCGTTCCAGAGTATGGTCTCTGCCATCTCGCTCCTCGCTTGGCGGGATCGGGCTCTGGTTGCTAGGGCGACCAATCCGGCGCACCGTCGTTCGATCCGGGCGCATCCGTCAGGTTCATGGTCAGCCCGCCGACCGCGGGCACGATGTACACCTCGCGGTCGCCATCGCGGTCTGAGGAAAAGACGATCCACCGTCCGTCGGGCGACCACGCAGGCTGCGTGTTCAACGCATCGCCCGGACCGCTGTCGGTGACCAGGCGCAACTGCCCCGGGTAGCGGACGTTGAGCACGGCGATCTCTTTGCGCAGCCTCCCTCCCTGGCGGATCACGGTGGTGTAGGCGATCTCGTCGCCATACGGGGCCCACGCGGGCTGCATGTCGGTGTAGGCGTTGGTTGTCAGCCGCTGTGTCACACCTGTAGGCAGATCGACCAGGTAGAGGTCATAGTTGCCCTCCTGGCGCGAGGTGTAGGCGATCTGCGTGCCATCGGGCGACCAGGTGGGATAGCTGTCCCAGGCGTCGTTGAACGTTACCTGCCGGATCGCCCTGCTGCCGAGGTCGATCACATAGATCTCCCAGTCGCCATCCCGGTCCGAGACGTAGGCTATGCGGCTTCCGTCGCGCGACCACGCGGGATGGATCTCGTCCGCTGGATCGATGGTCAGCGCCGTCCACTGCCCACCGGACGCCCCCATGAGGAACAGGTCCGCATCGCCGGCGCGGTTGCCCGAGAACACGATCTGCTGTCCGTCGGGCGACCAGCGGGCGTCTCCCTCGTCGCCTGGGTCGGTGGTCAGTCGCGCCGTTCCCGTCCCGTCAGGCAGCATGCGATAGATATCCACGCTCCCTGCCCGGTCCGAATAGAAGAGGATGGGCGCGCTGGCTACGGCGAGGGGGGCCAGATAGCGCTCGCTGGCCCATCCCATCACCCCACTTCCCTCAGCCCGCACATAGTACCACAGGCGCTCGCCGTCCCACGCGGGGTCGCGCAGCACCTCGACCCGGGTCCCCAGGATCATGGTGTCGATCTGCTCCCCGTCGAGGCTGGGCGTGTCGCGCAGGTTGAGCTCCCCTGCGCCGAGCACGACCATGATCTCCCCCGGGCTTGTGCCCCCCGGCGAGGGTGTGCTGGGCGACGGCGCACCCATCGCAGCGCGCGCGGCATCGACCCAGGGTCGGACCCCGTCGATCGGCAGGCTGCGCGCCAGCACCCCTCCTGAGCTGGTCGGTTCGTACTGGGAGGGGATGCCGATCAGTTCGCCGCGTGTGTTGAGCAGCATGCCGCCGCTGTGCCCGTGGCTGATCCCGGCGTCGCTCTTGATCCACTCTTCGTCCCGCGTGGCGACCACGCCCTCGGTCCACGAAACGCTGCCGCCGGCATAGTCGGGAAAACCGAGCAGCAGGACCGGGTCCCCGATCCGCACCGCCGCGCTGCTACCCATCGGCACGCTCGTCAGGTCGAGCTGCGTGTTGACCGGCGCCCCATCCGACGCACGGTGCGTGATTCGGAGCACTGCCACGTCGAGCTCGGGATCGCAGAACTCGGGCATGACCTGGGCCCAGTAGGTCCAGATCGGCTGGGCATCGGGATCGTCGATCGTGTAGACCCGGACGTGGCCCTCCTCGTTCCACAGCCTGCCTGCCCAGTCGCCGACGACGTGCCAGTTGGTCACGATCAGCCCTCGCGCGCCGTCGACGATCGAGCCCGATCCACCGATCGTGTCGCCAAAGAGGCGGTCGTTGGGCACCCACAGCGCGACCAGCGACCGGGCTGCGCGCCTGCCCAGTTCCCGAATGCTCGGCATAGGCGTTGGCGTGGGGGGCACGGGCGTCGGCGTCGGGGCGAGCACGACAAAGGTCGCCGCCTGTACCGACCGGCCCTCGATCGACAGCTCGAAACGGTACTTGCCGGGCGAGAGGACCTCGGCGCCAAAGGGAGTCGTGTCTGCTACGTAGGCCGGGCCATCGCTGCCATAGTGGTCGATATCCCACTGCCGCTCTTGCTCCGACCACAAGCCGTCATCGAGGTACCAACGCTCGGTGTAGGGCATACCAGCTCGCATCCCGCCATAGCTCGCCAGGGCATAGACCACGTGTACCTGGTAGAACTGTACCGCACGATCGAGCAGCTGATCTCCCTGCACGGCGGCGCCAAAGGCGATCGCGCCAAACTGGGGCGCCGGGGTGGGCAGGGGCGTCGCCGCGGCCGTCGCCGTGGGCGCATCGGTGGGCGTCGACGATGGCGCGGGCGTCGGGCTGGGGCGCGCGCTCAGAGCCTGCGTCTGGGTCGCGTCGACGGCGGGCACGGGGGGAGGGACCGTCGGCTCTGCAGGGACAGGGGGATGCGTGATCAGCAGGGCCACGATGCCCATCGCGACCACCCAGACGATGCCGAGGGCGATCAAGATCGGGGTCGTGCGGGGCGTCTTTGCGTCCACGGAGCCCTCCTCTCTGGAAAGACTATTCATGCCGGCTGCGCGCGGCGCGCCCCACGGCTTTGGCGCCGCTCAACGCGGAAGAATGGGTGAGCCCAGCCCGTCCCGGCGCGAGGGTGGCACGTAGCGCCACCAAGCCCCGGAAGGACCGCCCGGTGTGCATGCGTGCGCCCTTGTACGTAGAGTACGACGGTTGGCCGATCCTGTCAAGTCTATGGCCGGATCTCAAGACACTCTCCCTTGACCCGTACATGCGCCCGTGGTACAATAGGACATAGACAGATCTGTTATGTACAGTGCCCGCGGCTATCCCGCCACAGGCGGAAGGAGGGACCGATGTCCGAGCAGACCGCAGCCACTGCGCCCATCGCGGATGGGCCCTACATCGCGCTGATCATCCTGATCATGGTCGTTTCCGGTCTACTGGGAGGGCTTGCCAACTACTTTCTCGCCCGCCGCCAGCAGCGCCTCGCCGAGGTCACCGGCGGGGGGGAGGCAGAGGCCGAAGAGCCCTTGGTCCCATCGCCCACCGACCTCTGGGAGTCGCTGGTGATGGGCGTGGTCGCGGCGTTCATCGTTCCCCTCTTCCTGAGCACGATCTCCAGCGACCTGCTCCGCACCGGCGCGACGGACCGGCTCAACCTCTTGGTGTTTGGCGGGTTCTGCCTGGTCGCCGCGATCTTTGCCCGGGCGTTCATCCGCAATATCTCGGACGCCGTGCTCAACAAGCTGCGCGAGGTGGGGCAGGAGGCCGAGCAGGCAGTCCGTGTGGCGGAGCAGGCGACCCAGGATGCGGAGCAAGCGCGCAGCGAAGCCGCCGCGGCGGATAGCGAGACGCAAAAGACGGTGACCCAGCTCCAGACGGACGTGGAAGCGGCGGCAATGTCGCTGGGCGGGCTCGCCGCGCCGACCACGATGGCGCCGGCGCCGCTGCAGGGCGCTGCCTCGGCGGCGCTCGCCGAGACCGCCGCCGCGCTGTCGGCTCCGGCGGAGCCGCCGACGCTCGACGAGCTCGCCGCCGAGTACAACGAGATCCTGCAGGAGCCAGATGGGCCGACCCAGACGGCGCGGTTGACGGGCGTCCTGAGCCGCATGCGCGCCGTAGCCCGCTTCCTGACCGACGGCTTTGACGTCTCCACCCACCTCAAAGAGGATCGCGACGCGGGAAAGCGGCTGGCGGCGTACGCCTACCTGTGCGAGCAGCCCCAGCCCGCCGCGCTGCAAGAGCTGGTCAGCACGGTCACCGACCCGCGCCGCGAGAGCCAGGCCTTTGGCCAATACTGGGGCATCCAGGCGATCGAGCGGGTCACGGCACACATGCGCCGGCACGGCAGCCCAGTCCCGCACAGCGTCGTCCGCGCCCTGACCGGGTTCCGCGATCGCGTCGGGCGCGGCACCGACCGGCAGTACGAGGTCGCGCGCCTCCTCTCTCGGCTGGAGCAGGGCTAGGTCGACCCAGCACACGGACGCACACGGACCCGGTCCCTCGAAGGGACCGGGTCCGTATGCTCAGGCTGGGTCCATTCGGCTGTCTACCCTCCGCCGCCGAGCGCACCCAGCCACGCCGCATAGAGCCCGGGCCAACTCGCGACGGGCCCGCCGCGCACGCCTAGGCCGAAGCCGTGCCCGCCCGCGGCGTACACGTGCAGCTCGGCGCGCACCTTTGCCTCGTGCAGGGCCCCGTAGAAGCGCAGCGTGTCCGCCACGGAGACGAAATCGTCCGCCGCCTGCGCCAGAAAGACGGGCGGAGTGTCGGCGCCGATCCCGGCGTAGGCCTCGCGCGGGATCGGGGCGTAGAGCAGTCCGACGTGGTCGGGACGGCACGAGACCCGCTCGACCGGGTCTGCCGCGTCCGTCCTTCCCCTATCCCACGCCGTCGCCACACTCGCTGCCAGGTGCCCGCCCGCCGAGAAGCCGAGCAGACCGATCCGCCTGGGATCGATCTGCCAGGCGTCGCTCCGGCTGCGCACCAACCGGATCGCGCGCCGCGTGTCCTCAAGTGCCGCCCCGATCGCGGTGCGGCGATCCGCGGCGTCGAGGCGATAGGCGATCACGACCCCGGCGACGCCGAGCGAGGTCAGCCACGTAGCGACGTCATACCCCTCCTTGTCGATCGCCAGGTGCTGGAAGCCGCCGCCCGGCAGCAGGAGCACCGCGGCGCCGGTCGCGCGTTCCGCCGGCGGGAGGTAGAGCGCGATCGAGGGCCTGCTCACGCGCGAGACGGCGCGGTTGAGCCCCTGCGCGTTCTGCTCTACGTCGCGGTTCACGACCGTCTCTCTATCGGGGACGTCCTCCCAACCCGGCGCGCCACCGGGCCACAGCAGCTCCACGGCGTGCGCTCCGGCGCCCAAGGCGCGATCACTCCCCGTCATGCTCTTGTCCCCCACGGGCGGTTCGAGCGCCGCCAGTTCGCCTCCATCGCCGACGCGTACACGTCCTCGGGCATCGGCAGGTCGTTGCACACGTGGGCGAACGGGTCGTCTACCGCCTGCAGGTGCGCGTCCATCGTCGCGCGCAGCGCCGCCAGCGCGTCGGCAGCCTCGGGGTCATCCGCGAGGTTGTGCAGCTCGCCCGGGTCAGCCTCCAGATCGTACAGCTCTTCGGTGCGGCGGCGCGACGAGTAAAAGCCAAACACCTCGGGCGAGCGAAAGCCTGCCGCGCTCTGCTCGATCTCGGGGATCAAAAAGTCAAAGATGCACGTGCGCAGCCCCTTGCGGATGTACTTGACCGCGCCCGAGCGGACCATGCGGCTCGGGTCATAGTAGTTGGTATAGTTCTTTTCCGCCGCCACGTACGCGCGCTCGGGACCCGCCTCGCCGCGCGCCCACGCCGCCATGCTCTGTCCCTGGACGTGCGCGGGGGTGGGTACCTGGAGCAGGTCGAGGATCGTCGGCAGGATGTCCACGTGGCTGGTGAGCGACGTGACCCGCGTGCGGGCGGGAATCCCGCTGGGCCACCGCATGATCCACGGCACGCGCGTGCCCCCCTCGTACAGCGTCGCCTTCCCGTGCAGGAAGGAGGCGCCATGATCGCTGGTAAAGATCAGCAGCGTGTTCTCGGCGAGCCCGGTCTCGTCGAGGACGCGCAGCAGCTCGCCGATCCAGCGGTCCATGTGGGCGATGTCGCCGTAAAAGTCCGCCAGATCCTCGCGCATGGCGGGCAGGTCGGGCAGCCATGGCGGGACCTCGACCTGGTCGGGCGGCGCGGGCGCGTAGGCGTCGCGCTTGAAATGCGAGGGCTGCAGCCCGATCCGGTGCACGTCAAAGAAGCCGACGCCCGCCAGGAAGGGGCGCTCTGGCGCCTGCTCGCTGCGCAGCCACGCCGTCAGCGCCGGCACGACCACGTCGACCCACGGCGTGCCGCCGGTGGCGGTGCTGTCCTCGTAGCCGAGCTGTGCGGGATCATAGTGCTCGTGCTGAAAGCCGAATAGATGCGTCTGGTAGCCGGCGTCGCGCAAGATGTGCGGCAGGGGTGGGCAGCGCGCGACGTCGAGGGCCCACCCGCGATGCACGAGGCCCATCAGCCCGTGCGTGTGCGGGTAGCAGCCGGTCACGATCGAGCCGCGGCTGGGCGAGCAGACCGTGCCGGTCGAGTAGTGGTTGCTATAGATCACGCCCTGCGCGGCGATGCGGTCCAGGTTGGGGGTCGAGACCGGCGTGTCGTAGCATCCCACAAAGTCGCCCAGGTCGTGCGGGGTGATGAGGATCACGTTTGGCCTTGCCACGTTCCCTCCTCTCTGGGAGCTGCTGGCTGGACTGAGTCCACGTGCCTGCCATTATAGCCCTCGCCGCGGAAAGGGCAAGGCGGCGCTGCTGTGCGGCGTTGTCGGGCGGCTACCCCGCCGTTCCAAGCGACAGGTGTACTTTCGCCATGCGTCGGTCGCTCCTGCGCTAGCGGAGCCACTCCCTGCCTAGGGCCAGTGCTTGCTCGCGGCAGAACGCCTTGACGGTCTCCCATGTGATGGCATGCAGCATCTCGGGTTGGGCTTCGCGCTCGGCGCGCTCGAAATAGGCCAGGTGCCGTACGACCATCGCCTCAAAGTCGCGCACTCCCGGGTACTTGTCCGGCGCCCGATCGAGCAGCACACGGAGAGGGACGTGCGCCGCGATGGCATACAGGTCGATGAAGTCTTTGCGGCTGGCACGCGAGGCGATTGCGTCGAGCTTCATGAGGCCGATGTCGGTCAGGCTGGCCAGTGCAACCCCCTCGGCGCGGGCGGGCTGCTCGGCCAGTCTATAGCCGTACCCAAAGAACCCGACGCGGAGGCCGATCTGCTCAAGGATCAGCACCAGGTTGCCCCACTCTTGCTCGACGAGCGTGGGCCTGAACGTACGCAGCGTACGCAGCACTTGGAGATGCGTCTCTGTGCGTACCTCATCCTGCTCGGAGAACAGATCGAGATCGACGGAACGCCGGTGTCCCAGCTGCAGCGCGAGGGCGGTGCCGCCCGCCAAGTAGAATCGGGCGGACAGGGCGCTGTCGCCGATCGTGCGCAGCACGCGGCGCATCCCGCCTGTGATCGCCTCCCAGTGTAGCTCGTTCATCCCACCTCGCCGTCCAGGCCCAGCAGCAGTCGCCAGAACGCCAAGTGCGGCGGCGGCAGCGCATACGCGCCCCAGCGCCGCACCCACTCGGCGATCTGTGCCTCGGGATAGCGGTGATAGAGCCAGCGCAGCTCGCGGCGATCGCCATAGCGCAGCGTGCGCTCGATCACCGTCCATGCGGCGCGATCGAGGTCGAGCGTGCCCAGATCGTACTCTGGCAGAAAGGGCGCCAAGCTGTGTGGGATCGGTTCCTGGGTCATCGGTCCATCTCTGGTCCTCTCGCACGTGCGATCGGGAGCTGCTTGCCTAGCGCCGATCTTATCACATCCGTCCAGAGCCGTCAATGAGCAGCGCTCGAGGTGTACGGCTATGGCAGAGTAGAACGCCTCGGCGATCGCGTTCAGCAGCAGGCGCTGC
This sequence comes from Anaerolineae bacterium, assembly GCA_016929775.1. The sequence goes on from JAFGIE010000188.1 coordinate 15,380, forward strand.
ATGCACCGCGCAAGCCGCGCCGCGACCTCGGGGGGCCCGGCAGCCGATCCTCCGCCCCGATCGGGGCTAGGCGGGCGCCTGTGCGCGCCGCGCGCGGGACAGGATCCAGTAGAGCCCGTAGAACAGGCTGGGCGACGCCAGGAGCGCAAAGTAGGAGCCCGAGGGGAAGGTGCCGGTGAAGGCGAGGTCGAGCGCGTAAAAGACGCACAGGCTCCCGAGCGTGATCAGCGCCCCGAGCCCCTCGCGCCACCAGCCGAGGACGTTGCCGCCGATCAAGCCGAGCGGGAAAAAGAGGAGCGAGATGATCTCGCCTGCGCTCAGGCGGAGCGGCTGCGAGAAATCGGCTTCCCCGAAAAAGAAGACGAGCACAAAGGCGACGGTGAGCAGGGCGAGCACCCTGCCGATCCAGCGGATGACAGACATGGCAGCTCTCCTTTCAGTGGATTGTGCCCG
>JAFGIE010000020.1 GCA_016929775.1 Anaerolineae bacterium
GCACCCGTGTTCCAGCACTTGTTTGCGTAGAACGCAGATTCGTGGTAAAATACCGTGTCGCGGAACGAGGACACCGGAAGGTGGATCCACCGACCGGCCTATCCTCGTTCTTTCTACTCTTGGCACAGGAGGCCAAGGGCAAACCCAAAGGAAGGAGAGGTACCGCGCGATATGGCCAAGTACGAAGTAGCACTCATCATCCGCCCCGAGCTTGAGGAAGAGGCTCAGCAGGCGCTCATCGAGCAGCTTTCTGGGCTCCTGGCCAGCCAGGGCGGGCAGGTGGACAACGTCGAGACGTGGGGACGCCGCCGTCTGGCATATCCCATCCGCAAGGTCAACGAGGGATACTACTACTTTATCCAGGGGCAGTTCCCGGGCGAAGTCCTGACCGAACTGGACCGAGTCGCCAAGCTGTCGGAGGACATCCTACGCCATATGGTCGTCCGCCAAGACGGATAGCTTTGGGGCAGAGGGACAGAGCCGTGGACAAGGGTCTCAACAGGGCGGCGCTCATCGGGCACCTCGGACGATCCCCTGAGATGCGCTACACGCCGAGCGGCAAGCCCGTCACATCTTTCAGCATCATCACCACACACACGTGGCGTTCTTCGGATGGAGACCGGCACCAGGACACCGATTGGTTCAACGTGGTCGCGTGGGGAGAACTCGCGGAGACCTGCAAGCGCTCGCTGGGTAAAGGGCAACTTGTCTACCTGGAGGGTCGCGTCAAGAACCGGTGCTGGCGCGATGATGCGGACGCCGTGCACTCGTGCGCCGAGATCGTTGCCCAGGATGTGATCGCGCTGGAACGCGCCTGAGCAGACCGTTGCCCGCCCGCTGTTGATCTGCCGTGAACAGACAAGAGGCACATATCCGCCCTGGCTGAGAGAGGCTGGGGCGATCTGAGGAGGCACACAGTGTCAGATGAGGATCGTAGGAGCACAGAGCGGACATACGACCGCTCGGATTCAGATGACGATTCGTCCGATCGCCGCGAGCGACGCGACGGAGGGCAGTCACGCTCTCGCCGCTACCGGAGCCGCAGCCCACGCCGGCGCAAGGGCAGCGGTTGCACGTCGCGCTGCGTGGGAAAGCAGAACGAAAAGATCACCTACAGGCAGGTGGAGCTGCTAGAACGCTACATCACGGAACGGGGCAAGATCCGCCCGCGACGTCAGACCGGCAACTGCGCCAAGCACCAGCGCGTGCTAGCGCAAGCGATCAAGCGTGCGCGTTTCATGGCCCTCCTGCCCTACACGGCTGAACACAGCCACACGATCGAGTTCAGGCGCTCAGAGCGGCGATAGCCTGGCGCCGAGCTGAGGACACCGACACGACCAGTCTGCGGGCATAGGACTTGTATCGATCCTGTGCCCGCAGACTGTGTTCACAGAGTGTCCGGCCCAAGGAGTAGCATATGACCAAAGGCAGACCAACACACGCGCCTCGCAAGCTGACCAAAAAGCAAGCGTCGCGACATAGGCGCGAGGCCACGCAGACCCGCTGGATCTGGACGGCAGTCGTTGCCGTCGCCGCGGTTGTCGTGATCGTTGTTGCTATCGGCGTCATCTCGCAGAGCACCCAAAAGGTCGCCATAGTGAACGGAGAGCCGGTCAAAGCCACGGACTTCCAGCGGCGCGTGCGCTACTACTACTACGCCCTCGGACCCGATGTCTTTGAGAGCAACGAGGAGGACCCGGACCAGATCTACCGCTTGATCGCGGATCAACTGGTCGAGGAGGCGCTCATCCGCCAGGAGGCGGCAAAGCGCGGCATCACTGCTACCGAGGAAGAGATCGAGATCGAGATGGAGGAGACGTGGTTCCAGCACTACCGGAACGCGCCGCCGCCAACCGCCACGCCGACGGTAGACCCCGGTGCGACCCCGACCCCGCAAGGCACGCCGCCCTCCCCCACGGCGACGCCCGACACGGAGGAGACCTACCAGGCGAACTATGAGCTGTTCGTGGACAACGTGCTCCGGGCGGCTCGGGTTGGCGAATCGTACGTGCGCGAGATGGCAAAAGTGAACATCCTGGCAGACAAGCTGGAGGAAGCGATCATCGCCGAGTCGCCAGCCGAGGAAGAGCAGATCCACTTCCGCTACACCACCGTCGCCGACGCTGAGGCGGCACTCGCCAAGATCGCGGAGCTGCAGGCGGGCGTTCGCACAGAGACACAAGCGCGCCACATCCTCGTCGCGACGCTCGAGGAAGCAGAAGCAGTCCTGCGCCGCCTGAAGGATGGCGAGGACTTTGTCGCGCTCGCCGCCGAGCTGTCCCTCGACACCAGCAACAAGGATGAGGGCGGCGACCTCGGATGGTTCCCACGCGGCGCCATGGTCGATGCGTTCGATGAAGCTGCCTTCACCGGAGAGCCCGGGCTCTATCCAGTCCCAGTCGAGACAGAGTTCGGGTTCCACGTGATCGAGATCCTGGGACGCGAAGAGCGCGAGATCGACCTGGACACCGAGCTCTTTGACGTTGGGTGGTATGGCAAGCCAGAGATGGCTGACCAGTTCGGCGCTCTCTTTGCCGAGATGGTGTTTGGCTCCGAACTGGGCCTGATCACGGAGCCCGTGCCCACCGACTTTGGCGTGGCGGTCGTCGAGACGCTCGAGCGCGAGGTGCGCCCACTGGATGAAGCGGACCGGGAGAGCCGGCGAGGACAGGCTTTCCAGGAGTGGCTAGAGCAGATCCGCGAGGAAGGCGAGATCGAGGACCTCTACGAGCCGAGCTTGATCCCAGCCAAGATCTAGACAAGTGAACCAGCCGTTTTCTTTGCAGGGCTCGCAGTATGACCAGCGACGCGGCGCTCGATAGGCAAGTCCCGAGCGGGTTCAGCGACCTGTTCCTCGACGAGGCAGCACGCCAGATCTGGCTCGGCGATACACTGCGCGATCTCTTCTATCGATGGGGATACGCGCCGGTCATCCCGCCCACAGTCGCCTACGCCGAGGACCTGCCGACAGAGACGGTCGCAGGTGTCTATCGCTTTCTCGATCGGGAGGGCCATGCGCTCGCCCTGCGCGCGGACCTCACGCTCCCCGTCGCCCGCATTGCAGGCACGCGGCTCTACGATCAAGAACTGCCGCTGCGGCTCTGCTACGTGGAACGAGTTTTCCGCCACATCGCCCCCCAGGCAGGCAAGCGACGCGAGTTCACCCAAGCTGGCGTGGAACTGATCGGCGCGGACACGCCAGAGGCGGACGCCGAGGTGGTTGCCCTTGCCGCGGAGGCGCTGCGGTCGATCGGCATTCCCGACATCCATCTTGCGGTGGGCCAGATGGCCTTCTTTGGCGCACTGCTCGGCGAGCTGGCGCTCCCCAGGGCTCACGTCGTGCGCCTCAAGGAGGCCATCGATCGGCGCAACGACGCGCTGCTCGATGCGGTGCTGGGCGAGATCGGGGTGCCGCCTGAGCTTCACGCACTCTTGCGCGCGCTCCCTAGCCTGTCTGGGAAACGCGACGTGCTCGAGCGCGCGCGGCAGATCACGCCGCTCGATGCGGCGCACCACGCGCTCGACCGGCTCGACGCCGTCATCGAGATCCTGGAGGCTTACGGCCTCACCGATCAGGTACTTGTCGATCTCGGTGAGGTCCGCGGCATGGACTACTATACCGGTCTCGTCTTCGAGGGCTACGCCTCCGGAGTAGGCCATGCCCTGTGCAGTGGCGGGCGGTATGATGGACTGGTCGGACGATTCGGGCCCGACTTGCCCGCCGTGGGGTTTGGGATCGATGTTGGCCTGGTGCGCCTCGCCGTCGAACCGCCCGTCCATTTGGCGCCCGACTTGGTCGTGCAGCGCTGTGCGCACCGCGCCTGTCACGACGCAGTCTGCGCTCTCCGTGCCCGTGGTATGCGCGTGATCGTCGATGTCGCGGACCGGTGCGACCACGAGCTGATCGCGTACGCACATCGGCGTGGGGCACGCGCTGCGCTGTGCGCAGCCGCGGGCACGTGGGAGATCGTCGCCCCGGATAGTACGCGCCATCGCACCAGCACGCAAGCACTGCTAGAAGGACACTAGGTGACCGGGAACGACATCCACGACACGATCACGATCGCGCTCCCCAAGGGGCGGCTGCTCCCGCCTGCCCAGGAACTCTTGGCTGCCATCGGATTGGACGCCACCGTCGTCGGCAACGGAACGCGCAAGCTCGTGGCGCAGGATCCCCGCGCCAAGGTCCGCTACCTGCTCGTCAAGCCAGGCGACGTGCCGACATACGTTCACTACGGCGCAGCCGATGCCGGCATCGTGGGTCAGGATGTCTTACGCGAGGCGCAGAGCGACGTGCTGGAGCCCCTGAACCTGGGCTTCGGGCGCTGTAGGCTCGTCCTCGCCGGCAGTCCAGAGCAGCGAGGACTGGACCCGCGTCTAGCGCCACACCTGCGCATTGCCACCAAGTACCCGCACCTCGCGCGTGCTCACTTTCAGGAGCGCGGCATCTCGGTGGACATCATCCCACTCGCTGGATCGGTCGAGCTGGCGCCGCTGGTCGACCTCGCGGACCTGTTGGTGGACATTGTCGAGACCGGCAGCACGCTGCGCGCAAACGGACTGGTGGAGCTGGAGCCGGTCGCGTGCTTTGAGGCTGCGTTGATCGTCAATCGCGCTAGCCAATGGACCAAGGCCGCACAGATCGCCGACTTGGTGCACCGAGTGAGCGATGTGCTGCGCTTCCGCGACCAAGAGGGGACACAATGACCGAGCTTCTGCGCGTGATCGTCGACTTGGAGGAGGCGCGTCGGACTGTCCTCGCTCGTAAGCCCTGGGACGAGGTTCAAGTGACACCTGAGCTGCGCCAGCGCATCGAGCACACATTCGGCGAACCGCTCACGCCCGATCAGGTCGTCGCCCGCATTCTGAGCGATGTCCGGCAGCACGGTGACCGGGCGCTGTACGACTACTCCCGGCGCATCGAGGGAGTCGAAATCGGAGACCTCCGCGTCTCTGCGGAAGAGATGCAGGCGGCGTGGGACACGACGCCTCGGGCGCTCCGCGACGCCCTCCAGCTGGCAGCTGACCGTATCCGCGCGTTCCACGAGCGTCAGGCCCGCCAGTCGTGGCTCGAGTGGGATGAGCAAGGCGGCGCCCTCGGCCAAATCATCCGCCCCCTGGAGCGCGTGGGGCTGTACGCGCCAGGCGGACGCACGCCCTATCCCTCCTCCCTCCTGATGGCAGCGATCCCGGCACGCGTCGCAGGCGTCCCCGAGATCGTCGTCACCAGCCCACCAGGGCCCGATGGTCGGCTCGCCGCCCCCAACCTGGTCGCGGCGCGCGTCGCCGGGATCGACGCCGTATACAAGGTAGGCGGCGCACAAGCCATCGCCGCCCTGGCGTACGGTACAGAGACCGTTCCACGCGTGGACAAGATCGGTGGTCCGGGCAACCTGTTCGTGGTGCTCGCCAAGCGGCGCGTCTTCGGGCAGGTCGCGATCGACGGCTTGCCCGGGCCGACGGAGACCATGTTGATCGCGGACGAGGGCGCCGACGCGGCGCTTGTCGCTGGAGACTTGTTGGCCCAGGCTGAGCACGACGTCCTGGCGTCTCCGCTCTGCCTGACCCCGTCACGTGACCTGGCCCAGCGGGTCCAGCTCGAGATCGCGCGGCAGGTCGAGACGCTCGACCGCGCGCACACTATCGTTCAGTCGTTGCAGGCACAGGGCGCTATCGTCCTCACGCGTGACCTGAGCGAGGCAGTAGAGCTGGCAAACGCGTATGCACCGGAACACCTCTGCCTGCTCGTGCGTGACCCCTGGACCTGGGTCGGGCGGGTGCGGAACGCGGGGGGCGTGTTCGTCGGCGAGCGCGCGTCGGAGGCGTTGGGCGACTATGTCGTGGGACCGAGCCACATCATGCCAACCGGAGGCACAGCCCGATTCTCCTCCCCAGCCAACGTATGGGACTATCTCAAGATCACCAGCATCTTTGCGCCTGCCGAGAGTACCGCACAGCGCATTGGCCCGGCTGCCATGACCATCGCCCGCGCGGAGGGGCTGACGGCCCACGCAGCAGCAATCGCTATGCGGCAGTCGTCGCACCAAGCGTCGCCCGAGTGACGGCGCCAGATCCGCCCACGCACAAGGAGGAGCGCTCGATGAAGGTTCTAGTGACAGGAGGAGCAGGCTTTATCGGGTCACACGTCGTGGAGACCCTGCTGGAAGCTGGGCACCAGGTGACTGTCGTGGACAACCTCTGGAGCCACGGCGGTGGGCGCCGAGAGAACGTGCCCGACGCCGTCACGTTCCACTGCATGGACATCCGGGATGAGGCCTTGATAGACGTATTCGCCAAGGAGCGTCCAGAGGTCGTGTGTCACCTTGCGGCGCAGCACAGTGTCAAGATCTCGACCCAGATGCCGATCTACGATGCTCAAGTCAACATCCTGGGGCTGATCAACCTGCTGCAGTGCTGTGCCAACGCTGGCACGCGCAAGGTCGTCTTTTCTTCCTCTGCCGCCATCTATGGCGCCGTCGACAAGATGCCCGTGAACGAAGACACGCCACGTCGCCCAGAGTCGCCATATGGCATCACCAAGATGGCAAGCGAGCACTATCTCCGGGTCTGGAGCGAAATGCACGGTGTCCGGTATACGGCGCTCCGGTATGGCAATGTCTACGGGCCCAGGCAAGACCCGACCGGCGAAGCGGGCGTGATCGCCATCTTTACCCGCGCCATCCTGCTCGGCGAGCCGGTACGCATTGACTGGGACGGCGAGCAGCAGAAGGACTTTGTGTTCGTGCGGGACATTGCGCGAGCGAATCTCCTGGCGCTCGACCAGGGCGACGACGAGGCGTTCTGCATTGCGACGGGAGAGGGTACGTCCATCAACCGGCTCTGCGAGACCCTCGCCGAGTTCGCGGGGCGCCGACCGCACGTGGTTCGAGCCCCGAAGCGACCGGGCGACATCTACCTCTCCTACTTTGACTGCGCGAAGGCGCAGGCACAGCTCGACTGGAGAGCTGAGGTGAGCCTCAGAGACGGTCTGGCAGAGACGGTCGCCCATTTCCGCGAGCAACTCGGCCTGTGACCGGAGCGATCCGATGATAGACGCCCGCCAGGTCGCGACCTGGATCCGCCCGGACATCCACCAGATGCCAGCCTATTCCCCGATCGTGCCATTCGAGGTACTCAGCCAGAGGCTGGGCCTGCCGGCGCACCAGATCGTCAAGGTCGACGCGAATGAGAACCCGTACGGGCCCTCCCCCAAAGCCGTCGAGGCCCTTGCCAACTACCCGTACTATCACATCTATCCCGACCCGAACCACACGCTCCTCCGCGATGCCCTGCAGTCCTACGTCGGCGTCGGCAGAGAGCACCTCGTGTTTGGGACCGGTTCTGACGAGCTGCTCGACGTGGTGATGCGTCTCTTTATCGTGCCAGGGGACGCGATCGTGAACTGTCCCCCGACCTTCGGCATGTACCCGTTCCTGGCTGGCGTTGCTGGGGCGCGCACGCACTCCGTCCCGCGTCTGGCTGACTTTGGCCTGGATTTCGACGCGATAGAGAAGCTGTTCGAGTCCGAGGCAAAGCCTCCCAAGATAGTGTTCGTGGCCTCTCCGAACAACCCAGACGGCTCCACGCTGGACACCGCCGGGCTGCTCCGGCTTCTCGACCTGCCTGCCATCGTCGTCGTTGACCAAGCTTACGTCGAGTTCGGCGGGACCGACTTTTCCACGCTCGTGCCCCACCACGCGAACCTCGTCGTGATGCGGACCTTTAGCAAGTGGGCTGGCTTGGCTGGGCTCCGGGTCGGGTACGGCGTCTTCCCTGCACCGCTCGTGCCCCACGTCCTCAAGATCAAGCAGCCGTACAACGTCAATGCAGCTGCGCAGGCGGCGGTGCTGGCATCGCTCGATGACCTCCACCTCTTGCAGTCGCGCGTTCAGGCCATCGTGCGCGAGCGCACGCGGTTATACCAGGGACTGTGCGCCATCGACTACCTGGCGCCCTACCCGTCACAGTCGAACTTTGTCCTCAGTCGCGTGCTCGATCGGGACGCGAGCGAGCTCAAGGGCACGCTCGAACGCCAGGGCATCCTGGTACGTCACTACAGGACCCCCGGGCTTGAGGACTGCATACGGATCAGCGTCGGCACACCTGAGCAGAATGGACGCGTGCTAGATGCGCTGAGAAGTGAGGTGCGATGAGATCTGCGCGGATCGAGCGGCAAACCGCAGAGACCCAGGTTGCGGTCGAGATCGACCTGGATGGCACAGGGCGGTGGGAGATCGTGACCGGCGTTGGGTTCTTTGACCACATGCTGAGTCACGTCGCCGCACATGGCCTGGTGGACCTCTCCGTCCACGCCACAGGGGACCTCGGGGTCGACGCCCACCATACTGTCGAGGACACCGGCATCGCCCTCGGTCAGGCTCTGCGCCAGGCCCTCGGCGACCGCCGGGGCATTGCGCGGTACGGGCAGAGCTTGCTGCCGATGGACGACGCGCTCGCCCTTGTGGCGCTCGACTTTTCGAACCGGGGCCTGTTCGTCGGCGATCTCGCTTTCAGCGCACATCAGGTCGGCGGCTTTGACGTCGAGCTGGTCAGCGAGTTCCTGCGCGCACTCGCGCACCACGGGGGATTGACCCTCCACGCCCGGCTCCTCTGTGGCGAGAACACGCACCACCAGATCGAAGCCGTGTTCAAGGCGTTGGGCCGAGCGCTGCGCCAAGCAGTCACGCTCGACCCACGACGCGCGGGCGACGTTCCCTCGACTAAGGGAGTCCTCTAGCGTGAGCATCGTGATCGTCGACTATGGGATGGGCAACCTCCGCAACGTGCAGAAGGCGTTCGAGCACATCGGCGTCGAGGTGACGCTCTCTGCACACGCGCGTGACCTCGCCTCTGCGGCAGGACTCGTGCTCCCCGGAGTGGGAGCGTTCGGGGACGCTATGCGCAACCTCAATGCCGGCAGTCTGGTCGAGCCGCTCCGCCGGGCAGTTGCGCGGGGCACGCCGCTGCTGGGCATCTGCCTCGGCTTGCAGCTGCTGTTCGAGTGGAGCGAAGAGATGGGCCATCACGTCGGCCTGGGGCTCTTGCCGGGCAGCGTCGTGCGATTCGCGCACCAGCTCAAGGTACCCCACATCGGCTGGAACCAGCTCGAGATCGCCCCGGACAGGCAGAGCAACCCGCTGCTCCGTGGCATCGCCGACCGCAGCTACGCCTACTTTGTGCACTCGTACTATGCGCTCCCCGCTGACCCCGACTGCGTCCTGGCGACGACCACCTATGGTCATCCTTTCGCATCGATCGTCGGGCATGGCCACGTGTTCGGCGCACAGCCACACCCGGAGAAGAGCCAGGAGACGGGGCTGCGCCTGCTACGCAACTATGCCGAGATCGTGAAAGGCACGTCCCAATGATCGTCTACCCGGCAATCGACCTGCGAAGAGGACGCTGCGTCCGCCTGAGGCAAGGCGAGCCGACAGAGGAAACGGTGTATGGCGACGACCCGGTCGCGTGTGCTCGCCGCTGGGAACAGGCTGGCGCCGAATGGCTGCACATCGTCAACCTCGACGGCGCCCTCGTCGGCGCACTGCAATATCGTCTCGACGCCGAGCTCCCTGTCAACCTGCGCTGCCTGCGCGACATCGCTGCAGCAGTGGAGATCCCGATCCAGTTCGGCGGCGGGGTGCGCACCCTGTCCGACGTAGAGGTTTTGCTTCACCTCGGGGCGACGCGAGCCATCCTCGGCACGGTGGCGGTGCGCCATCCCGAGCTGGTCTCGGCAGCCATCGAACGCTTTGGCCCACAGCACATCGCCGTGGGCCTGGACGCGCGCGAGGGCATGATCCTCACACACGGATGGCAGCAGACATCCCACGTCGTCGCCATCGACCTGGCGCGCGAGATGTCGCAGCGCGGCGTCGAGACAGTCATCTATACGGACACCAGCCGCGATGGCATGCTCAGCGGCATCAACGTTTCCGCCACGGTTACGCTCGCCATGCAGACCGGGCTCCGCGTCATCGCCTCGGGTGGTTTGGCATCGCTCTCTGACATTGATGCCCTGCTCGAGGTCGAGACGACAGGCATCGAGGGCGTGATCGTTGGCCGAGCGCTCTACACGGGCGCGATCGAGCTCGAACAGGCGATCGCCGCCGCCAGGCACGTCCGATGCTAGCCAAGCGCATCATCCCCTGCCTCGACGTCAAGGATGGACGGGTGGTCAAGGGCGTCCACTTTCTCGACCTCCGCGACGCCGGTGACCCGGTCGAACAGGCACGTGTCTACGACGCGGCACGCGCAGACGAGCTGGTATTCCTCGACATCACTGCCACCCACGAGAGACGCGATACCGTGCGCACCATGGTCCGCGCTGTTGCGGATGCGGTGTTCATCCCTTTCACCGTTGGCGGAGGCATCCGCTCAGTGGACGACATCCGCGCCATCCTCTTGGCGGGAGCCGACAAGGTGTCAGTCAACTCTGCCGCAGTGCGCGACCCGCCGTTCATCACCGAGGGCGCCCGGCGCTTCGGGTCGCAGTGTATCGTCGTCGCCATCGACGCCAAGCGCACGGGGCGAACCCCCTCCGGTTGGGAGGTCTATGTGACCGGGGGGCGCACGCCCACGGGCATCGATGTCCTCTCCTGGGCGCGTGAAGCGGAGCAGCGCGGGGGCGGCGAGATCCTCCTGACGAGTATGGACACAGACGGCACGGGCGAGGGCTATGACATCCCCCTCACCCGAGCGGTCGCCGATCGGGTGCGCATTCCGGTCATCGCGTCCGGGGGCGCGGGCTCGGTCGAGCACTTTGCGGAGGCCCTCACGAATGGCGGGGCCAACGCAGCACTTGCAGCCAGCCTCTTCCACTATGGACAGCTCTCGATCCAGCAGGTCAAGGACTACCTCCGGGGGCGCGAGATCCCGGTTCGCTAGGGAGGACCAAGATGTCGATCGTGCACGAACTCGAAAACGTGATCCGCGACCGCAAAGACCACCCCCGCGCGGACTCGTACACCGCGCGCCTCTTTGCCCTGGGACTGGACGAGATCGTCAAGAAAGTGGGAGAAGAGTCGGTCGAGGTGCTCGTCGCTGCGATGGGGCAAAGCCGAGAACGCCTGGCGGAGGAGGTCGCCGACCTGACCTACCACCTCCTCGTGCTTCTCGTCGCGCGCGACATGGCGTGGACTGACGTCACAGACGTCCTGTCGCAGCGCCGGCGCTAGCCGCCCGACGCGGTCCGCCCGCCTGCGCCTCTCGCCCGGCGCCGGGCTACTGCAGGGACATAGACTTCGTCGACGGTCCGTCGGGCGATCTGCTCCCACGAGAACCCGCGCGCTACGACCGCCGCACCCGCCGCAAGCCGCTCCCGAAGCATCGGATCGTGCTGCAAGCGCACCAGGGCCTCGCTGAGCGCCCGCGGGGCATCAGGCTCCACCAGCAGCACACTCTCCTCGTGTCGTAGCTCCGGCAGTGGAACGCGCGGCTTGGTGGTGACGATCGCGCATCCGTGCGCCAGCGCAGCGTGCAGGCTCCCGCGCCTAAATGACACCCCATCGCGGTAGGGTAACACGATCGCGTCGCAACCCAGCAGCGACGCCGAGACCTCTGGCTGCGCCACATAGCCTGTCCACGCCACCCGATCGGCGAGGCCAAGACCCGCGATCAGGGCCTCGATGCGCTCCGCATAGGCGCGGTTCGTGGGGTCGCTCGAGCCTACGCGCCCCCCGATCATCAGCAAGACGTGCTCTTCCGGCGCCTCTCCCAGTGCCCGGATCAGCGTATCGCCCCCCTTGCTTTCGTTCAGGAAGCCAAAGTAGCCCCAGATGAACTGCCGGGGACCGTAGCTATGCCGCTCGCGCCAGGACACGCGCTGGAAGCCGGGCGGAGGCGCAACCGGGATGTTGGAGCCGATCGGGACCTGATGGACGCTGGTACGAGCGGTGGGCGCCTTCGAGGGCCAATGCCGGGCAGTCTCCATGTCCTCTGCATTGGTAACAACTGCTGCGTCAGACAGGTTGGCGATTAGGCGCACCGCCCACTCGCGCAACCGCCCCGCCTTGGGGAAGAGGTAGGGCGGCTTGAGGTCATGGTAGGTCACCACCACCGCTGGGGCGTGGCGGAGACGGTGCACGGCCAGCGGCAACAAGTTCACGGCGGGCACGCGCATGTGATAGGCCGCTGCCTGGTACTGGATGTTCACGACATCGGGCCGCAGTTGGCGCACCGTGCGCAGGACCGACCGCCAGCAGGAGAGGCCCCAGCCGCGGACCACGGGCAGCACGCGCCACGGTTCGCCGGACCCCCCGGCGTAGTGCTCGGCGAGGGAGGCGCACGTGATCACTGTCACCTCGTGCCCTTGCGTAGTGAAGGCGCGCGCCATCTCGCGCGTATAGTCTCCTACGCCGCCTTGCATGGGCGGGAATTCGCCGCTAACGAGCACGATGCGCACAGTCCATCCCTCGCTTCCGAGGCGCTCTCAGCACACCCACCTCCGGTCTGCCCGGCGGCGTCCATCCCCCGCTCCCCCCGGATCGTGGACGCCGACCGCAGCGCAAGTATAGATCGGATCCTGGCGTGCGTCAAAGCAGGGCGCAGGGGGAAACCGCGCAGCGACGCGGCACGGTTGTACGGCGTGCACGGCACGCCCCCATACGCCGAAGGGCAGGCGACGTTGCCGTCGCCTGCCCCTGCAGAATGGGAGGAAAAGCGAACCGTTCAGCCATGCGGTCCCGCGATTCGAGAATATGATAGCATCCATTCATTAGACGGGCATCAGAGGACCATCAGAAGTGCGTTAGACTCATGTGGACAAATCAGCCGTGAGCGTGTATAATCGCGATCAGAATATCTGTTCTATGGACAGGAGGAAGGCGGATGCCAGAGTTCAGGCTTGTGTCCGACTTTAGGCCCACCGGCGACCAGCCACAGGCGATCGACTTGCTGCACGCCGGACTGGGGCAGGGGATGCGTCACCAGACGTTGCTCGGCGCAACGGCGACCGGAAAGACGTTCACGATCGCCTCTCTGATCGAGCGCATACAGCGCCCCACCCTCGTGCTTGCGCACAACAAGACACTTGCCGCACAGCTCTACTCAGAGTTCAAAGAGTTCTTCCCAGACAATGCCGTTTCCTACTTTGTCAGCTACTACGACTACTACCAGCCAGAGGCCTACGTTCCGCAGCGCGACCTGTACATCGAGAAGGACGCCTCGATCAACGACGAGATCGACCGTCTCCGGCTCGCCGCGACGCAGGCGCTCGCCACGCGCCCAGACACGATCGTCGTCGCCAGCGTCTCGTGCATCTATAACATCGGTCCGCCCCAGGACTGGGCGGGCAGTCGTCTCGCACTCCAGCGCGGCGCGGTGCACCCTCGCAACCGGATCCTGCATCACCTGGTCGAGATCCACTACGAGCGGAACGACTTTGAGATCCATCCCGGGCGCTTTCGCGCGCGGGGTGACACGGTCGAGATCTGGCCTGCCTACGAAGAGCAGGTCTACCGTGTCGAGCTCTGGGGGGACGAGATCGAGCGCATCACCCGGGTCAACACCCTGACGGGTGAGGTTCTGGCTGAGGTCGACCAGGTCGAGATCTTTCCCGCCAAGCACTTTATCACGCAGGAGGCCTCGCGCGACGAAGCCTTTCGCCGGATCGAGACAGAGCTTGAGGAGCGCTTGGCCTGGTTCAGAGAGAATGACAAGCTGCTCGAGGCACAGCGCCTCGAACAGCGTACCCGCTACGACCTAGAGATGATGCGCGAGATCGGCTACTGCCCCGGCATCGAGAACTACTCCCGTCACCTGGCGCTGAGGGGCCCCGGAGACCGTCCCTGGTGCCTGATCGACCACTTCCCGCCGCAGTTCCTGATGGTGATCGACGAGTCCCACATGACGATCCCCCAAGTACGCGGCATGTTCAGAGGCGACCAGAGCCGCAAGACAACGCTCGTCGACTATGGCTTCCGCCTTCCAAGCGCGCTCGACAACCGCCCGCTCAACTTTGAAGAGTTTGAGTCCCTGATCCACCAGGTCATCTATACCAGCGCCACGCCTGGACCCTACGAGTACGAGCACTCAGAGCAAGTCGTCGAGCAGATCATCCGCCCGACCGGCCTGGTGGACCCGCAGGTGCTCGTACGGCCCACGGAGGGCCAGATCGAGGACTTGATCGGCGAGATCAACACCCGCGTGGAGAGAGGCGAGCGTGCCCTGGTCACGACGCTGACCAAGCGCATGGCCGAAGACCTGGC
>JAFGIE010000189.1 GCA_016929775.1 Anaerolineae bacterium
GGTATCAACGAACGGTATCAACGAATGGTCTGTAGAAGGGCGAGGGGCCAGCGCCCGGCAACGCTGGCCCCTCTGAGGAAAGGAGGAGAGAAAGGATTCACTTACAGCGACATTATATCACATTGCCCGCGCATTGTACGTAAAGTTTGCGTTAAGATTGGACCGCATGACCGAGCACGCCTACCCATACAAGCACTTTGCCGCCTACCTTCCCCCCGGTAACCCGACGTTTGGCAATCCCTCCTTTGCCGCAGCGCCCTACCGGATCCTGATCGCGCGCCTCTCTCCCTTTCGCGACGTCGACCGCTCGATCCCGCACCTCTATCTCTTCCAAGAGGCGCGGCGCGCGCTGCCCGGCGCATACATCGACCTCTCCTTCCTGCCCACTGTGCACGAGCGCGCCCAGCTTGCCGCGCATGGCCTCTCTCCCTGGATCGGGACCCAGTCGCGACAGCCCGCGCACGCCTTTGACCTGATCCTGATCTCGAATGCCTACACCCTCGAGCTGATCAACCTGCCCTACCTCCTCCTGCACGCCCAGATCCCGCTCTATGCGAGCCAGCGCGGCGACGACGACTCGATCCTGCTCTTGGGCGGTTCGAACGCCATGGCAGCCCAGGCGATGATCCGCCCTGACGGCGACAGCCTGGTCGACGGCATCTTTTTTGGCGAGGGGGAGGGGCAGGTTGGGCCGCTGATCGCGTGCCTCGCCGAGGCGCCCGCCACTGGCGGCAGTGGCATGCGCCGCGCTGCGCTGGCGCGCGCCGCCGCCGCGGTAGATGGGCTGTGGGTCGCAGGCGGCTTCCAGGAGACGCGCAAGGCGGTCTGCGCGCCCGATGCGCGCGCCCTGGCGACCGACGCGCCGCTGCTCAACACGCCCGAGGCGCACGCCGCGAACTTGCAGATCGACTATGGCTGCCCCGCGTTCTGCGCCTTCTGCTTCGAGGGCTACGACCGCAAGCCCTACCGCGAGCTGCCCTTGCCCGACCTCCTCGACGCGGCGCGCCGTCTCAAGCGTGCGCAGGGCGTGCCCGAGGTCAGCCTCTACTCGTTCAACTTTAACACCTACGCCCAGATCCTGCCCCTGCTCCTCGAGCTGCACCGTCTCTACTACCGGGTCACGGTCAAGAGCCAGCGCGCCGACATCCTGCAGCACGCCGGGTTGCTGCTCGAAGCCGAGCTGGCGGCGGGCAAGCAGCGCTACACGCTCGGCATCGAGGGGATCAGCGCCCGCCAGCGCGCGTGGCTGCACAAGAGCCTACCCACCGCCGACATCCTGGCGCTGCTGGCGCGCCTGTATGCCGCCCCGATCCGCGAGGTCAAGCTCTTTTTCCTCCTCACCGGGCACGAGGACGAGGCTGACCTCGCCGAGTTCCGCGACCTAGTGCGCCAGGTCAAGGCCCTGCGCCGCGCCGCCAACCGGGGTCACGGCGCACGCACGGTCATGAGCTTTGGCCTGCTCGTCCGCATGCCGCACACCCCGCTGCGCTACGACCGGCTGACCCTCGATCGCGACGCCTGGCGCCCCCTGATCGGGCAGGTCAAGTCGATCTGCGAGACCAACGGCCTCGAGTTCCGGATGGCGTTCGATTGGGACGCTTACTGCGTGACGCAGGTCCTGGCGCTGGGCGGCTACTGGCTCTGCGATCCGGTCGTCGACCTGGCGCGCGCGGGGCACTGCTTTGACACGGCGCTCCCCGACGGATACTGGGACCAGCTCCGCGCGCGCTTGGCGCAGGACGGGCGCTGGGACGATGCGTTCCTGGGCGCCAAGGGGCCCGACTATCCCTTTGCCCTCGAGCACGTCGTCTCGCGCATCTCGCCCGCCTTTCTCTACCAGCAGTACCAGGAGGCGCGCGACGGCGTGGACGCCGGGTACTGCCTCGGAACCCAGGACGAGCGGGGGCGCTGCCTTGGCTGTGGGGCGTGCCTCGACCCGGCGCAGCGTGAGGCGATCACGGACCATCGCCTGCACCTGCCCGATGCAGCGCCCTACCTGGCAGCGCTGCGCGACGTCGTGCGCCGCAAGCGTCGCCTCCGCCCCGCGTGGTACGTGATCCGGACCGACGTGGACGTAACGGGCGTCGATCCTGCAACCCTGAACGCACTCGTCTTTCGCGCGCTCCTCGAGCGCTATCCAGCCCTGGTCGACCTCCTGCTCGACGTCCGCGAGAGCCTCTACACCCTCTCGCCTGCGCCCGAGCAGGGGCAGGTCACCAAGCGCGGGCGCTTCCCGTGCATGGGCGGCGAGAGCATCTATGGCCTCTATGCGTGGGATCGCGACGCGCTGCGCGCGATCCTGTCCGCTTCCTGTCATCGCGAGCCGGCGCCCTTTGCGCCGTGGCAATCGACACGTGCGCCCGGAGACGCAGCGCCCTCCCTCTCCTCCCTCGTGCACGTCCTTGGCCCGGCAGAGGGATTCACGCCCGGGCTGTTCGTGCGCTGCCGCCTCGACCTCGACCTGCCCGCCGCCCACTATCCACAGGCGCGGCGCGTGCTCGCCGCTTACCTGCAGGACGCCTACCTCCCCTACTCGCTGCGCCGCGAGCCAGCGGAGGCGGAGGATGCCACCCGCTACCGCTACGAGGTCCCGGCAAAGGGGCTCAGGAAGCGGATCCTGTTCGGGGGATGGTTCGAAGAGTGCGAGGCAGGGCTGCGCGCCGCGCTCGAGATCGGCCCCAAGTTCGACCTGATGGACCTGCTGGAGCGCTTTGCCCCGGCATATCACGTCCCCTACGCCGGGCTGCGCATCTCGCAGATCGCGTGGACGTGACAGGGATTGCCAAATTCGGGCGAACCGGGTATGATCGCAGCGGTCGACCGGCATGGTCGCCCTGAGCAGGTAACGGACAAGCCGCACCACGCCCTAGACTGGAGGGTCTCTCGTGCCACTGACCTTTGATTTCCCACTCGAACGCCTCAAGACCTACATGGGCATCAACCCGCGTCCCGCCGATTTCGACGCCTTTTGGGACAAGCGCCTTGCCGAGATGCACGCCATCGACCCGCAGATCTCGCTCGAGCCCGCCGAGTTCCAGGTCCCCTTTGCCGAGTGCCTTGACATGCGCTTTACCGGCGTCGGCGGCGCGCGCGTCTACGCCAAGCTGCTGCATCCCAAGGATGCCCCCTCCCCCCGCCCTGCCGTGGTCATGTTCCACGGCTACAGCGGTGACTCGGGCGACTGGACGGACAAGCTGGCGTACGTCGCCAACGGGTACACGGTCGCCGCCCTCGACTGCCGGGGACAGGGCGGGCGCTCGCAGGACGTGGGCGGGGTCACGGGCAACACCCATCGCGGGCACATCATCCGCGGTCTCGACGACGCGTTGGACGGCGCACCGGAAAAGCTGCTCTTTTCCCAGATCTTTCTCGACACGGCTCAACTGGCCCGCATCGTGATGGACATGCCGGAAGTGGACCGGGACCGCGTCGGGGCGACCGGGGGAAGCCA
>JAFGIE010000190.1 GCA_016929775.1 Anaerolineae bacterium
GTACAGGATACGGAAAAGCAGGAAGTGGAGCTGGGCGACGCGGAGCGTACGCGCGATCGGAAGGCCTTTGTCCCCCGCGTCGACATCTATGAGGTCGACGACGAGATCGTCGTCGTCGCCGATATACCGGGGGTGAACGAAAAGTCGGTCGAGATCACCCTGGAGAAGGGCATCCTGTCGATCACGGGCTATGTCGACCCCGCCCCGCCCGAAGGCTACGACCTGGCATACGTCGAGTACGACGTCGGCGATTTCCAGCGCAGCTTCCGGTTGTCCGACCAGATCGACCAGGACAAGATCGCGGCGAACGTCAAGGACGGCGTATTGCGCCTGCATCTGCCCAAGGTCGGCCCTGCACAGGCGCGCAAGATCGCGGTCACGAGCGGCTAACGCGCCGCACATGTGGCCAAGCCACGCACCATTGCACGGGCGCCGTCCGCGTGGACGGCGCCCGTTTTGCGTTCCCTAGCTGGCGATCCGGACGCTCAACCCCGAGTGGCGCTGCGTCACCTTGGCGTTCCGCACCGCGATCGCGATCGCACGGCGCGATCCGACCAGCACGACCAGCTCTTGCGCGCGCGTCACCGCGGTATAGAGCACCGGGCGCTGGAGCATCATATAGTGCGTCGTCATGACCGGGATCACCACTGCCCGGTACTCGGAGCCCTGCGACTTGTGCACGCTGACGGCGTAGGCCAATGCCAGCTCATCCGCCTCATCCCAGGCATATTCGACCACATGCTCGTCGTACCGCACCCGGAGGGCCTGGTTCACCACGTCGACTGCCTGGACGCGCCCCACATCGCCGTTGTACACGTCGAGATCATAGTTGTTGCGCAGCTGGATCACACGGTCCCCGGCGCGAAACACGCGCCCCCCCAGCCTTCGCTCCGCCTTGCGGGGCGTGGGCGGGTTGAGCTCCGCCTGCAGGCGCTCGTTGAGGTGGTTCACCCCCACCGCGCCGCGGTACATGGGACTCAGCACCTGGATGTCGTCCACGGGATCGTACCCGAACTTGCGTGGAATCCGGTTGCGCACAATGTCCACCACCAGTTCGCCCGCCTGGTCCGGGTCGTCCTGCACAAAGAGGAAAAAGTCGTTCGCGCTCTTGTGAAAGAGCGGCATCAGCCCGGCGTTGATCCGGTGCGCGTTGGTGATGATCAGGCTGTCCTGCGCCTGGCGGAAGATCAGGTCCAGGCGCACCACCGGCACGCGCCCCGAGTCGATCACGTCGCGCAGCACGTTGCCCGCCCCGACGCTCGGCAGCTGGTCGACGTCCCCCACCAGGAGCAGGTGCGTGCCCGGAGCGATCGCCTTGAGGAGATGGTTGGTGAGCAGCAGATCGAGCATGCTCGCCTCGTCGACGATCAACATGTCGACGTCGAGCGGGTTGGTCTCGTCGTACGCGAATCCTTGGCCCGGCTTGTAGCCGAGCAAGCGGTGCACGGTCTTTGCCGGACGCCCGCTCGCCTCTGCCAGGCGCTTTGCCGCCCGCCCGGTTGGCGCCGCGAGCGCATACCGGCAGCGGAAGCGCTCGAGCAGGTCGATCACGGTGCGCACCGTCGTCGTCTTGCCGGTGCCGGGCCCGCCGGTCAGCACGGCGACCAACTGTGTCAGCGCCGTGCGCACCGCCTCGCGCTGCCGTTCTGAGAGCTGCACGCCGTCGGTAGGCGCGATCATGACCTCCCACATGACGCCCCGGAACGCCTGGAGCCGGCTCTGCGTGGCTCCGAGCATCGCCTCCAGCCGTCGCGCGACGCCCACCTCGCCATAGTAGAAGGGACGCAGGTACACGGCGCGCTCCTCGCGCACGGCGGCGTCCTGCGCTGCGCCATCGAGCGCGTAGCGCAGCGTCTCGCGCTGCACCTCCTCCTCCGCCTCCAGGTCGTCGACGCCCTGCTCGACCAGCGCTGCGGGCACCTCCAGCATCGCCACTGCCGTCTCGACCAGCGCTTCCTGCGGCGCGTAGACGTGTCCCTCGTTCGCCATCTCGCTCAGGGCATAGGCGACGCCTGCCGCCACGCGCCGCGGCGAGTCTGACGGCAGCCCAAGGTTGCGCGCGATCTGGTCCGCCGTCTTGAAGCCGATCCCCTGGATCTCGCGCGCCAGGCGGTAGGGATCCTGCTGGATCACCTCAATTGACGCGTCGCCAAAGGCCTTGTAGACCTTGACCGCCCACGAGGAGCGCACGCCGTGTCCCTGCAGAAAGATCATGACCTCGCGGATCTGCTTCTGCTCGGCCCACGCCGCCCTGATCCGCTCCACGCGCTTGCGCCCGATCCCGAGCACGTCGAGCAGACGCCCCGGATCGTGCTCGATCACGTCCAGCGTGTCGACGCCATACCGGTCCACGATCCGCTCCGCCATCACGGGCCCGATCCCCTTGATCATGCCCGAGCCCAGGTAGCGCCGGATCCCGTCTGCAGTCGCCGGCAGGATCGTCCGATAACGGTGCACCTTGAACTGCTGCCCGTACTGGCGGTGCTGGCTCCACGTCCCCTCCAGCTCCAGCGACTCGCCAGGGTTCACGTCCGCCAAGCTGCCGACCACGGTCACCAGGTCGAGCTTGCCCTTGACTGCCAGACGCACGACGCTGTAGCCGTTCTCTGGGTTGGCGTATGTCACCCGTTCCACGACGCCGCGCAGCGTCTCCGTCACCCGACCCCATCCTCTCCTATCGAGAACGCTCCACCACGCCCCATTATAGCGCACTGCGCGGTCGTCGCAAGCCGCATTCTGGATTTGACATCCGGCGCGATCGCAGTATAATGTGCGCTGACCCTCGGAACCGGAGGGTTGAGACCGGAGAAGAGATGAGCAGATCACTGCGCTTCCGCCCCCGGCAGGGTGGGAAAAGCACAGGGGACGCGCCAGCTGTACGATGGCAGGCGACAATCGAGCAGCTAGCTTGCCATGCCCGGGGTGCTTGTTCGCGCTACACCTCGCACATCCTCGTGGTGGCTGTTGCCCTGATCGTCTTTTTGTTCCGTCCCATCCCCTTCCAACTCGACTATGACCTCCCGACCCTGGCTGTGCCGACTGCAGCCCCCGCCCTCGGTTTCCGCACGACCTATGAGCCAGTCAGCGGGCGCGGCGGGTACCGGGAGGAGACAGACCTTTCTTCCGTCGGCCAACTGCCCACCAGCGCCCCGCCCGTGCAGCGTACGGCGGGGCTGATGACCGCCAGCATGTACCAGGCCCCTGTGTTCCACACCACCATTCCCAAGCGCCTCCGTCGCGAGGTCATCACTTACACGGTCGAGCCCGGCGACAATGTCGGCAAGATCGCGCTTGCCTTTGACCTCGAACCGGAGACCGTGATGTGGGCCAACGGCAGCTTGGCCCAGAACCCTGACCTCTTGCGCCCAGGGCAAGAGCTGATCATCCTCCCCATCGACGGCGTCTACCACACCGTGATCAAGGGAGACACGTTGAGCAGCATCGCCCAAAAATACAAGGGGGAGGTCCAGTACATCATCCAGTGCCCGTACAACCAGCTGGACCCCGAAGATCCGCAGATCGTGCCCGGCGACAAGCTGATCGTTCCCGGTGGGGTCAAGCCCTACGTCGCCCGGCAGGTAACGGCTTACCAGGGTCCCATCCCCGAGGACGCCAAGCGGGGGACGGGTGTCTTTGTCTGGCCCACGTCGGGCCGGATCACCGACCGGTACGGGTTCCGCACCTACAGCGGGCGCTGGCACAATGGGCTTGACATCGCCAATGGGCAGGGCACGCCGATCCGCGCCGCCGACTCGGGCTTTGTGACCTTTGCCGGGTGGCAGGGCAATGGCTATGGCAACATCGTGATCATCGATCACCGCAATGGCTTTGTCACCTACTATGCGCATCTGAGCACGTACTATGTCACCGCCGGGCAGTCTGTCGGTCAGGGCGCGATCATCGCCGGGATGGGGTCCACCGGCAACTCGACCGGCTCTCACCTCCACTTTGAGATCTGGGACAACGGCGCGCGCAAGAATCCCGAGATGTACCTGCCCTAGCCCTTCGCCCGCCCCACAACCAGACGGCGACCCCGCAGGGTCGCCGTCTCGACATTGTGCGCCTTCCCCCAACCACACAGCTCGCTGTGCGGCTGCCCTACCCTCGACGCTGCAGAGGCGTTTCTACTCCTCGGCGCGCGCACGCTTGCGCCGCTTGGCCCTGCGCACCAGGGCGCGGATCACCAGCACCACGATCGTCACCGGGATCGCGATCACGATCAGCACCGGTAGGATGTACACCCCGAACACGATCGCCGCGTCGGCAAAGAACTGGAGCGTGCGGAGCAGCATGCGCACCGCATCGCGCGCGGTGCCCTGGGGGCGCCATCCGCCCACGTCGATCGGCTGCATCAACGCGTCGGGTGTGAGCGTGATCTGCACGGTCGCGAGATCGGACAGGTTCTCCAAGTAGCGCATGCGGCCCTGGAGCGACTCGATCTGGGAGCGGACGCTGCTCAACTCGCGGTGCACCTCGAGGATGTCCTGCGTCTTGCCCGTCTCGCTGCGCGTCTCGAGCAGCTCGAGTAGTTCGGCCTCGGTCCGGCGCTCGTTCGTCAGCCGCGCCTCGAGGTCGACGTACTCTTCCGTGACGTCCTGGCTGTCCACGTTCTCGCTCTCCACGTCGAGCGCCAACGCGCGAAAGCGCGCCAGCGCGTCGTCGAGGTCACCCGCCGGGACACGCACGGTGACCGTCGCCTGGCGGTGCCCCTCGGTGCGCCAGACCCTCGACTCTGAGACAAAGCCGCCCATCTCCCCAGCCAGGCGTTGCACCTCGCTGAACGCGACTTCCGTGTCCTTGACGATCAGGTGCAGCGAGACGTTGTAGATGATCTTGCGATCGATTCCCTCCACACCCGCCATGCCCGCTTGCGCCGACTTGGCCCCTTCTTCGCCTGCGGCCCAGTGTGCGTTGTCCGCATCGGTCGAGAGCCCACGGACCACTTCCTCCATGGGCGCCCCGATCGCCGGGGCCTCTGACCGCAGCGCGCAGCCCAGCACCAGGGCGGCGAGCGTGACGACCATCGCAACTGCGCCGATCCGCGTCTTGTTCATCATCCCTATCCTTTCCAGTGAGCGCTATCCGTCGCCTCTCTACCCATAAGACGACAAAACCCCCGGCTTGGTTCCACCCGGGGGCAAGGCGTGCCCGCTGCACACGTTACCACCCATAGGACAGGCGCATGACGTTCCGGTGCGGCAGGCCATACTCCTCCATCAGGCGCTGCGTCGCCAGAATGTCATACGAGACACGCCGGTAGTCCAGCGTTCGCGCTTCTGTATCGAGGATCGCATAGCTGGCGCGCGCGTCCCCGTCGCGCGGCTGCCCCACGCTCCCCGGGTTGACGATCAGCCGTCCCCCCTCGAGCCGCAGGGGATCGCCCTCCACCAGTTGCTCGGACGCACAGTACTGGACGCCATCCTCTTCGTAGAGGCGAAAGGCGACGGGTACGTGCGTATGCCCGACTAGGCAGTACGGGGTCTCGAAATGGACAAAGTTCTCGCGCGCCGTGGGAGCGTAGAGGATGTACTCCCAAACGGGCTCGCGCGGGCTGCCGTGAACCAGCATGTACTCGCCCACCACCTGTCGAAGGGGCAGGCGGCTCAGATAGTCGAGATTCTCCGGGGTGAGCTGCCGCTGCGTCCACAAGACCGAGCGCCGCGCGTCGAGATTGAAATCGCGCATGTCGACCTTGTTGATCGCCGCCCAGTCGTGGTTGCCCACCACGCACACCACGTCAGAGGACTGCCCATTCGCGAGGCTGCGCAGCACCTGGATGCACTCATTGGGGCATGGGCCATAGCCCACGATATCGCCCAGGCAGTAGACCGGGAGTCCAGAGGGCGCATCCTCGAGAACCGCCTCCAGCGCCGCCAGGTTGCTGTGAATGTCAGAGAGGATCAGCCAGCGCATGTCCTGCCCTTCTCAACAGAGTACATTCATCATACCACACTTTGGCGCGCTTGGCGAGTGGGGGCGCCGCGCGCGTGCCATACCCCCGCTGTGTCGACCCGCCAACCGGGGATCGACATCGGCGCCTGCTCCCACCCTGCGGCGATCCGCGCCAGCGTATCGGCCCACGTGCGCACCCCGCTCAGGGCATCGGCAGCCTCGACGTTGCACGCCCCGACAGCTGCCGCGATCAGCAGCGCCCGCTCGGGCGCCGCGCCGCGGAGCAGCGCCGCCAGGAACCCGGCGATCGTCGCGTCGCCCGCCCCCGTGGTCCCGACC
Organism: Anaerolineae bacterium; assembly: GCA_016929775.1. Next base: position 6,232 of record JAFGIE010000190.1, read on the forward strand.
AGAGCATCGGGCACAAAGCAGGGCGCCCACAGCTCGCGCCCCTCCCACGCCGCCACGTTGCCCGGCGCGGCGCGCCCTAGGTCGTCGAGCCCATCTGCCGTGCGCAGGTAGACCCCGCGTTCGCCCAGCTTGAGCAGGACGACCTTGGCCCCCATCTCCAGCGCCCGGCGGCCCAACGCCCGGACCTCGTCGACCGAGAGCGCAGCGAGCATGCCCTCGGCGCCCACGCTGGACGAGAGCCGGTCGTAGCGCTCGCGATCGACCATGAACAGCCACTCCTCGGCGCTCGGCAGGAACAGGTCTACCGCCGGCATGCAGCGCGCCATGATCCCCGCCCAATCGACCCGCCCGCTTGGGCCCGCCGGATCGGGCATCGCCATGTCGAGCGAGGTCGTCACGCCTGTCGCCTTGGCGCGCCGAAAGACCTCGATCATCTCCCGTCCCCGATCGGCGTACAGACGCCCGAGAAGGGGTGGATACCCGAGGTGGAACAGCCTAGCTTGGGCGAGGATGTCATAGCGCACGTCGGCGGCGCCAAAGGTGTGGTTCGCGCCCCCACAGTGCAGGAACATGCGGTCGATGTGGGGGGGATCGATCACGACCGTGTAAGAGCTGGTCTCGCGCGCATCCACGATCATGCCGTCTGCCAGCTCGGGTCCGTAGCGGCGCACAATGTCCAGGATCGCCCGGCCGAATAGGTCATCTCCTATCTTGCCCATCAGCCGCGTGTCGATGCCCAACCGCTTCAGGTTGAGGCCCGTGTTGGACACCGCGCCTCCCGTCGACAGCGCGACAGGACCGACCTCCGAGAGCCGTCCCGGCGACAGGTAGGCGGCGAGGTCTGCCCCCGCATCCGTCACGAAGCGGGGGATGATGTCCAGACAGATGTGCCCGGCAACGATCGCTTCGATCACGGGCGTACTCCCCCTAGAGCGTCAGCGTCAGCCCATCGTAAGAGACAGTCACGCCGGCGGGGCCCAGCCGGTCGACCAACTCGGCGTGCGTCAGGCCCCCGTTGTGTGAGAAGTGATGGGCGATCAGCAGCGTGCCCTCTCCGGTCACGCCCTCCGCCGCCATGCGCCCCTGCGTCTGCGCGAACTTTTCCAGTCCGTGATGCCCGCTGCCGCCGCTGCGCAGCCCCGACGTCTCGTCCAGCAGGACGGCGCCCACTGGTCCGAGGGGACGCAGCACCTCCCACGCCGCTTCACCCAGCGTAGAGGTGTCGGTCGCGTAGAATAGGCGCCGCGCGCCATCGTCGATCACATACAGCAACGGCTCCAATGTCCCCTCGCCGTGGGTGGCGGGCACCGCCGTGATCGCATATCGCCCGGCGCGCCACTGGTCGCCCCCCGTCACGGCGTGCACACTGAGGTCGGTCGCGCGATCGACATAGGGCATGATCTCGGCAAGCGCATCTGCCGGGCCGTACAGCGTGAGCGGAGCCACTGGCGTGGCTGCAAAGCCCGGTTCCCGCCAATAGAGGTTGCCCGGAAGCCAGTGATCGCTGTGCCGGTGCGTGATCAGCACGGTCCGCACGTTGCCCAGGTACAGGTTCAGGCGGTTGGCCGAAGAGACGACATCTGGCCCCAGGTCGATCAACAGCTCGTCGTCCACCAGCGCCGCGGCGCGGGCGCGGACCTCACGTCCCCCGCGCTGGCGCGCGATCTCGCAAACCCGGCAACGGCAGAAGGGATTCGGGATCGCCTCAGCTGCCCCCGATCCGAGCACGGTCAACTGCATCGTTATGCCTCCTTTGTGTGTTCGAACGCGCACTATTATACGTTGCCAGATCGCATTGTCAAGAGCACACCCCTACAGCGTGGCGCGTTCGCTCAATTGGCGCGGATCCCGCAAGCTGTGGTATCATGACGCGTCGTCCGTGGCGGCGCTCCCGGCAGCGCGCGTGCAAGAGAGGCGCCTGCGCGGGCACGAGGCGGCGCAGATCCCGTCCCTGTTGGGCACCAGCCAAACGCCCAGCGTGGAGCGCGACGCTGCCGCTCGCGGCGCGGCTTGGGTCGGCAGACTGCGAACGGGACTGGCCCACCGCCGGCATCACATACAGAGAGGACACCCACAACGATGAGCAGTCCGGCCCTTGAGGCACTGTACGACGAGCTCGTGCGCGCGTACCGGGCACGGTTCGCGCGCTCTGACGAGCAGCACGCACGATCGCGCCAGGTGATGGTCGACGGCGGGCAGCACACGCTGCGCCTCCACGCTCCCTACCCGATCCACATCCGCGCCGCACAGGGGGCCTACATCGACGACCTCGACGGGCACCACATCCTCGACTTTTGGCAGGGGCACTTTGCCAACATCCTCGGCCATAACCCGCCCCAGATCACCGCGCCCCTTGCCGCGACCCTGAGCGAAGGGTATGGGCTGCAGACCGGCATGGTCGACGAATGGGCGTACGACCTGGCAACCCTGCTCTGCCAGCAGAGCGGCGCCGAACGCGTGCGGTTCACGACCTCCGGATCGCTGGCGACCATGTACGCCATCATGCTCTCGCGCAGCTACACCGGGCGCCAACAGGTGCTCAAGGTCGGCGGAGGGTGGCATGGCGCACAGCCGTGGGGCCTGATCGGGGTCAGCTACAACGGCGCCGGCTACCAGTCGGTCGAGTCGGAAGGCTTGCCCGGGACCACGGCTGCGGAGACCCTGGTGACCCGCTTTAACGACGTCGAGGCCCTCGAGCAGGTCTTTGCCCGGCACGGGGACCAGATCGCGTGCTTTATCGTCGAACCCGTCGTCGGCGCGGCGGGCGGCGTGCCCGGCAAGCCAGCTTATATTCAGCGCGCGCGCGAACTGACCGAGCACTATGGGGCCCTGCTGATCCTCGACGAGGTGATCGCTGGCTTTCGCTTCCGCGCTGGCAACGTGGGACGGCTCTATGGCGTGACGCCCGACCTGACCACGTATGGCAAGGTGATCGGCGGGGGGATGCCCGTCGCGGCAGTCGCCGGACGGGCTGACGTGCTGACGATCGCCGGGCGCGAGGGCGGGCGCCGGGTGCGCTTTGACGGCGGCACCTACTCGGCGCATCCCGCGTCGATGCTCGCCGGCAAGCTCATGCTCAGCTACCTGATCGAGCACGAGGAAGAGGTGTACGGGTACCTCGCCCGCCTCGGAGAGCAGGTGCGTGCGCGCCTAGAGCACATCTTTGCCGCGCACGGCATCCTGGCGCGCTGCAGCGGGTATCCGAACGCCGCTATCCCCGGCAGTTCGCTGGCGATGGTCCACTTTACGCGGCAGCCCGGCATCGAGGTGGACTGTCCCAACGTCGCTGCGGACCCGTCCTACTGCTTGGCTGACGTGCGCGAGCGGATCTTCAAGCTAGCCCTTCTGCTCGAGGACGTACACGCCATGCACGGGCTGGGCGCGCTCTCGATGGCACACGGGGAGCGCGACCTGGCGCATCTGTACGCCGCGTGTGAGCGTGTCGCCGCCCGGTTCAGCGGCCCTATGTCCGAGATGTACGGGACGGCTGTGTCGACGTAGGGACCCCCTAGTAGATTTGCACTACACGGGTAATGGATTTGCATGGACGCTACATGATGGGTTCTCAAGATGTGCTTGCGCGGGGGCTAGCATACAATATGATGGGTGTACATGTGTGTCCGGGCTCTGACAGGCCCCAGACACGTCGCGGATAGTCCAGGGGAGGAGTCGGTAGAAGCCATGAACTGGGTATTTCTCGCACCAATCGCTGCTGTGATCTCGATCGCGTTCGGCGCGTACCTCTTTTACCGCGTGTACCAAGCTCCGACGGGTACGCCTGCTGCGGCAAAGGTCCAGCGCGCCATCGCAGACGGCGCCAACGCCTACTTGAAGACGCTGTACATCGCGCTGGTCGTCGTCGCCGCGGTACTTTCGGTGGTCCTGATCTTCCTGTTCGGGATCTGGACTGCACTCGCTTACGTGATCGGGGCCCTCTGTTCAGCCGTCGCCGGGTATGTCGGCATGCAGGTCGCGCTGATGGCAAACGCCAAGTCTGCCACCGCAGCCGAGGGAGGCCTGACCAAAGCCTTCCCGATCGCCTTCAGCGCGGGCGGCGTGATGGGCATGGCGGTGGTCGGGCTCGCCGTGCTCGGCATGAGCGTGCTCTATATGATCTTTGAGGACCCTCAGATCGTGCTCGGCTTTAGCTTTGGCGCGAGCTCGCTCGCCCTCCTCGCCAAGGCGGGCGGCGGCATCTATACCAAGACCGCCGACATCGGCGCCGACCTGGTGGGCAAGGTCGAGCTCACGCTCCCGGAAGATGACCCGCGCAACCCCGCCGTGATCGCCGACAACGTGGGCGATAACGTCGGCGACGTCGCGGGGATGGGCGGCGACATCTTTGACTCGTATGTCGCCAGCGTGGTTGCGGTGATGATCTTGGGCGCTGCGCTGCACAGAGAGAACCCCGGCACGTACGGGATCGGCTATGTGACCCTGCCGATCGTCTTTGCCGCGGGCGGGATCTTGGCCTCGATCATCGGCATGTTCTTTGTCAACACCAGCGAAGGACAGAACCCGACCCGGGCCCTCAATATGGGGACCTATGCGACCACGGTCGCGTTCGCGATCCTGTCGCTGGGGATCGTCTACCTGCTCAAAGTCAACCTGGCTGTGTTCTGGGCCAACGTCTCGGGTCTCGTCGCCGGGATCGTGATCGGCATGACGACCGACTATTACACCTCGATCGACCAACAGGCGGTCAAAAAGACCGCTGAGGCATCGCAGACAGGGACGGCGATCAACATCCTGACCGGGTTCTCCTATGGCCTGCTGAGCATCGTCCCCCCGATCATCGGCATCGCGGCGGCGACCATGATCTCCTACTTTGTCGCTGAGGGCATGGGCATGTCGGGGCTGTACGGCATCTCGATCGCCGCGGTCGGCATGCTGTCCATTACCGGCATGATCGTCTCGTCCGACGCCTACGGCCCGATCGTCGACAACGCCCAGGGCATCGCCGAGATGTCGGGCATGGACCACGAGGTGATCCACGTCTGCGCGCAGATGGACGCCGCGGGCAACACCGCCAAGGCGATCACCAAGGGCTTTGCGATCAGCGCCGCTGGCTTGACCGTGCTCGCCCTCTTTGCTGCCTACGCCGAGACGGTCGGGCTGGAGATGCTCGACATGCTCAACCCGGTCGTCATCGTCGGCATCTTTATCGGAGCGATGATGCCGCCGGTCTTCTCGGCGATGACGATCCTGTCGGTCGGCAGGAACGCCTTCAAGATGATCGAGGAGATCCGGCGCCAGGTGCGCGAGATTCCGGGCCTGCTGGAAGGCACTGCGGACCCCGACTATGCGAGCTGCGTACGCATCGCCTCCCAGGGCGCGTTGTGGGAGCTGATCGGGCCTGGGCTGCTCGCCTTTCTGGCGCCGCTGGGCGTCGGGTTCTTCCTGGGCCCCAGGGCCCTGGCAGGCTTTCTCGGCGGCAGCATCTTTGTCGGCGTGATCTTTGCCCTCTTTATGGCCAACTCGGGCGGCTTGTGGGATAACGCCAAAAAGTACATCGAGGACGGCGCGCTGGGTGGCCCGGGCTCCGAGGAGCACAAGGCAGCTGTCGTGGGCGACACCGTGGGCGACCCCTTCAAGGACACGGCGGGCCCGTCGATCAACACGCTGATCACGGTCATGTCCCTGATCGCGACCGTGTTTGGGCCGATCATCTCCCAGTACGCACTGCCGGTCGTCTTTAACTGGTTCTAGGAGCCGCCTCCGGCTCGCTGCACAACGGAAAAGCGCTCCGCAGTACGCACGCTGCGGAGCGCTTCTCGATCGCCGGGGCGCTAGATCTCGCGCCCCTCGTACTGCCTCCGGTAGTACTCGCGGTACTCGCCGCTCTTGATCTTGCGCCACCACCACTCGTTGTCGACGTACCAACGCACGGTCCGCTCGATCGCCGCCGCAAAGTCGTGCCGCGCGCGCCAGCCGAGCGCACGCAGCTTGGCGCAGTTGAGCGAGTAGCGGCGGTCGTGCCCGGGCCGATCTCTCACCGGCTGGATCAGCGAGTAGGGCTTGTCCAACAGGTCGAGGATCGCGTGCGCCATCACAATGTTCTCCGTCTCGACCTCGCTCCCCACGTTATAGATCTCGCCTGGGGTCCCCCGGTGCAAGACGACGTCGATCCCGTCGCAGTGATCGAGCACGTACTGGTAGTCGCGCATCTGCCGCCCATCGCCGTACAGGGGCAGCGGCAGGTCATCGATCGCGTTCGTGACAAAGAGCGGTACCACCTTTTCCGGGTACTGGTACGGTCCGATGTTGTTGCTGCCGCGGGTCACCGTCGCCGGCACGCCAAAGCTGGTATAGTAGGCGATGCACATCAGATCGCCGCCCGCCTTGCTGGCTGAATAGGGACTGCGCGTGTGCAGCGGGTCGGTCTCGACCGACGAGCCCTCCAGCACCTGCCCGTACACCTCGTCGGTGCTGACCTGATGGTAGCGCTCGAGCCCATAGCGCTTGGCTGCCTCGAGCAGCACGTAGGTCCCGTACACGTCGGTCTTGATGAACGCATCGGGCTCCATCAGCGAACGGTCGACGTGCGATTCGGCGGCGAAATTGACGATCGTGTCGACCTGGTAGCCCTGCACCACCTCGTCGACGCGAGCCGGGTCGGCAATGTCGCCCCGCTCGAACGCGTACCGGTCGGGGTACTCGCCCTCCACGTCCCGCAGGTTGTCCAGGTTCCCGGCGTAGGTCAGCTTGTCATAGACCACGATCGTGTACTCGGGATGCTCCTGGAGCATGTAGCGCACAAAGTTGGAGCCAATGAACCCCGCACCCCCTGTGACCATCAGGTTCTTCATGATCCCTCCACCCATGGTGAGCTGCTCATCCTACGCCGAGATTGTACCACAGATCGATGCGGAGCAGAAACCGCTTCCGCCTCGCCTATGCCCTCGACATAACCTTGACGACCCTTGCCAAGCGCGTTATAATGGATCATGTCCACCCCGAAAGGAGGACCGGTTGGCAGGCGAACGGATACTGGTGATCGACGACAACCGCGAGATCTGCGAGATCCTGCGCGAGCTGATCCTCGGTCCGCACGGCTACCGCGTCGCCACGGCGCTGGATGGGGAGGCAGGCGTAGCCTTGGCCTTGCGCGAACAGCCCGACCTGATCCTGGTCGACGTCAACATGCCGCGCATGACCGGGATCGAGGTCCTGGAGACGCTGCGTGAGGCCGAGTACCAGTGGCCCGTGATCCTCATGACCTTCCACGGCTCGGAGGATATCGCCGTGCAGGCCTTCCGGTTGGGGGTCCGTGACTACATCCGCAAGCCCTTCGCGGTCGAGGAGGTCTTGACCAGCGTCGAGCGCGCACTCGTCGAGAGCCGCCTGCGACGCGAGCGGGAACAGTTGCTACAGCGGCTGGAAGGCGCCAACCAGCAGCTCAACCGCCAAGTCGCCGAGCTGACCACGCTGTATGCGATCGGGCAGGCGGTCACCTCGGTCCTTGATTTGGAAGTGCTCCTCAACCGCGTCGTCGAAGCCTCGGTCTATCTGTGCCGCGCGCAGGAAGGGTCCCTGTATCTGATCGACAAGGAAAGCGGGGCCCTCCACATGACCGCCGCGCTCGTAGCGCCGGATCGCACGGCGCACAGTGTCCATCACAGGGTCAACGACAGCGTGTTGACCGACGTCGTGCGCAGCGGTCAGCCCGCCGTGTTGTCCAGCGAGTCAACACGACCCGAGCTCAAGATGCACACCGGGCATACCGTCTATGCCCTGGTCAACGTCCCGCTGCGCGTCAAAGAGCAGATCATCGGCGCGCTCGCGGTCGCCAATCGCTCGCGGCAGCGCAACTTTACCCAGGCTGACGTCACGCGCCTCTCAGGCTTGGCAAACTATGCCGCGATCGCGATCGAGAACGCGCGCCTGGTCGAGGCGACGCACAAGGTCATCGCCGCCGAGGTGCTGCACAACACCGTGGTCACGATCTCGCACTATATCAACAACCCGCTCATGGCGCTCCGCATGAGCGTCGATCACCTCGTCCGGACCTACCGCGCGGGCGAGACCGAGGATCTGGAACGCTACGTCGACGAGACCGAGCGCTTTACCGAGATGAAGGTCGAAGAGATCTCGGCGGTGATCTCGATCTTGCGCGACATCGCCTCGCCCCAGTTCATCACCTACATCGACGACATCAAGATGCTCGACATCGACCACAAGGTCCAGGATCGCCTGCGCTACATCAAGGAAAAGTACAGAGGCTGAGCGGACCCAGCGATCGCCCCGATCGAGGAGCCCAACATGGACCAGCACCCCCGTGCAGCGCCCCCGCCCGCAGAGACCCAGCGCGACAGGTACTATGCCTTTCTCGCCGAGCTCGGCTTTACCAAGCACCTTGGGAGCCTCAACTCAACCCGCGAGCTGATCGAGCTCTGTCACATCGCGCCCGGGCAGCACGTGCTCGACGTCGGCTGCGGCGTGGGCATGACGCCGCGCTACCTGGCTCAGCGCCACACGTGTCGCGTCGTCGGTCTGGACGTCACACCCCGCATGATCGAGCGCGCCCGCCAACACGCCGTACGCGCCGGCGTGGACGCCGATACGGCATTCGTGATCGGGGATGCCGCCGCCCTGCCGTTCGCGAGCGACACGTTCGACGTGGTCCTGACCGAGTCGGTGAACGTCTTTCTGCCCGACCGACCCCGCGCGATCCGCGAGTACGTGCGCGTCTGTGCCCCAGGGGGGTATGTCGCACTCAACGAGATGACCCTCTTGGCACGTGCGCCGAGCAGCGACTTGGCTGCCTACCTGGAGCGCGTGACCGGGACGGAGGGCGACCTGCTGCTGGGCGACGAGTGGCGCGTCCTGCTGCAGGAGGCGGGACTGCACGACATCGACGCCAGGCCCCATCGTCTCGAGATCGGCGCCGAGGCCCGCGCCCGGCTCGAGCGATTCGGCGTGCGTGAGATGCTCCTCGGCGTGTACCGGGCCCTGCGCGCGTTCCTCGTAGACCCTGCCTCACGCGCCTTCTACCGGCAGATGTTCGGCGACACGGGCGTGATCACCCCAAGGATCCTGGACTACCTCGGCTACGGCGTCTACGTAGGGCGCAAGCCTGAGGCAGGCTAGGCGCCCTCGATCGCCCTCCTGACGCACGGTCGGCGCCCAGGGCAGCACGCGCTGTGCGCTGGGCGTAGGCGCGCCATGGGCGGGCGTCCCCGTGCGCAGCCGCTCCTGCTCTCGCCCAGAGGCGCGATCTGGGGTATAATGGAGCGACGCGCGATCCATCCTGGA
>JAFGIE010000191.1 GCA_016929775.1 Anaerolineae bacterium
ATTCTACCACACTTTCCGCGCACTGACAAGGGTCTTTCTCTGGATTCGGTCGTACCGGGTGCGGCAGAGCGCGTCCGGACCGGGCGATCGCGAGATCGACCGATCTGGAGTATAATGTGCCCAACCGGACCGCACGCCAGTCGCCTTGCCTGGCGCCACGTCTGGGAGCGCACGCGTGTGTGCCGGGCGTTTCCGGTGCGCGGACCGGCAGACCTGCGGAAGCGCATTCAGACCGCCGAAGGAGGAGTGGTGCGATGAAGAGACGCGCCGCGATCACCGGCTTGGCGCTCGCCCTGCTGGTCATCCTCGTGGTCGCCGTCTGCCAGGCGCCGATCCAGCCCCTCTGCACGTTGGCCTCTCTGCGCCGGATCGACGACTACCCGCTCTACGTCATGCACTACTATGGCGACTATGGCTTCACCTCGTTCCTCGAGCGCGGCATCCGACCGGGCGTGTCCCGCCGCGCCACGCCCGGCATCGCCGCTCCGTGGGGCTGCACCGTATTCGCCGCGCTGCACCCAGCGCATAGGGCCCTGCTCGGACGCAACTTTGACTGGCACAACCGGCAGACGCTCCTGCTCTTCACCGATCCGCCCGACGGCTACGCGTCCGCCGCCATGGTCGACATCGCCTACCTCGGCTTCCCGCTGGAAGACCCCTCCTGGAGCGACCGGCGGAGGCTGCTCGATGCGCCCTACTGGCCCTTTGACGGCATGAACGAACGTGGGCTCGCCGTCGGCATGATGGCTGTCCCGCACGGGCGCGACGACCCGGCGCCGGGACAGGTCACCATCAGCGCACTGCACGCGATCCGGCTGCTCCTCGACCGTGCCGCCACGCTCGACCAGGCGATCGCGCTCCTGGAAGAGCATCACGTGATCTGGGCGGGCGGTCCGCCGGTGCACTACCTGATCGCGGATGCCGCCGGTCACAGCGCCGTGGTCGAGTATGTCGCCGGCGAGCTGCTGGTCAAGCCCGGCGACACGACCTGGCAGGTGAGCACCAACTTTCTACTGACCGAAGAGCAGCCACAGGGCGCGAACTCGCCCTGCTGGCGCTACAACCGCGTCTACGAACGCCTCGCGGCTTCTGCAGGCGCGATCGAACCGGACGAAGCGATGACGCTCCTCGGTGAGGTATCCCAGGGGAGCACGGTATGGTCGGTGCTATATGGCTTGAGCGATGGCGAGATCGCGATCGCCATGGGGCGTGACTATGACAGAGTGCACCGCTTCCGGCTGCGCTCGGTCGAGTGAACGCCTCGCCGCTCCGCCCCCCTGTCCCATCCGGCGGTTGCGCCGCCGTCCACCTCACGGTATAATACGCGTCACGTGCGCGCGGCACGGCGGTACCCGGTCGTTGCACGGGGAGGCGGCATGGCAGACAAGCGGTTCAGGATCGGCACCTTCAACCTGCACAACCTTGCACTCCCGGAGTCCAGATTCTACAACGGCATCGTGCACTCGCAGGAGCAGTACAAGCTCAAAGTACAGTGGACGGCTGAGCAGCTCCGGCGCATGAACGGAAACCTCGTCGGCTTTCAGGAGATCTTTCACCGCGAGGCGCTCGAAGACGTGCTGCGCGAAAGCGGGCTCTACGACGGCGCCACCGCCATCGTCGGAGAGACCGATGGGACCAAGCCCGTCGTCGGCTTGGTCTCCGCCTTCCCGGTGATCGAGCACTGCTTCATCCCCACCTTCCCGCCCGCCGCGTTCCTCGAGATCAACGAGATGGCTGTGCCCTGTGGATGCTTCACTCGGCCCGTGCTCTACACCAAGGTCGAGCTGCCTACCGGGCTGCAGTTGATCGTCATAGTCGCACATCTCAAGTCCAAGAACCCGATCGTGCACCAAGACACGGACGAACACGATCCCGTGGCGCGCGCGATCGGCAAAGCCAAGTCGCTGATCGTGCGCACCGCAGAGGCCACAGCGCTGCGCTGCTTACTGCTCGAGTGGCTTGAGGGCAACGACAATCCTGTCATCGTGCTGGGCGATACCAACGACATCTCGACCGCCGTGACCAGTGAGATCGTGACCGGGTCGCCCCCCTGGCGCAACTTGCGCCACGCGCAGAAGGCGCACATCTGGGACGTCCTGCTCTACGACGTCAAGCATATCCAGGCACGCCAGAGCTACCGCGACGCCTACTACACCCACATCCACAACGGTCACTATGAGAGCCTCGACCACATCCTGATCAGCCAAGAGTTCGTCCGCCAGAACCGCAGACGCCTTGGCGAGGTCGAGTACGTCTCTGTGCTCAACGACCATCTGATCGACGAGACGCTTGCCGACGAAAAGGTACCCCGCTGGCAGTCCGACCACGGACAGGTCGTGGTCACGATACGACTGCGATAGGTGCGTGGCAGATGTCGGCGCGCACGATGTGGGAGTCCATAGCCCTGCGGCGCCTCGTTGGCTGGGCGCGCAGGTTGGCTGGACGAGGAGCCGTCCTCCTCAGCCGCACTGCTGCCTGTGTGCTGCGCCGGTTCCGCGTCAGCGCGCTGTGGGATGCCGCAGCGCGCCCGTTCCGGATCGTTGCCGCAGTGCTCCTCGGCATGGGGTACGCGCCATTCCTCCTCACGGTCGTCGGCGCGCTCGGCGCCTTTGTCGCCGGTCTCGCCAAGGCCCGTCCTGCCCTGTCCGAGATGGAGACGCCGGTCCTGCTGGGTCCCTCGGTCCTCATTCCGACGATCGGCCTGACGATCGGTTACTGGGCGATCGGTATCGGCGGGATCGTCGGCTTTGCCTGCGCGGTGACCGACTCGGCCCTTGGCTTAGGACTCGAGTGGTCCCTGGTCGGCGCGCTGGGCGTGGGGCTCGGCGCCTGGATCGCCTCTGCCCCGACTCAGGTTCTCATCGCCGGCGCACTGGGTGGAGGGCTCGTCGGCGGCAGCGTGGGCCTCCTCACATGGTTGTGCTGCACGCACCGCACCCACGGTCCCCTCACGACCCGCTGGGCTGCGGGCGCCGTGCTTGCCCTGGCGCTGCTTGCCGCCTTTACGGCGTGGACGTTCTCCGCCTCTGCCATCGGGACCGTTTCCTCACTTGCTCCGTGAAAGGAGAGCCATGTCACACGCACAGCCTGTTGAACGGCCCAACATCCTCTTCGTCCAGTGCGACAGCATGGACGGACGGGCGATGGGCTGCATGGGCCATCCCGCCATGGCGCGCGCGACCCCCAACCTCGACGCATTGGCGCGGCGCGGCGTGCTCTTTCGGAACGCCTACTGCAATAACCCGATCTGCTGCCCCTCGCGGGCGAGCATGTGGAGTGGTCTGTACACCCACGCCTGCGAGGGCTGGAACAACTACAAGGGCCTCGAACTCGATACCCCCACCTTCCGCGATACCCTCGACGCCGCCGGGTACCGGACGCAGACCTATGGCAAGACGGACTATTTGTCCGGCGCCCACTCGATCCGCGCCCGGGTCACGCCGTGGACGCGCGCCGCGAACATCATGCGTCCTAGCTACCGCATGCCTGGGCCCAAGGTCATACCCGACGACAGGCGGCGCGTCCACACCCAGGACTGGGTCGACGTCGACGCCTCAGTCGACTGGTTGCGCGCGCGGGCAGCGCGGCGCGAGGAGCCGTTCTGGCTCTACCTCGGGATCCGGGCGCCGCACCCCGCGTTCACCATCTCCCAGCACTACCTCGCCGCCGTGGACGCAGACGCCGTAGCCATCCCGCCCGCCGATCGCGTCGACCACCCCGTGATGCAGTACACGCGCACCGCGCGCAACTGGATGCACGGCTTCTCGGACGACGTGGTGCGCCAGGTCCGCTCGATCTACTATGCCATGATCGCCGAGGTGGACGCGATGGTCGGGCAAGTGCTCGATGCCCTGCAAGCCCTGGACCTCGACCGCACAACCTATGTGATCTTTGCCAGCGACCACGGCGAACTGGCGATGGAACACCAGCAGTTCTACAAGATGTCGATGTACGAGCCATCGGCGCACATTCCCTTGATCGTAGCGGGCCCCGGCGTGCGCGAGGGCGCCGATGTCTCAGCGCTTGTGTCCCTGATCGACATCTATCCCACCCTCATGGACATGGCGGGCCTCCCGACACCCGATCACGTGCACGGGCATTCGCTCCTCCCAGAACTGCGCGGACAGCCGAGCGACCGTTCCGACTGGGTCCTTGCCGAATTCCACGGCACGACCATCAACACCGGCATGACGATGCTCCGCTCCGGTCCGTGGAAGCTCGTGACCTATGTCGGCTACCGCCCGCAGCTCTTTCACCTCGATCGGGACCCGTGGGAGATCGACGACCTGTCCGCGGGACGACCGGACGTCGTCGCCGAGATGGACGCCCGACTGCGCGAAATCGTCGACTATGATGCGGTCGATGCCCGCGTCAAGGCGTACGACCGGAGGAGTTTCCGCCAGTGGCGCGCCCAGCAGCGCGCCGCCGGCACCTACCGCGAGACGATGGCGCGCGTCTACAGCGGTTGGGACGACCTCGCCGACCACGAGGTACAGCCGTGGACCGAGCGTGACGAGCGCCAGATCCAGGAATGGCTGGCGCAAGGTGAGTGACCTGGCGCATCGCACCATCCCCTGGGCAATGGCTGCATCGCCCGCCCGCGCCGGGCACACGCGGCGAGCGCCGCGCGCACGGTTGATGGAAAGGCGCCCATGAACCGCCGCGCCGATGCCAAGCGCGGGAACCGTGCGTCGCGCCGAGACGCGCGGCGTGCAGGGGTCGGCGGGCGCGGCGCTCGGTCCACCCTGCTCACCAACTTTCGCCCTCGCGCCGACCCCAGGCTGCAGCGCGTCTTTGCCGCGATCGGGGTACCCGAGGCGCAGCCGTTCGAGCCCGACCCCTTCCAGGTTGAGGCAGTCGATGCGATCCAGCACGCCGACTGCCTGGTCACGGCGCCGACTGGCGCCGGCAAGACGTGGATCGCGGTACAGGCTATCCGGCGCACGCTCGAGCGCGGCGGTCGCGCCTGGTACGCGTCGCCTCTCAAGGCGCTCAGCAACGCCAAGCACGCGGAGCTAGGCCTCGAGTTCGGCCCCGAGCTAGTCGGCATCCTGACTGGCGATCGCAAAGAAAACGCCGACGCGCCGATCATCGTCGGCACCACCGAGATCCTCCGAAACCAGCTCTACGACGCGATGCACCACGGCGAGAACCTGGCAACGGATCTGGTCGTCCTCGATGAGGCGCACTTTATGGGAGATCCCGATCGCGGCGTCGTCTGGGAAGAGATCATGATCTACTTGCCCCGGCGCATCGGGCTCCTGCTCCTCTCTGCGACGATCGGCAACGCTGACGAGATCGCCGCTTGGCTGCACGCGATCCGCCAAGTGCCCTGTGTCGTGATCGAAGCCGAAGAGAGGCCCGTAGAGCTCTATCCCCTTTTCCTGCACCCCACGGGAACGCTCCTCCCCCTGATCGGCCCCGGCGCACGCCGACCGAGGCTCGACAACAAAGTCAGGGCGTACGTGGGTACGCCGAACCCGCCGCTGCTCTACGATCCGCGCGACCTCCCGCCATTCGGCGACATCATCCGCCTCCTGCGCAAGTACAGGCTCCTGCCCGCGATCTTTTTCCTCAAGTCGCGCGCCGACTGCGACCGTGCCCTCGACCTGTGCCGCGGGAACCACGCCGCGGACGCCGAGCGCCAGGAGCGCCTGCGCACCCGGATCCACGAGCTCGTCGCGGCGAGCCCGCACCTGGCGCGCCACCACCAGCTCTGGCACCTGCGCAATCTCGCCGTGGGCGCACACCACGGCGGGCAGCTGCCGCCCTGGAAGCTGGTCCTTGAGACGCTGATGGGCGAGGGACTGCTCGATGCCGTGTTCGCGACCTCCACCGTCGCCGCGGGCGTCAACTTTCCCGCACGGACCGTCGCCTTTTTCCACTCCGATCGCTTCAACGGTCGCGAGTTTGTCCCGCTCACGCCGACCGAGTTCCACCAGATGGTCGGTCGTGCTGGGCGCCGCGGCATGGACCACATCGGTTTCATGCTTGCCGTCCCTGGTCCGACCATGGACCTCGAGCTGGTCGCCGAACTGCTCGGCTCGCCTCCGTCCGACGTGCCCAGTCAGGTCCAGATCAGCTTCTCCATGGTCCTCAACCTGCTCCTCTCCTACGCGCCCGCCGAGATCGAGGACATCCTGCACCACTCGTTCGCCGCGTACCAGCAGGTCGGAGGGCGATACCGTCGCCTAGTGCGCGAGTTCCGGCGCCATCTCGCCTTCCTGGAGAGCCAGGGCTACGTCACTGCTCAGGGCGCGCTGACCGAGACCGGACTCTGGGCATCCCTGCTCCGCATCGACCAGCCGCTGCTCGTCGCCGAGGGACTGCGGCGTGAGCTTTTGCCTGCGTCTGACCCGGTGCTGCTCGCCGCACTCATGGCGTCCTTTGTCCACGAGCGCGAGACAGACGAGAACCTCGACCGGTCGCTGGTGCCGCGGGAGCTGGAACGTGCGTTTGTCACCGTCCGGCGTGGCCTTCACGGACTGGCGATCCAGATCCAGCGCGCGGGATTCGAGGTCCGCCCGCTCTATCTGCGCCCGGCGGCGGCGATGCATGCCTGGGCCTCTGGCGCGCCGTGGTACCGCGCCGTCGCCATCTCCCAGATGGCGGATGGCGACATGACCATGCTCGTCTCCCGCACAGCCGACAACCTGCGCCACGTGCAGGCTCTGTACGAGACCTTTCCCCGCGTCGCCGCAGCAGCGCGCCAGGCTGTGCTCCTGATCCACCGCGACCCCGTGATCTGGGACTGAGTCGCACAGAGGGCTGCTTGTCGGCGGGCCCAACCGGGGCTATAATGGGCCTCAATCGCGTTCCCGACCACCCACAGCGCACAGGAGGCCACCGATGTCTGACCACAATCCGGGCAGTGCCGCACAAGACGAGACGCGCGTTGAGGAGCTGCTCTCACGCTTGACGCTCGAGGAAAAAGTGTCCCTGCTCTCCGGCAGGGACACATGGTATACCGTACCGATCCCGCGCCTGGGTATCCCTTCTCTGGGCATGACCGATGGCCCGCACGGGGTGCGCGCCGACCACGCCACAGAACGCGTACAGGGCGCGGCGACGTCGTTCCCAACAGGCGTCTCCATGGCGTCGAGCTGGGACCCGGGACTGATCGAGCGCGTCGGCGCCGCCCTCGCCGCCGAAACCCGCGCCCTAGGCTGCGACATCCTGCTCGGGCCTTGTGTCAACATCGTACGCACCCCGCTCGCCGGGCGCAACTTTGAGACCTATGCCGAGGACCCCTACCTCGCCGGGCGGATCGGCGTGGCCTTTGTCAAGGGCGTCCAGAGCGCAGGCGTCGGGACCTCGCTCAAGCACTATGCTTGCAACAACCAGGAGTTCGAGCGCTCGCGCGGCGACAGCCAGATCGACGAGCGCACCCTGCGCGAGATCTACCTGCCCGCCTTTGAAGCCATAGTCACCGAAGCCAAGCCGTGGACCGTCATGTGCAGCTATAACCGCGTCAACGGCGTGTACGCGAGCGAGCACCACCACCTGCTCAAAGAGATCCTCAAGGGCGAGTGGGGCTTTGATGGTTTTGTCGTCTCCGACTGGGGGGCCAACCACACGGTCTCTGAGTCGGTTGCGGGGGGATTGGACCTCGAGATGCCAGGACCCGCCAAGTACTATGGTCGGCTGTTGGTCGAAGCCGTCCGAAACTGGCAGATCGAGGAGCGCGACGTCGACGACGCAGTGCGCCGGATCCTGCGCATCATCGCGCGCGCAGGCTTGCTGGACGCCTCCCCGGTGCGACCCGCCGGAGCCCTCAACACCCCCGCGCACGCCGCGCTGGCACGCGAGCTTGCCGAGGCCTCGATGGTGCTCCTCAAGAACGAGGGACCAGTCCTCCCACTCGACCTCTCCTCCGTCCGGTCGCTCGCCGTGATCGGTCCCAATGCCGCGGAGGCCCGCATCGGCGGCGGGGGCAGCTCCTACCTCGAGCCCCCTTACCGCATCAGCCCGCTCGAGGGACTGACCGCTGCGCTGGGCGATGCGGTCGAGATGAGGTACGAGCAGGGCTGCGACAACTATGCCGAGCTCCCCGTACTCCGGTCCGTCTATCTCACGCCCGCAGAGGGAACGGGCGATGGCCTGTTCGGCGAGTACTATGACAACGCCGGTTGGGCCGGCGCCCCCGCCGCGACGCGCATCGACAAGGCCCTGGACTTTTGGTTCCTCAGACCACCGGCGCCCGTTGGCGCCGAGGCGTTCTCTGTCCGCTGGACCGGCGCCCTCGAGGTGCCCGTTGCGGGTCGCTACGCGCTCAAGATCGTCCACACAGGTTTGTGTCGCGTTCGCCTGGACGGCAAGCTGCTGTTCGAGAACGCGCCAGAGAGTGGCGCGCCCAGATCGTGGATCACCCGGACCGAGCCTGGCTACGTCGAGCTCGAGGCGGGGCACCCGTACCCGATCGTGGTCGAGTACGCCAAGCCGCCTAACGTGCGTCATGCCGCGCTCTACCTGCTCGGTGCCTATGCCCCCGACCCTGACGACCGCCTCGAGCGCGCGGTCGCGGCTGCGCGGCGATCGGACGTCGCGATCATCTTTGCCGGCATGCCGCGCGGGTTCGAGAGCGAGGGCGCGGATCGGCCTCACATGGCGCTGCCCGGTCCGCAGGATGAGCTGATCCGCGCCGTTGCGCGCGCGAACCCGCGCACGATCGTCGTCCTCAACTGCGGCGCCCCCGTCGAGATGCCGTGGATCGACGCGGTGCCGGGCCTGCTCCTGGCGTACTATCCGGGTCAGGAAGGGGGCAACGCGTGCGCCCGCATCCTGACCGGCGAGGTGAACCCATCGGGCAAGCTCTCGGTCACCTACCCGCGCCGCTACGAGGACAATCCGACCTACACCAACTACCCGGGCGCGCGCGAGGTCCGCTACGGGGAAGGCATCTATGTCGGCTACCGGTACTACGATCACGTCGACTGCGAACCGCTCTTCCCCTTTGGGTATGGCCTCTCCTACACGTCCTTTGCCTACAGCGACCTACGCGTGCCGGACCAAGCCGTTGCGGGCCAAGCAGTCGAGGTCACGCTTTCGGTCCAGAACGTCGGCGCCTGCGCTGGCAAGGAGGTCATCCAGCTCTACGTGCGGGACGTCGAAGCATCGCTCGCCCGTCCCCCCAAGGAGCTCAAGGCCTTTGCCAAGGTCGCACTCGAGCCCGGAGAGCGCGCAGAGGTGCGGTTCGCGCTCGATGATCGTGCTTTCTCATTCTATGACCCCGTCCGCCGGGCGTGGGTCGCCGAGCCCGGTACGTTCGAGATCCTGGTCGGCTCTTCGTCGCGCGACATTCGGGCCCGTGCCAGGATGCGCCTCTCCGGGTAGAGCGCACACCGCCTTGTCAGGTGGCGGGAGCCCCGCCACGCGCCATGGAGGACCACATGGACGTTGCGTACACGGCGATCGCCAAGATGATCGATCACTCGTTGCTCAACCCACTCCTGACCGACGGCGACCTCGCCTCCGGCTGCCAGCTGGCGCGCGACTATGACGTCGCCAGTGCGTGCGTCATGCCCTACTATGTCGCACAGTGTGCAGCCCTGCTTGCCGGCAGCTCAGTCGTGACCGGAACCACGATCGGTTTCCCGCACGGTGGGCACACGACGGCGGTCAAGGTCGCCGAGGCAGAGCGCGCGCTGTCCGACGGTGCGCAGGAACTGGACATGGTCGTCAACATCAGCAAGGTCTTGAGCCAAGACTGGAACTATGTCCGCGCCGATGTCGCAGCCGTTGTCGAGGTCGCCCATGCGCGCGGGCGGCTGGTCAAGGTGATCTTTGAGAACTGCTACCTGGCAGACACGCACAAGATCCGGCTGTGCGAGATCTGCGGCGAGGTCGGCGCGGACTGGGTCAAGACCTCGACGGGCTATGGCACGGGCGGCGCCACGGACGCAGACTTGCGCCTGATGCGGGCGCACAGCCCGCCGCACGTGCAGGTCAAAGCCGCCGGAGGTGTGCGCACGCTGGATCGCCTGCTCGAGGTACGCGCCCTGGGCGTGACGCGAGTCGGCGCATCGCGCACCGCAGATATCCTCGACGAATGCGTGGCGCGCGCCGGACGCTGATCGCGCCTCTCAGGACCTTGCGGAGCAGGAGGCACGCATGATCCCTCTATCAGACCGCCAGGTGCTTCGGCGCCTTGCCGGTCGGGTTGCCGAGATCGCCTCGCTGCCGGTCCAGGCGGCGCGCCGCGCCCTGTGGACCCGGCACAACAGCCTGCATCCGACGCGCCCGATGATCCTGGTCTTCCCGGAAGGCGCGTGGGAGGAGCTCCTCCCAGGGTCCTCGCTGGTGTGCCAAGATGGGCGGGCGCGGCGCATAGAGCGTGCGCTTCGCATGCGCATCTACACCTACGAGCACTTTCAGGATGACACAGTCGTCGAGCGCGAGTGGGTCGTCCCCAAGGTGATCCACTCTACCGGCTGGGGCCTCGAGCCAAAGCGGATCGAGAGTCCCGAGGCGCGCGGGGCGTGGAAATTCGACCCCGTGATCCGCGATCGCGCCGACCTGTCTGCGCTGCGCCATCCGCAGGTCACCTACGACCCTGATGCCACCGAGCGGGCTTTGGCGGAGGCGCAGGCGCTCTTGGGGGACATCCTGGAGGTCAAGCTCAAGGGGATCAGCCACGTCTCGTACCACCTCATGCGGCAGTACGTCGACTGGCGCGGGCTGGAAGAGGCAATGACCGACATGGTTCTCGAACCGCAACTGCTGCACGACGCCATGGCCTTCCTGGAAGAGGGCCATCGCCGCGTGCTTGAGCAGTACGTGGCGCAGAACCTGCTCTCTCGCAACGACGACAACACCTATCAAAGCACGGGCGGGAACGGGTACACGGACGAGCTGCCCCAACCCGACTATGACCCGGACCGCATCCGCCCCTGCGATATGTGGGCGAGCGCCGAGTCCCAGGAGCTGGCGCAGGTCGGTCCGCGGCACCACGCCGAGTTTGCCCTCGCCTACGAGCACCGGCTGCTCGCCCCCTTTGGTCTCACCGGGTACGGCTGCTGCGAGGACCTGACACACAAGCTGGACGACGTGCTGACGTTGCCCCACATCCGGCGCGTCTCCATCTCGCCCTTTGCCGACGTCGACGCCTGCGCCGAGCGGTTGGGAGGGAGGGTCATCTACTCGTGGAAGCCCCATCCAGCGCACCTCGTCGGCCAATTCGACGAGGACGGGATCCGCAGCTACATCCGCCACACGCTCGAGGTCGCGGCGCGGCACGGCTGCGTGCTCGAGATGGTGCTCAAGGATACGCACACGTGTGAGCATCACCCCGAGCGCTTTGACCGCTGGACGCAGATCGCGCGTCAAGAGGTCTCTCGCTAGGGCGGCGCCAGGCCGAACGCCGCCCTCCAGTCGCGGAGGCAAGCATGGACCAACAGCGTCCGCTCTCATTCGAGGTAGCCCTCCCTGGCGGCGTTCCCGCCGCGGAGGCAGAGCACACCGTGCGCCGCCTGTCTGATATGGCGGGCTACTATGCCGACGCAGCGCAGTACCGCGCCATGCTCGACGCCGGCGACCCGGTGCTGTACGACGTGTACGAGATCGCCCGCCCCGAGGTCGCCGGCGAGCTGCGCCACGGCACCTCCGTCCTGCACCCCGGCAAAGTGGGCGCCGAGTACTATATGACCAAGGGACACTATCACGCCCGGCTCGAAACCGGCGAGGTCTACTACTGCCTGCAGGGGCGGGGCATGATGGTGATGCAGACCCCGGAAGGCGAGTGGGCGGTAGAGCCGCTCCAGCGCGGCGCCGCGCTCTACGTTCCGCCGCGCTGGGCGCACCGCTCGGTCAACGTTGCGCCGGACGAGGACCTCGTGACGTTCTATGTCTATCCAGCCGACGCCGGACACGACTATGGCGCCATCCAGCAGCGGGGGTTTCGCGTCCTGATCGTGGAGCAGGACGGAGAGCCTCGCGTGATCGAGAACCCACGCTGGCAAGGCGGAGAGCGCCCAGCACACAAAGGGAGTGCATCGTGAACGCACGAGAGCGTGTGATGACCGCTGTGAGCCATCGCGAGCCCGACGCCGTGCCGATCGACCTGGGCGGGCATCGTTCCTCGGGGATCGGCGCGATCGCGTACGCACGGCTCAAGAAGCACCTGGGCATCCACAGCGGCGATGTCTATGTCTATGACGTCGTCCAGCAGCTCGCGATCGTCGAACCGGAGGTGCTGGACTGGTTCGGCGTCGACACGATCGAGTTGGGGCGCGGCTTTTCCCTCCGCCCGGAGGACTGGCAGGACTGGGTCTTGCCCGACGGCACGCCGTGCAAGATCCCGGCGTTCATGGACGTGGTCCTCGTGGATGGCGACTGGCACGTGTACCACGAGGACGGCACCCTGATCGCGATTCAGAAGCAGGGATGCCTCTACTTCGAACAGACCTGCTTCCCCCTCTCGGGACGAGACGACACGGCATTCGACCAGCTCGAGGTTGACCTAGAAAAGGTCATGTGGTCGAGCATGGGCTCGCCGCCGGCGCCGATCGGCTACGACCCCGATGGCCTGAAGGCGCTCGCGGCGGGCGCTAGGACGCTGCGCCAGTCCACCGATCGGGCGATCATCGGCCTGTTTGGCGGCAACCTACTGGAGACGGGGCAGTTCCTGTTCAGCATGCCGGGCTTTTACATGCTCCTCGCCGGCGAACCAGCGCGCGCCCACCGCTTCCTGGACAAGCTCGTCGAGATGCACATGGCCAACCTGCAGGCTTTCCTGAGCGCCGTCGGCCCGTACATCGACATCATCCTCTTTGGCGACGACCTAGGCATGCAGACCGGGCCTCAGATCTCGGTCCGCATGTACCGCGAGTTCTTCCATCCGCGCTACAGCCTGATGTGGCACGAGGCCAAAAAGCTGGCGGATGTCAAAGTCATGCTGCACTCCTGCGGCGGCATCTATCCCCTGCTGCCTCACCTGATCGAGGCGGGCCTGGACATCATACAGCCAGTGCAGACCACGGCGCGGGACATGGAGCCGGCGCGCCTCAAGCGCACGTTTGGGCGCGACATCTGCCTGTGGGGCGGCGGATGCAACACCCAGGAGGTACTGACGTGGGGCACGCCTGAGGAGGTGGCGCAAGACGTGCGCGAGCGCGTGGCTGTGCTCGCCCCCGGCGGAGGCTTTGTCTTCCAGCAGATCCACAACGTCATGGCAGACGTCCCTCCCGAGAACATCGTCGCCATGCTCGAGGCAGTGCGCACCTACCAGCCATGACCAGGACCAGCACACCGTGACCCAAGACACGCAGCTCCCCGGCGATCGTGACGTACGACAGCCCGCACGCGCCGCCAGCGCCGTGCGCCGTGGGCTCCGGGGCGCGATGCTCTTTGCCGCACAGCGCCTCGGGTTCGGCGCCTTGGTCGTGGTTGCCATCGTCTATCTCAGCTACCTCGGGCTCGACATGGCAGGTGGCGCCGATCTGGGGCGCGCATCTTCGCATGCCGTCGCCGAGACCGCCATCTGGGCGCGGCGCCTCCTGCTCCAGGGCGACCTGGGCCACACCACTGCTGGGAGCGACACGGTGCAGGCGCGCCCCGTCGCTGAGGTCGTGGTAGAGCGCCTGCCGCGCAGCCTGGGACTGCTGTCCATCTCGCTCACGCTCGCCGCGCTCGCCGGCGTTGGCCTGGGCATTCTCGCGGCGCGCAGCAGCCCGCGTGGCGCACTGCTGGTGCTGCTCAGCACACTGGTCGGCGTCTCCCTGCCCAGCTTTTTCGTGGCTTTCCTCCTGCAGTGGGGCGCCATCGCCATTGCCCGCTCGATCGGCCGATCTGTGCTGCCCGTCGGCGGCTTCGGCTGGGATCGCCACCTGGTCCTGCCAGTCCTCGTCCTGTCCGCCCGCCCCCTCGCCCAGATCACGCGCATCGCCTTTGTCTCTGTGCGCCGCGCCATGGGCGAAGACTATGTCCGGACTGCGCACAGCAAGGGCCTGCACCCTGCACGCGTCATGGCAGTACACGTGTTGCGCAATGCCGCAATCCCGGTCCTGACCACGGTCGCCGTTTCGCTGCGCTATGCGCTGAGCAGCCTGCCGGTGGTCGAGCTCTACTTTGGGTGGACGGGCGTGGGCTTTACGCTCCTGAAGGGCATTTCGCAGCGCGACGACAACCTGACCGTCGCCCTCGCCGTCTGCCTGGGAACGTTCTTTGTCCTCGTCAACCTTGTGCTCGAGGTCGCCTACCGCCTGATCGACCCCCGTCTGCGCGAGACGCCCTCCTTTGTGCGCGCGGGGAGCCAGGGACGCACGATCGACGCGCTGCGAGCGGCTGCCGCAGCCCTGGGGGACCTGATGGCGCACAACGCCCTGGCGACCTGGATCCGCAGGCGCTATCGGCCCGAGGCCCTGCCCCCTCTGCCTTGGCGGCGGCGCGCAGGGGATGACGTGAGCGCCGCGCCCCCGGCATCGATAGGCGCGACCAGGAGATGGAACTGGGCTGCGCTCCGCAATCTGCCGCTGCTCGCCGGCGGGCTGCTCGTCTTGGCGCTTGCCGTCGCCGTCTTTCTTGGCCCTCGGCTCGCCCCGCACGACACTTCGCACACCGAGGGACTGATCCAGATCGACGGTCAGTTCGCATCGCCGCCCTTTGCGCCGGGCGAGACCTATCCCTGGGGCACCGATGCACTCGGACGGGACCTGATGAGCCTCATT
The DNA here is from genome assembly GCA_016929775.1 of Anaerolineae bacterium. The sequence continues at coordinate 14,664 of JAFGIE010000191.1, forward strand.
CTGGCTGGCGCCCGCCAGACGCTGACCCTCGTCATCCTGGCTGTCGCGACGCGCCTGCTGGTGGGCATCCTGCTCGGCGGCATCGCCGGGTGGACCAACGGCAGTCGCCTCGACCGCGCCATCTTGGCCCTGGCGGACGTGATCGCCGCCTTTCCTACCCTGCTCCTGGCGATGATCCTGATCCTCGCCCTGGGAATCCGCCGCGGGATATCGTCCTTTGTCGCCGCCCTGTGCTTTGTCGGCTGGGGCGAGATCATGCAGTTCGTCCGCGCCCAGGTCACCGCCATTCGCCCGCAGCCTTTCGTAGAGAGCGCCGTCGCCGCCGGCGCGCGGACCCCGCGCATCCTTGCGCGGCACATCCTGCCCCAGCTCGTCTCCGCCCTGACCTCGATCGCCGCTCTCGAGATGGGTGCGGTCCTCATGTTGCTGGGTGAGCTCGGGTTCGTCAGCGTCTTTATCGGCGGCGGGACCCTGATCGCACAGACCTCGGGACAGCTCGTACTCCACTCCGACGTCCCCGAATGGGGGGCGATGCTGAGCAATCTGCGCTACATGGCGCGCAGCTACCCGTGGACGGCGCTCTACCCGATGTTGGCCTTTTCCAGCGCCATCTTGGCCTTCAACCTCTTTGGCGAGGGCATGCGCCGCCTGCTCGAACGCGGGCAGCTCTATCTCAGCCGCCGGATCAACCAGTATCTCTTTGCCCTGCTCCTCGTCGGCGCCATCGCCCTGCGCTGGATCACGGTCCGCGGCGGGGTGCTGCCCTACTACCAGCGCCAGGCAGAGGCGTTTGACGGCGAGCGAGCCTACGCGCACGTCGTCGCGCTCACCGACCCCGCGATGCAGGGACGCGCCCTCGGCTCGGATGGCGTCGACCGCGCCGCGGCATACATCGCCGACCAGTTCGAGTCCCTCCAACTCCAGTCAGCGGGGCAAGAGGGCTCCTACTATCAGCATCGGGCACACGCCTTTGAACGGATCGACGGCGTCCCGGTCCTGCAGATCGAGGATGGCGGACCGCCCCTCGCCTACCGCGATGACTATGCCCTGCTCGACAGTCCCTACACCTCCAAGGGCACGGCGCAGGGCAGCGTGCGGTTTGTCTGCTTGGGCGAGCAGCTGGACGTCCAGGGCGTGGTCTGGCGCCTTGCCTACCCCGAACTGGATCGCGCCGACTACCGCGGGGAGGTCTTGCTCACCCTTTCGCAGCGCGAAGCCGAGATCCTGAACACAGTGCCACACGATGCGACCCTGGTCGTCGCCCACGATCCGCTCGCGATCGCGCGCCGCGCGACCATCGGGGGCAGGTTGCGGCGCGCCGAGTTGCCGCGGCTATGGGTCTCGCAGGCTGTAGCAGAGCGCCTCCTCTTGGGATCGGGCTACTCCCTGGCGGGCCTAAGGCGGCAGTGCGCGGCGCTGCCGGGCGAACGCGTGCTCGAGCTCGCTCTGCCTGTCTCGGCTCGCGCCAGCGCGGAGGGAGAACTGCTGACGGACCAGCCCGTACGCCACGTGATCGGCTACCTGCCCGGCACGCACAGCTACGACTACTGCGTCGACTGCCTGGGCAAGCAGCTGATCGTGGTCATGGCCCAGTACGACAGCCCACCCATGGACCCGGACAGCGTGCCTCCTCCCGCAGCCAACGTCAATGCGAGCGGCGTCGCCGTCATGCTCGAAGCCGTCCGCGTGATCCAGAGCACAGACTATGAGCCCTACAAGTCGATGCTGTTCGTGGCTTACAGCGGAGAAGGGCTGGATGCCGGCGAGTACGTGGTCGATCCCGACGTCGCGCGCTTCTTACAGGCGCGCGCCGGGCTCTCGTCGCACGAGGTCGAAGCCATCATCCGCCTGCAGGGCGTCGGCGGAGCGACAGGACGCCGCCTCGAGATCTCCGCCTCGGGCAGCTTGCGTCTCGCCGAACTGGTCGGACGCGCGGCGCGCCCCATGGGCACACGCGTCACCCGCGCCCGAGAGAGCATCGACCTGAGTGTGATCTATGACGAGCGTGGCGCAGAGGGGCGCCCCCAGGAAGCCCCGACCGTTCGCCTCTGCTGGGAGGGCTGGGAGCGCCACGCCTGGTTGGCGACCGACACCCTCGACAACGTCTCCGCTGACCACCTCGAGCGCGCCGGGCGCACCCTGGCGCTGACACTGATGATCCTGGGACGCGAACGCGACTACTAGAAGGAGACCCTATGCTTCGACAACTCAAGGAACAGGTCTATCGGCTGCATCTCGAGCTACCCAGGTATCGCCTGGTGTCGTGGACCGGCGGGAACGTGAGCGCACGGGACCCGGAGACCGGGCTCGTCGTGATCAAGCCCAGCGGCGTGCTCTACGAGCAGCTCAAGCCCGAGGACCACGTCGTCGTCAGCCTGGACGGGGATGTCGTCGAAGGGCGCCTCAAGCCCTCGTCCGACACCGCAAGTCACCTATACATCTACCGCCACCGGGATGACGTGAACGGCGTCGTGCACACCCACTCACCCTACGCTACCGCCTTTGCCGCCCTAGGACGCTCCATCCCGGTCTGCCTGACCGCGATCGCGGACGAGTTCGGGGGACCGGTCCCGTGCGCCGGATTCGCCCTGATCGGCGGCGAGGAGATCGGCAAGCAGGTCATCGAGCACATCGGCGCCTCGCCCGCGGTGCTCCTCAAGCAGCACGGCGTGTTCACCGTGGGACCGACGGTCGAAGCTGCGGTCAAGGCGGCGGTGATGGTCGAGGATGTCGCGCGCGCAGTGTGGTTGGCGATGCAGCTGGGCGAGCCGGTCGAGATCCCGCCGGACGCTGTTGCCAAACTGCACGACCGATATACGAACGTGTATGGGCAGTAGGGACCCGCTGCGCGTCGCCGGTTAGCGAACCGTTAGCCTGCCGTTAGGCGCGCGGCGCGCATTCGTGGTACCCTGTGAGCGCGGGTGCGATCGCCCGTCTCTTGCCTACCAGGCTGGTACGTCAAGCGTGTGAGGAGCGCAGTACCGATGTCCCTGCAGGGCCAGACCCTCGGCAAGTATCGCGTGCTCGACCCGCTCGGGCGCGGCGGCATGGCGCGCGTCTACCGCGGCTACCATCCGAGCCTCGACCGGTACGTCGCGATCAAGGTCCTGCGCAGTGACCTCGTCGAGGACGACGCGTTCCTGGCGCGCTTTGAGCGTGAGGCGCGCGCCGTTGCCTCTCTGCGCCACCCCCACATCGTCAGCGTGCACGACTTTGACGTCCAGGGCGACATCTACTACATGGTCATGGAGCTACTCGAGGGGGACTCGCTCAAGACGCGGTTGAACGACTACCGGGCGCGCGGAGAGCGCATGCCGATCGCCGAGGCGGCGCGGACCATGCTGGACATCCTCGACGGTCTGGCCTACGCCCACAGCGAGGGGATGGTGCATCGCGATATCAAGCCCGGCAACATCATGCTCTCTAAGCGTGGGCGAGCGATCCTGACCGACTTTGGCATCGCCCACATCGTCGGCGGGACGCGCTACACCGTCTCCGGTGCGCTCATGGGCACGCTCAACTACATGGCGCCAGAACAGGGGCTGGAAGGTCGCTGCGATGCGCGGTGTGACATCTATGCGCTGGGCGTCGTGTTCTACGAGATGCTCACCCAGAAGGTCCCCTTTGACGCCGACACGCCCCTTGCCATCCTGCTTCGCCATCTCAACGATCCCCTGCCCCTCCCCCGCGAGATCGTGCCCGAGATCCCTCAGCCGGTGGAGCGCGTCGTGCTCAAGGCGTTGGCAAAGCGACCGGAGGATCGCTTCCCGAGTGCGGAAGCGATGTCCACTGCCCTCTCTGCCGCGCTGACCGAGGCAGGGATCGAGCCAAGCGTGCGCGTCTCGATGCCGCGCTCCTTCACCACCGCACAGGCGCCCGCCGTGTCGGTTGTCGTCGCCTCGGGCACCGCGCGAGCTGAATTCGCAAACGCCCCCTTTGCCGGCGACGAGACCGACGCCGACCTCGGGCTGCGCCTCGATGCGGAGCGCGCGGAACAGCTGGCGGTGCGAGGCGGCGTGACGAGCCTCGACGGGCCCGGGCGCGCCGAACTCTCTCGGTCGCTCACCATCGCCAGCACGCTCGTCTCCGGCGTCAGCGCCGTGGCGAGCCGCCTGCTCCCCGGTGTCTCCCGTTTCCTCACCGCAGAGGGCAAGGGCAGAACCGCGCGCGCGATCCTGAGCGGCATCGGCGTCGTAGCGGTCTATAACCTGATCGCAGTCTGGATCGATGGCCTGACGGGATGGTGGACGCTCCTCGGTCGTGGCTGGCCCATGGAGCTGATCGCCGCTGCACTCGGGCTGTGCGTGATCGTTTATGCCACCAAAGTAGTGTGGCTGTTCATCCCTGCCGGCATCCTGCTCGGCAATGGCCTGATCTTTGCCTACTGCCAGGTCACCGGGCGCTGGGCCCAGTGGGCCCTTCTCTGGCCCCTCGAGCCGCTCATCATCGGCGCCTCGATCTGGTTGGCCTTTCGCCTAGCGCGCGAGGGCAGCACGGGTCGCGAGATCGCTCGCCCGTTGGGCTGTGCCCTCGGGGTCCTATCGGGCGTGTGGATCGCGATCATCACCCTGGCGATGACCCTCGCTGCCGCCGCCGATCGCGTCTTTGGCAGGTAGGCGCGCCGCCGTACCAGGCTACGGCATGCCTCAGCCGGGCCCAACCCGGTAGCTGGCGATCGCCTCCGAGACACGCAGCGACCGCCCGTACACCCGCGCCAACAGCACGTCCCCGTCCAGCGTAGGCCCGATGCGCAGCCCCGGACCGCCGTTCACGTCGCGCAGGTGAGGGCTGAACCGTCCCCAGCCGAACTGCCGCGCCTCGCCGCCATCGCACAGCTTGCCGTCGACCACGATCAACGTGACGCGCGGGACCGCGTCCGCGATCGCGACCACGTGGTGCAGCCGGCCCTCTTGCAGCAGGGCTGGGTCGGAGGACCAGCGATTCTCGGTCTGCCCGTCACAAAGGGTGAGCTGCACCCCGCCTGCATCGGTCTGCAGCGCGAACCCGCGTCCATCGCGCCCCCGGTTGCCCACGGTGACCTGACCATCGTCCAGGGCCCGTGGGCGGAACCAGACCTCGACCGTCACTCCGCCCTGCTCGGCAAAGGGCGGCAGTGCGGGCAGCGGTGCGTCGTGCGACACACCCCCCTCGCCCGGTCGGGCCTCGAGCAGCAATCCGTCTCTGGGTACCCCGGCAGCGCCCGCCAGTTGTCCCCACAGCCCCTCCACCAGGTCACGCGCGACCTCGTGCACCCGTGCGACCTCCTTTTGCGTTTCCGTCAGGTAGATCCGCCCGTCCTCCTCGATCAAGTCGGGATAGCTGATCCGGACTGCTGGGTCGTCGTCATAGAGCACGATCTCCGGCTGTGACCACAGGAGCTCGTTCCCTCCCGGCTCTTGCACCTCCACGCCGCCGCACAGCCAGACGGGGTTGCGATCCCGGTAAGCGATGCTCGCCCGCTGCGGGTGCTCGCGGATCTGGCGCCCACCGTGGTTGTGGAACCAGTACAGGTACTTGCCGTTTGCGCATCTCCAGCAAAAGTTGGCTGCGCGCGGGTGCTTGATCGGGCGCCCATCCGGATAGCACACGTAGCGCGGTTCGGTCCACGTGTGTCCCTGGTCGCGGCTGTACGCGCACGCCGGATGCCCGTCGATCGTGCGATAGACGGCATAGAACGACCCGTCGCTCAGGACGACATAGCTCTGCTCCTCAGCGATCGGACCGCCGCCCGGCGGCGTGCGCAGACCATAGTCCCCGTCGGGCAACGTGGTCCACGTAGCCCGCTCCGGATCGCGTTCCCAGAGCAGGTTCTCGCTCGCGGCGAGCACGCCCTCGGAACGCGTAAAGAACCCCTCGCCAAAGCCTCCCACCTTGTGGACCGAGACGTACGCCGCGCCGCGGTGGACAAAGGGCTTGCCCACGTTCCAGAAGAACCGGACCGCCCCACCATAGGCATTGGCCCGATCGATCTCCATCTCGCGCAGGGGCACTCTGTAGCGCTCCGCCGACCAGCTCTGCCCGTGGTCATCGCTGTACCGGAAGACAAAGTGGCCTAGCGAGTCGACACGGCGGCACAGCCCGCCCGCGAACGGCGGGTCGTCGGCGCGCACCGCGCGCAGGTTGTCGCTGTTGTGATTGTAAAAGCAGTACACGCGCCCCGCAGCAGGGCATCCGGGAGGCGCCTTGAGCAGCACGGCATACGACGCTTCGGGCCCATCCGCTGGCTCGACGTCCACACTTCTCGACCATGTACGGCCTTGGTCGGTGCTGCGCATGCTGACTATGTGCTGTCCGGGTTCTCCCTCCCGACCGGCGCCAGTCGTGACCACGCACAGCCAAGCCCCATCGTCCGTCCGAACGACGTAGGGTTGGTCGGCATAGCGCTCGGTCGGGATCTCTCGCCCCGCCGTGATCCGACGGGGATCGTGGACTGCGCTCATCCCATTCCCTCCCGCTGTATCGGGCGCAGGCACGCGCCCCGCTACGCGCCGCCCTCGGCGAACGAGAGCGCCACCATCTGGTGCCCCTCAACCCGCGGCACCTTGAACCGGACGCGTCCCTCCCGGTACGCGAACGGGATCGCATCCCCCTGGGGCGCAAGCGATAGGGCCGAGGGCGCACAGCCCGTGCGCACCGAGACCTCCACGTCATACAAGGGCACAACGTTCTCGATCACGTCGTACGTCTCGCACCTCCGCTCGGGGACATAGTACAGCACGTGCAGGACCCATCGCTGCGCCGCAGGCTGGGCGTTGAGCGTGACGATCGTGCCCGTGGGCGCCTGTATGCGAACCAGGGGCTCGGGCAGCAGCCGCTCCAGCGCGTTGAGGAACAGCTGCCGGCACCAGCGCGGAGCCTTGCTCTGGTACTGGGCAAAGAGCGGGTGCGAGAAATAGATCGCCTTTCCACGCTGCACTGCCGCAGGCTGCACGACCTCGCCCGACGAAGGGGCCTGCCGGTGAGAGCAGAAATGCGCATACGTGCGATCAAAGTAGGTGGCGACGACGTCGGCGAGCACCTCTGCCCCCTCCGAGGCAGCGATGTCCATGCCGCGCATGTACATGGCGTGTTCCGTCTGCGGCAGCCCGCGCGCGAGCGGCGTGCGCGGGACGATGTACTGCAAGTACGCGTTCCCGGGCGTCTCGCGCCCGCGCACCAGGTCGCCCGCGGCGTCGCGCGGGCCCGGGCCCGTGAGCGTCACCCCCAGCGCATCGAGCGTGAAGACGCTCTGCGCGGCATCCATGCCCGACGCGTAGGAAGCAACGAGTGCGCCTCCCTCCGCCAAGTACTGTGCCAGCTTGGCGGCGAAGGCGCCCGACACTGGGATCCGGTCGGGCAGCACCAGCACCGCGTAGCGGTCCAGGTCTGCGGCGGAATCGATGATGTCGAACTGGTGCGCTCCCTCGTGCAGCATGCGCGTGGCGCCCTGGATCGGGCGCCAGTCCACGTCTCCTCGACGCAGCGCGGGGTCGAACTCTTCGGGGGTCAGAACGCCGATCTCGGTCACTGCCCGGGCATCCGTGCACCAGGGCTCCTTCGCCGCGACCTGGGCATACACGTCCCCGACCAGCTGGTAGGTATGCGGGCAGATGCGGCCCCGTGGGTGCAGTTGGTCGCCCACACAGCACTTGGCGTTCAGCGCCAGCATGTGGAAGCACTCGAACTCGAGCGCCGCCCGGTTCTTGAACGAGTGAAAGTCACCCCACGAGGTCTGGAACTTGCCCGTCATGCCCAGATACTCTACCCCGAGGGTGCGTGCATAGCGCGCCGCGATCGGAAAATGCATGTATCCCCATCCGCCACTGGGCAGCGACTCTAGTTCGAGATGCGTAAACGCGTCGATCGTGGCGCGATGCTGCGGCCCAACGTGCCCCGCGTTGTAAAAGACGAGCAGGCCCGGTCTGCGCGCGTGGGCAAAGGCGGTCATCTCGCGTTGGAAACGATGCAGCACCTGCCGACCGTACGCCGCGCGCTGTCCGGCATCCGCCGGATCCATGCCCGCTCTCCGCATGCCCTGCTGGCAGTACCAGCACGAGCAGTCCTGTGCGTCGACGATGTCCAGCCACAGCCCATCGATGGGCAGCTCGTCGATCACCTCGGCGACAAAGCCCTTCAGCCACTCCACGTAGGGCGTGTTCAGACAGAGGCGCCGGTAAAAGCCCGCCTCGTAGGGCGGCGTCCCCTCGAGCGACCCATCGGGCTCGACCACGCGCCACTCCGGGTGACGGAGCGCGGTATAGTGATCCCACTGCACAGTGACATAGACCGGCGTGCGGATGCCGCGTGCGTGACACGCCTCGATCTGCTCCCGCAGCAGGTCGCGCTCCAAGTGCGGGTGCCGGCGCTCTGGGTACCCGGGCGTGTCATAGTAGACCCACCCGTGGTGACCGCGCGCAAAGAGGTTGATCGAGTTGACGTGCGCCTGCTGCAGCGTATCCGCAAAGACATCGGGATCGAAATCGGCGCCTATCCCGTCGATCGCCTCGCTGGTGTGAAAGTCCATGTGGATCTGCCTATATGCCAGCTCGCTTTCCATGTCTGCTCTCCCTTCACTCTCTTCACACGTACGATGCCTCGCGGCGTCGGATGCCGTTCCGATCTCCGTCTCCTGATGCGCGCCCAGCGCATGACCATACCACGTTTCGCCCGATCCAACAAATGGGCCCTTGCGCCGCTCTGTCGACGGGGGTATAATCTCCCCCAGGCGCTGGGCGGGCGCCACACCGATCGGAAAGGGGTCGCACATGGCGCAATTTTACCTGCCAACCAGGATCATCGCCGGCTTGGGCTGCTTCTCGGAGCTTGGGCTACAGGCTGCGCCGCTGGGAGGGCGGGCGATCCTCGTCTGCGGCGCACGCTCGCTGCGTGCGTCGGGCAATCTCGACCGGGCCTTGAGCGCGCTGCGAGATGCCGAGGTCGAGCCGATCGTGTATGACGCCGTCTCCGGTGAGCCCACGCTCGAGATGGTGCAGGCAGGGCTGGATCTGGCCCGCCAGAGGTCGGTCGAGCTGGCGATCGGCATCGGCGGAGGCAGCGCCATGGATGTCGCCAAGGCGATCGCCGGGTTGTACCGGCAGCCCGGCACCGTCGACGAGACCTTTGCCGGGGCGCGTCCCCTTGCGGGCGATGGCTTGCCCTGGATCGCCGTCCCGACGACCGCCGGCACCGGCGCCGAGGTCACCAAGAACGCCGTGCTCACCTCGCCGACACACGGCAAGTCGAGCCTGCGCCACGACAGCTGGTTCGCGTCGATCGCCCTCGTCGATCCCGAGCTTACCCTCTCTGCGCCGCCCGAGGTCACCGCAGCCAGTGGGAGTGACGCGTTGACCCAAGCGATCGAGTCATATACCTCGATCGGCGCCTCGCCGGTCACCGACGCGCTGTCCACCGATGCGATCGCACGCATTGGGCGCGCACTCCCGCGCGCCGTCGCCGACGGCGGCGATCTGGACGCGCGCGCCGACATGCTGTATGGCAGCATGCTCGCCGGCATGGCCCTGGCAAACGCACGCCTGGGCGGCGTGCACGGGATGGCTCACCCGCTCGGACACCGCTACCACATCCCCCACGGCGTCGTGTGTGGTCTCCTGCTCCCCTACACCATGGAGTACAACGTCGAGCATGCGGTTGCCAAGTACGCGTGCGTCGCGCATCTGCTTGGCGTAGACACGCGCGGTATGGACGCCGCAACCGCCGCCGAACGAGCGGTCGAGCGCGCTCGCGAGATCGTGCTCTCGGTCGGCATCCCCACCCATCTCGCACCTTACGGGGTACGGGACGCCGACCTGGAAGCGATCGCCCTCGAGTCGCTGCCCTCCGGCTCGCTCAAGCACAACCCCAGACCGCTCGCCGCGGAGGACGTGGTGGCGATCCTCCGCGCCGCGCTGTAGAGAGGGAAAGGAATGCCTATGCCCGAAAGCGAGCGCATCTATGCCCTGAGCCCAACAAGTGACGTGCCGCTGCACCACCAGATCAAAGAGAACATCCGCGAGGCGATCCGGGACGAACGCCTCAGAGCAGACGACATGCTGCCCTCTGAGCGCGAGCTGAGCAGGCTCTACGACGCCAGCCGCAGCGCCGTGCACCAGGCCTTACACGAGCTGGTGCAGGAAGGGCTCCTGCGCCGCGTGACCGGCATCGGCACCTTTGTCGCCGGGCCCAAGGTCGTGCAGGTGCTGCCGACGGTGCTCGGCTTCTCAGCACGCATGCGCCAGGAGGGCCACGCCACGCACAACCGCGTGCTGCACCAAGAGTCTGAGCCGGCGAGCCCATCCGTCGCGCGCCGCCTGCGCATTCCCCAGGGCGCCCCCGTGATGCGCCTTGCCCGCCTGCGCATCGTGGACAACGAGCCCCTGATGATCGAGACCTCCTTCCTTTCCCTGGACCGCTTCCCACACCTGCTGGACGACGACTTTGCCGTCCGGTCGCTCTACGACGTGATCGGCGCGCGCTATGGGATGCAGGTCTACGAACTCGAGCAGACCCTGGAGCCTGTGCTCATGACTGAGTACGAGGCTGCGCTCCTCCACAGCTCGGCAGGCAGCCCGGCGATGCTGCTCGAGGTGATCGCTCTCGCCGATCCGGATGACCCGTTCGAGTTCAGCAAGGCCATCGTCCGCGGCGACAAGTGCCAGTACTACTTTCGGATGCGCTCGACCGCCTAGCGAGTCGCGCCGCTTTCGCCCAAGTGGCCCTGGCGGATCGCGCGCCTAGAGGGGAACGCCCGTGCGGATCGCGATCAATGCATGGTTCGTCGACCGCCCCACGACGGGCAGTGGGCAGTATCTGACGCACCTGTTGGCCGAGTACGCGGCGCAGGAGGAGGGCGCGACCTACCTGCTCTGCGGGCACGTGGGGCAGGATCCGCCCGCCTGGCTGCGCGATCGCCAACCACGGTTCACCTGGCGCACGCTGCGCACGCCATTCGACCGGTTCAACCGCCACCTGGCAAAGACGTGGTTCGAGCAGGTCAGCTTTCCGCGCGCCTGTCGCCGCTGGGCTGCGGACCTGATCCACGTGCCCTACTGGGCCCCTCCTTACTGCGCGCCTGCCCCGGTCCTCGTCACCGTGCACGACCTGATCCCGTGGCTGCTGCCCGCCTACGGGGGCGGCGCGCTGGGGCGCTGGTACACGCGTCTCGTCGCCGCCTCCGCACGCCGTGCTGCCTGCGTGCTCACCGACTCGGCCTTTTCTCGGCGCGACATCGTGCACCACCTCGGGATCCCGGGCGACCGCGTCCGCGCGGTCTATCTCGCCGCCGACAGTAGCTATGCGCCGGTCACCAGCCCAGCTGTCCTGGGCGAGATCGCCGCCAAGCACCGGCTGCCCGCACGCTACGTGCTCTACCTGGGCGGCTTTGACGTGCGCAAGAACGTGCCGGGCATCCTGCGCGCCTTTGCCCTCCTGCCGGAGGATGGTCCACGCCTGGTTGTCGCCGGGCGGCTGCCCGCCGCGGATACCGCCTTCACCCCCGATCCGCGGCGCGTGGCCCGTGAGCTGGGGGTCGAGGGTCGCGTGTGCTTTACAGGCTGGGTCGACGAGGCGGACAAGCCTGCCCTCTACAGCGGCGCCCTCGCCTTTCTCTTCCCATCGTACTATGAGGGCTTTGGCCTCCCTCCCCTCGAGGCGCTCGCGTGCGGCACCCCCGCGATCGTCTCGGACACGGGATCGCTGCCCGAGATCGTCGATGGGGGCGGGCTGTCGGTCAACCCGGCAGATGCCCAAGCCCTGGCAGACGCGATCGCCCGCCTCGACGCCGATCCCGCGCTGCGAGCCCGGCTGGCAGAGACGGGCATGGCGCATGCCGCGACCTTTAGCTGGCGCGAGACGGCGCGCCAGACGTGGCGCGCGTACCGCGCCGTGCTTGCACAGCGGGGCAGCGGACCCGCAACGTCGAGCCGCTAGTGGAACGACCTCCTCCGTGGGCAACAGCCCGGCGCCAGACGTGATCCTGGACCGCCCTCACCGAACCACAGACGGCGCGGGGCGCCGAAATCCTCGGCGCCCCACGTAACCCGCCCTTCGTTGACACCCTTGGGCTTCCGTGCTATAGTCGGTTGGCAGTCGCCGGCACGACCGTGCCGCCGCATCGCACGATCGGCAGATGGACTGCCATTCGCGTGGGTGGCGCCGATCTGCGGGGCTACCCCAACTCAAGAGCAAAGGAGCTGAGATGACACAGAGTACACTCCCCATGGACCAACCACTGCTCACCGTTCGTTACCCGCCCGAGACGCTCCCCGCCCTGCTGCTGCCGCGGGCCAACTGGCATCCCTTCCCCACGATCGACGATCGCGAAGCCTGGGCTGCGCTTCCCGACTCGGTGCGCCAGGGCTACCTGGCGGGCGGCGAAGCAGCGCTGGCGAGCGAGTGGTCGCTTCTCCTCGCGACGCGCTACCTCGACTATGCGCGAGTCGGCAACCGCTCCCGCTTCCAGGACCTGAGCTTCTCCCGTCGCGGCAAGCTTGGCGCCCTCGTCCTTGCCGAGTGCATCGAGAACCAGGGGCGCTTTCTCGACGAGATCGCGAACGGCATCTGGCTGATCTGCGAAGAATCGAGCTGGTGCATCCCCGCCCATATCGGCGTCCAGCGCGCCGGCACCGATCTGCCCGACACGACCGAGCCGATCGTCGACCTCTTTGCCGCCGAGACGTCAGAGCTCCTGGCGTGGACCGACTATCTCCTCGGGCACAAGCTCGCTGCCGTGTCGCCCCTCGTCCGCCCGCGCCTGCGCCGCGACATCCAGCAGCGGATCCTCGATCCCTGCCTCGAGCGCGATGACTTTTGGTGGATGGGCTTTCTCCCGCGGCGCGTCAACAACTGGAACCCTTGGATCAACTCCAACTGGCTGGTCAGCGCGCTGCTGATCGAGGAGGACCCCGATCGCCGGATCGCGGCGGTAGCCAAGAGCATGCGCAGCATCGATCGCTTCGTCGGGCCATACCCGCGCGATGGCGGCTGCGACGAAGGCCCCGGTTACTGGGGTCGCGCCGGCGCTTCGCTCCTTGACTGCCTCGAGCTGCTGCACAGCGCGAGCGACGGGCAGATCGACCTCTACGACGAGCCCCTGGTGCGCGAGATCGGGCGCTTTATCTACCGCGTCCAGATCGACGACGAGTACTTTGTCAACTTTGCCGACGCCTCGGCGATCGTCACCCCGGCGCCCGCCGTCGTCTTTCGCTATGGGCAGCGGATCGGCGACCCCGACCTCATGGCGCTCGGCGCCTGGCTCGCCCAGGACCAGGACCTGCTGCACCCGTCGGGCGACCGGCGCGGCAGCCTGAGTCGCGTCCTGCCCACCATCTTTTGGCTCGACGAGATCCTGTCGGTCGAGCCGCGCATGCCCCTTCCCCGCGACGTATGGCTGGACCAGATCCAGGTTGCCGTCGCGCGCGACCGCGCCGGATCGAGCGCCGGACTCTATGTCGCCGCCAAGGGTGGGCACAACGCCGAGAGCCACAACCACAACGACGTCGGCAACTTTGTCGTCTATGTCGACGGACAGCCAGTGCTCGTCGACGCCGGCGTCGAGGCCTATACCCGCAAGACGTTCAGCCCGCAGCGCTACGAGATCTGGACTATGCAGTCTGCCTACCACAGCCTGCTGCCGACGATCGACGGGGTCATGCAGGCGCCTGGGCAGCAGTTCGCGGCGCGTGACGCCACGCACCAGGCAGACGACGCCGCAGCGCGCTTTTCGCTGGACATCGCCGGCGCCTACCCACCCGAAGCCAAGCTCGCCAAGTGGGTCCGGACGATCACGCTGCAGCGCGGCGCGCATGTCGAGATCGCCGACGCTTACCGCCTGGGCGCGCCGGCGGGCGAGATCACGCTCAGCCTGATCACCCCCTGCCAAGTGGACATGAGCACCCGGGGACAGATCGTGCTCTCGGAAGCGCCGCTGCCCGGCGGGCGCCGTACGGGCGAAGCGGTCGTGACCTACGATCCCCAGCAATTCACCGTCTCTGTCGAGGAGGTGCCGATCACGGACGACCGCATGGGCGGTGTGTGGGGCAGCAGCCTTTCGCGAATCGTGTTCGCTGCCCACCAGCCTGCGCTGGAGGGCGCCTGGACCTTCCGCGTGCACCCGGGCAAGTAGCGCGCCACAGAGCCAGTCGGTGGAGCGCACGATCGACCCGATCAAGACCGAACTCACTGAGCAGAAGGAGTGCCAAGTGCTATATCCACAGCAGAACGACAAACGAAACATGCTCGACCTATCCGGGTTCTGGGACTTCAGCCTAGACCCCCAAGAGGTCGGGGAAGCGGAGGGCTGGACCAACGGGCTGGCTGCCCCGCGCCAGATCGCCGTCCCCGCCAGCTGGAACGAGCAGTTCCAGGACACGCGCGACTACCTCGACGTGGCGTGGTACGCGCGCCAGTTCTACGTGCCGGACGGCTGGCAGGGACAGGACGTGTTCCTGCGCGTCGGTTCGGCCAACTATGCCGCCAAGGTATGGGTCAACGGCGCTTTTGTCGGCGAGCACCACGGCGGGCATCTCCCCTTCGCCTTCGACGTGACCGAGCACGTCGTGTGGGACGCGCCCAACACGCTTGCCATCCAGGTCGAGGGCAAGCTCACGCCTACGCGCGTACCGCCCGGCAACGTCGAGCGTGGCGCCATGGGCAGCTTTATGTCTGGCTTGCCCAACACCTCGTTTGACTTTTTCCCTTACAGCGGCATCCATCGCCCGGTGATCCTGTACGCCGTGCCCCGGACGCGGATCGAGGACGTGACGGTCGCTACCGAGATCGACGGCAGCGCCGGCATCGTCAAGGTCGTGGTCGAGCAGGCGGGCGGCGACCTGCCGGGCTGTGCTGTGCTGTCCGGGCAGGGCGGCTCACTTGCTGCAGACCTGTCCTTCTCGGATGGCGTCGCGGAAGCCACGCTCGCTGTTCCTGACGCACGCCTCTGGTCCCCCGATCACCCCTATCTCTACGATCTGACGGTCACCCTCGCCGATGGCGAGCGGACCGTGGACCGCTACACGCTTGAGATCGGGATCCGCACGATCGCCGTGGACGGCGATCAGATCCTGCTCAACGGGCAGCCGATCACGCTCACCGGCTTTGGACGCCACGAGGACTTTCCTGTTCACGGGCGCGGGCTCAATATGCCGCTCGTGATCAAGGACTATGCCCTCCTCAAGTGGGTCGGCGCGAACTCGTACCGCACCTCGCACTATCCCTACTCGGAAGAGCAGATGACGATCGCCGACCGGGAGGGCATCCTGGTCATCGACGAGATCCCGGCAGTCGGCCTGATGTTCACGGACGGCGAGGAGAACATCCAGACCCGGCTCGCACTCTGCAAGCAGCAGATGCGCGAGCTGGTCGCCCGCGACAAGAACCACGCCAGCGTCATCATGTGGAGCGTCGCGAACGAGCCCATGCCGGCAGACATGATCCGTCGCTTCACGGGCGGCGGGCCCAGCGAGGGGGATGGCAACGCTGCGGGGACAGCTTTCTTTGCCGAGATGTTCGAGCTGACGCGCACCCTCGACCCGACGCGCCTCGTCACCCTGGTTGGCGTGATGGGCGGTCCGATCGAGTGGCTCGCCCCCTCTGACGTGGTGTGCATCAACCGCTACTGGGGTTGGTACACGCAGGGCGGGCGGATCGACGTGGGCGCAGCGCTCTTGGCCCAGGAACTGGATGGCCTACACGAGCGGCTCCACAAGCCGATCATCGTCACCGAGTTCGGCGCGGACACGATCGCCGGAATGCACAGCGATCCGCCCGAGATGTGGACCGAGGAATACCAAACCGAGTTTCTGCGCGCCTACCTCGATGTCGCCGCCGAGAGGCCCTTCGTCGCTGGGCTGCACGTCTGGAACTTGGCCGATTTCAAGACGGGGCAGAACTCCCGCCGCGCGGGTGGCCTCAACCTAAAGGGCGTCTTTACGCGCGACCGCAGGCCCAAGATGGCGGCGCACCTCCTGCGGGAACGGTGGACCGCCCGCACCGCGGCGGCGCAGCCCCCCGTCCCCCCCGCCAAGGACGCCACGCCGCTCCCGCTTCGACAGGCCCTGGACCGCATCGCCGAGGGGCTGACGCGCCGTGCGCCCAAGGGAACAGCCACGATCGAGCTCGCGATCGAGGGCCACGACCCGTACGTCCTGATCGTCAGCGACGGCGTGGCAGTCGTCGAGCCCAAGGGTGAGCGGGCGCCCAGCGCGACGCTCCACGCCAGCGCGGAAACGATGACCAAGCTCGCTCTGGGCGAGCTGAACGTCATGATCGCTCTGACGACCGGTCAGATCAGGGTCGAAGGCGATGTGCGCGCGTTGATGGCCCTGGTTGGGATGCGCTAGGCAGACAACGCGACCTCCGAGGACAGCGGGCATGTGTGCTCGCTCGCGACCTCGGAGGTCGCGCTTGTGACGTGGATGCCAGTGAAGGAGACAGCCGCTTGACCTCACCGCGCGAGCACGCCATGGGTGTGCTCTATCTCGCCCTCACCGCGCTCTGCTGGGGCTTTGTAGCCTCAACCGTGAAGCGGCTGACCGCCGATGTTGACTCCTACACGATCTCGTTCTTCCGCGTCGCCTTGGCGACGCTCGTCTTTGCGATCCTCGCGCGCCGCGCAGGTTGGCGGCATGTGCGCTGGTTCCTGCCCTGGATCGTGATCGGCGCGCTGGGTCGCGCTGGGAACTATCTCGCCTACAATGCCGGGTTGACCTGGATGCCCTCCAACGCGGCGACGATCCTGGCGCCCGTCCAGGCGATCGCCACCGTGCTCCTCGCGCGCTGGTTCTTGGGCGAGCGCGCCCGCGGCAAGGGCCTGGGGCTGCTCGTGTCTGTTGCAGGACTGCTGTTGATCTGGTGGCGGGGTCGCGGCTGGGAAACGCTGCGCGACCCCCGCTACCTGGGTGGAAATGCGCTCCTCGTCCTGGCGGGCCTCGCCTCTGCCCTGCAGTTCACATCGCAGAAGGCCCTCTCGTCGCGCTTGTCGGGCCCGCAGATCCTGCTCCCGGTGTTCGCGCTCAGTACACTCCTCACCGCGCCCTTTGCAGCCGCTGCGGGTGGCTTTGCGCACACCTACAGCGGCGTGACCTGGTTGCTCCTGCTCTTCCTGGGCTTCGTCCTGACCGGGGGCAGCTTTTTCCTGCTCGGCGAAGGGTACAAGCGCTGCGACGCGTCGACTGCCGTCGTGATCACCAACACCAGCTCCTTCTTCACCCTGCTCTGGTCGGCGACTCTCCTCGGTGAGGAGGTCGGCGTCATCATGATCGTAGGAGCAACGCTCAGCGTCGGCGGCGCTGTCCTCGTCGTCAACGCCGACCGGCGTCGACACGAGCTTGTGCGGGAAGAAGCTGCCGCCTGACCTCCGTCTTCTGCTCACAAGCGCAACCAGCCCCGCATGCGGCGCCAAGGGCGACACGCGCTCCTCGATCTTGCCTCCGCTACCCGACCGGCGTCAGCCAACCGTGCGTGTCCTCGACCTCGCCTTTGGTGATCTCGAAGAAGCGCTGCTGGATCGCTGCCGTGATCGGCCCGCGCCTGCCTGCCCCGACCGCGATCCGATCCACGGACCGGATCGGCGTTACCTCGGCTGCGGTGCCGGTAAAGAACAGCTCGTCCGCGATGTACAGCCATTCGCGCGACATCGTCTGTTCCCGCACTTCGTACCCTAGGTCCCGCGCGATCTGCATCACGCACTGCCGCGTAAGGCCCGACAGGATCGAGCCCCACAGCGGCGTCGTATAGACCACGCCCTGATTGACCAGGAACAGGTTCTCGCCGCTGCCCTCGCTCACATACCCGTTGACATCGAGGACAATGTTCTCCGCATACCCGTTGTCAATGGCCTCCATCTTGGCGAACTGCGAGTTGACGTACTGCCCGCCGATCTTGCCCATCGCCGGGAATGTGTCCGGCGCCATGCGCCGCCAGCTGCTGACGCCCACGTCTACGCCCTGCTCGATCGCTTCCGGACCCAGATAGGCCCCCCACTCTAGGGTAAAGATCACCGTCTCGACAGTGCAGCCCCGCCCCTCGACCCCCAGCGCGCCGCAGCCGCGGAAGATGAGCGGGCGGATGTAGCACGAACTGTGCCCGTTGGCGCGGATCGTATCCTTGATCGCCGTGCTGATCTCGTCCGGCGTGTAGGGCACGTCGATTCGAAAGATCTTGGCCGAGTCAAAGAGCCGCTTCACGTGTCCGTCGAGACAGAATACCGCCGGACCCTGTGGCGTCGCGTAGGCGCGTATGCCCTCAAAGACGCTAGACCCATAGTGCAGCGCGTGCGCGCTCACGTGGACGGTAGCCTCCGCCCACGGAACGAGCTCGCCATTCGACCAGACCATGGCGCCGAACTGACTTGAACCACTCATCTACCTGCTCCTTGTCGCATTGCCACCTGGCGCTTGTGGACGCGCCTCGATTGTACACCACCCCCCACGACCGGTCAACCTGCACGTCACACGCGCGCCGCGATCGCGTCCCCCATCTCCTGCGTCCCGACCTGCTTGCCGCTCTCTTCCATGATGTCGCGTGTCCGGTACCCAGCTGCCAGCGCCCCTTCGACTGCCGCTTCTACCGCGTCCGCCTCACGTTCCAGGAGCAACGAATGGCGGAGGAGCATGGCGCCGCTCAGGATCGTCGCGATCGGGTTCGCCACGTTGAGGCCCGTGTACTTGGGCGCCGAACCGTGGATCGGTTCGTACAGCCCCAGCGTCCCCGCGCCCAACGCCGCCGAGGGCAACATGCCAATCGACCCCGCGATCATCGACGCTTCATCGGTCAGAATATCGCCGAACATGTTGCCGGTGACCACCACATCGAACACGCTCGGGTACCGCACCAGGCGCATCGCGGCAATGTCCACGTACATGCTGTCGTACTCGACGTCCGGGTAGTCGGCTGCCACCCGCTCTGCGGTCTCATACCACAGCCGCGAGGTCTCCAGGACATTCGCCTTTTCGACCGAGGTCACCTTCTTGCGGCGCTTGCGCGCCAGCTCAAAGGCTAGCCGCACCACGCGCTCGACCTCGGGCACAGAGTAGAACATGGTGTCGTACGCCGCCTCGACGCCGTTCACCACCCTACGTCCCCGCTCCCCAAAGTAAATCCCGCCCGTTAGCTCGCGCACGACGACCAGGTCCACGTCCTGGATCACTTCGGGCTTGAGGGTCGAGGCATGCAGCAGCTGCTTGTAGAGCTTGATCGGGCGCAGGTTGGCGAACACACCCAGCGCCTTGCGCAGCGCGAGAAGCCCCTGTTCAGGACGTACCGGCGCGCGCGGGTCGTCATACTTGGGATCGCCGACGGCGGCGAGCAACACGGCGTCGCCCGCTTGACACTTGATCAGCGTATCGTCGGGCAGAGCCGAACCGGTCGCGTCGATCGCCGCGCCGCCAATCAACCCTTCTTGGTAGGCGAACGAGTGCCCGTACTTGCTCGCGACTGCATCCAGCACCTTGACCGCTTCCGCCAGGACCTCGGGACCGATCCCGTCGCCCGGCAGCAGTGTGATTCTAGCTTCCACGACCTTCTCCTCCTGATAGTCTGCTCTCCCGTTGTGCGTGCGGTCCCCATGCCACGACCGGACCTCGAACTCTGCCACGGCATCGTTGTCCGGGCCAAACACGAATCGCCCCTGCGTCCACTCTCCAGCTAGCACGCGCGGGAGCCAGTGCCGGCAGTCGTCCCACATGTGCGCGTACGGGATCTCGCCCACCGAGACCCACGTTGGGTCAATCTCGCGACTCGGACGCGCCGCGCCCGTCCATCGACGGGCGACATAGACGTGCACAACCTGGCTCCACTCCGGCTTGTGTGGAAAGACGAACGTCAGGTGCGCCGCTGGCGACAGATCCTGCTCCGCAATGGCGATCCCGGTCTCTTCGTGCACCTCACGCACAGCGGCGTGGACAGGTGTCTCTCCCGGGTCCACCTTGCCGCCCACGCCGCCATACTTGCCTATCCCGAAACCCACCTTCTTGTGCCCCAGCAAGATCCGTTCGGGCGGGTCGCCCTCGACCATGAAGCACAGTGTGGCTTCGATCAGGGCTTTGTTCCCCTTGCCTCCCGCGCTCACGCGCCGATCCGCTGCCGCGTGTACGGGATCAAGCCGCCCGCCTCGATGATGCCGACCAGGAAGGACGGGTACGGCTCAGCCTGGAACGTCTGCCCGGTATCGAGATTGGTCACCGTCCCCGCCTCGAGGTCCACCTCTAGTGTTTGTCCCGCCTCCGTCGCACTGACCGCCTCCGGGCACTCGAGGATCGGCAGCCCGATGTTGATCGCGTTCCGGTAAAAGATGCGCGCGAAACTCGCGGCGACGACGCAGCTCACGCCGGCGCCCTTGAGCGCCAGGGGTGCGTGCTCGCGCGACGAACCACACCCAAAGTTGGCCTCGGCGACAACCACGTCCCCCGCCTCGACCGAACCGGCAAAGCTGGGATCCAGATCCTCCATGCAGTGCGCCGCCAACTCCTCCGGCGTCGACACGTTCAGGTAACGAGCCGCGATGATCGCATCCGTGTCCACGTTATCGCCGTACTTCCACACGCGTCCCCTCAACACCGTTGCCATCAGCCCATCACCTCCTCAGGCCTGGCAATGCGCCCCGCTACTGCGCTTGCCGCCGCGACCGCCGGGTTGGCGAGGTACACCTCGCTCTCCACGTGCCCCATGCGTCCGACGAAATTCCGGTTGGTGGTCGAGACGCACCGTTCGCCCGCTGCCAGGACGCCCATGTACCCTCCCAGGCAGGGTCCACAGGTCGGGGTGCTGAACACCGCCCCCGCCTCGACGAACGCCTCCGCCAGCCCTTCGCGAACGGCGCGCGCATAGATCGCCTGTGTGCCCGGGATCACGATACAGCGCACCGACGCGTGCACGGTACGTCCGCGCAGCACCGTTGCCGCCTCGACCAGGTCATCCCAACGCCCGTTCGTGCACGACCCGATCACGACCTGATCGATCTGCACGTCGGATGCCTCGCCCACCGGGCGCGCGTTGCTCGGCAGGTGTGGAAATGCGACCTGGGGCTCGATCTCGGACACGTCGATCTCGATCTCGCGCGCGTAGCGGGCGTCCGGGTCGGGGGCGTACGCCGTCCACGCGCGCGCGGCACGCCCGTCGAGGTAGGCGCGCGTGCGCGCGTCCACCGCGAACAGGCCCACCTTGGCCCCCGCTTCGATCGCCATGTTCGCCATCGTGAACCTGCCCGCCATCGGCAGCGCCTCGATCGCCGGACCCGTGAACTCGATCGCCTGGTACCGTGCGCCCTCGACCCCGATCAGGCCGATCGTGTACAGGATCAGGTCCTTGCCCCCGACCCACGGCTTGCGCTCGCCGCGATAGCGGATCCGGATCGTGTCTGGCACCTTCATCCAGATGCTGCCCGTCGCCATCGCCACCGCGATGTCGGTCGAACCCATGCCCGTGGCGAACGCGCCCAGCGCCCCATAGGTGCACGTGTGCGAGTCCGCGCCGACGACGACGTCGCCTGGCAGGACGACGCCCTGCTCCGGCAACAGCACGTGCTCGATCCCCATGCGCCCCACTTCCCAGTAGTGGGTGATCCCATACCGCTTGGCAAACTCGCGCAGTATCTTGCACTGCTCGGCAGCCTGGATGTCCTTGTTTGGCGCAAAGTGGTCGGGCACCAGGGCGACCTTGTCCCGGTCAAACACCTCGTCCACCCCGATCTTGGCAAACTCGCGGATCGCGATCGGCGCCGTGATGTCGTTCGCCAACACCATGTCGACTTGCACCTCGACCAGTTTGCCGGGCGCCACCTCGCCGTCCGTGTGCGCAGCCAAGACCTTTTCCGCCGTTGTCTGTCCCATCTACTCCAGCCTCTCGTCGCGCATCGCACCCCAGCCCATAAAGTCCGTACTGTGCGCCGAACCATACTGGGCCTGCATCTGCTCCACCGACCTGCGCACCTCTTCCGTGACCGTCTGCTTCTGGCTGCGACCATGCTGCGCCGCCAGAAGCCGGTTCACGGCAAAGAGATAGGCCCGCGTCGCCGCCACGACCGTATCCGTGTCGGCGCCGCGTCCCATAAAGATCCGCCGACGCCCGCCATTGCCGTTTGGCGACACGTCGCGGATCCGCACCGTCACTTTGGCCATGGCATCCATGCCTTCGGTGATCGCCTGGATCGCAAACTCGACCAGTTCGTTGGGGACTCGCGTGATCTTGTCCACGGCATTGTACGCTGCGTCCACCGGGCCATTGCCCATGCTCGCCTCGCACATCACGTTGCCGTCTGGCCCACGCAGGCAGACCGAAGCAGTCGGGATCCCCGCCGTGCCGCACATCACCTGCATCTTGACCAGCTCGAACGTCTCCTCAAAGAACACGAGCGACTCGCCCGCCACGATGTTCTCGAGGTCGCGCATGTCGACGGTCTTTTTCTTGTCTGCTACTTCGAGGAACCGTTCATAGACCGCCTCGAACCCCTCATCCGCAATGTGGTACCCCATCTCTTCCAGGCGATGGCGAAGACCGTGCCGCCCCGATCGCGCCGAGAGCACGATCTCGGACTCGGGCACCCCGATGTCCTGCGGGTTGATGATCTCGTACGTGCTGCGCTCCTTGAGCACGCCATCCTGGTGGATGCCCGACGAGTGCGCGAAAGCGTTTGTGCCGACGATCGCCTTATTCGGCTGCACCAGGATCCCCGTCAGATCGGACACCATGCGGCTAGCGGGGTAGATCAGCTTGGCGTTGATCCCGGTATCTACGCCGAAAAAGTCACGCCGCGTGCGGAGCGCCATCACCACCTCTTCCAGCGAAGCGTTGCCGGCGCGCTCGCCGAGACCATTGACCGTACACTCGACCTGCCGCGCGCCATTCACGATCCCGGCGAGCGTGTTTGCGGTCGCCATGCCCAGGTCGTTGTGACAGTGCACCGACACGATCGCCTTGTCGATGTTGGGCACGTTGTTGACGATCCCGGCGATCAAGGCGCCCCACTCGGTCGGAAAGGTATAGCCCGTCGTATCGGGGATGTTGACCACCGTCGCCCCGGCGTCGATCACCGCCTCCAGCACGCGGTACAGGTACTCGGGCACGGCGCGTCCTGCGTCCTCGACATAGTACTGGACATCGTCGACATAGCGCTTGGCGCGCCGCACCGCCCGGACGCCCGCCTCGAGGGCCTCCTCGGCGCTCATACGCAGCTTGTACTGCAAGTGCACGGGGGACACGCCGAGGCCCGTGTGGATCCGCGGGTGAGCAGCTCCTTTGAGCGCCGCCGCTGCGACGTCAACGTCCTCATCCCGTGCCCGGGTCAGCCCACAGATCGTGCACTCGCGGATCTCGGCGGCGATCGCCTGGACCGACTTGAAGTCGCCCGGGGACGAGATTGGAAACCCCGCTTCGATCACATCCACGCCCATGTCCTCGAGCAGATGGGCGATCTCGAGCTTCTCCTTGGTCGTCAGCGCTGCCCCCGGCGACTGCTCGCCGTCGCGGAGGGTAGTATCAAACACGATCACTCTGTCTTGAATGCCAACCCCACTCTCGTCCATTTGGCCCTCCTCTTGCGGACGTCCTCTCACCCTAGGCATCGCCTGGGCGCAGCGAGCGCACCGCCGCGCCCGCAGACCACATCTCCGACTCGCGCATCTCGCGCAGTTCCGCCGCGAGCTTTTCCTTGTAATCGGGCGAGCTGTTCGCCTCGAGCACGATCCGCGTCTCTTCGCCCGAGACCACGCGCTGGTACAGCTCCTGGAAGACTGGCATCACCGCGTCGCGGAACCGAGGCAGCCAGTCGAGCGCCCCACGCTGTGCCGTCGTGCTGCAGTTTGCGTACATCCAGTCCATCCCGTTCTGGTCGACCAGCCGGATCAAGCTCTGCGTCAGCTCCTCCACCGTCTCGTTGAACGCCTCGCTGGGGCTGTGTCCGTGCTGCCGCAGGACCGTGTACTGCGCCTCCATGACCCCCGCCAGCGCGCCCATCAGCACGCCGCGCTCGCCCGTCAGGTCGCTGTACACCTCGTTCTGGAAGGTCGTGGGGAAAAGATAGCCCGAGCCCACGGCAATGCCCACGGCTAGGGTGCGTTCCAAGGCGCGCCCGGTATAGTCCTGCGCCACCGCGTAGCTGCTGTTGATCCCACTCCCCGCCAAAAAGTTGGCGCGCACGCTGGTGCCGGACCCCTTGGGCGCGACCAGGATCACGTCCACGTACGGGGGCGGCATGATCCCCGTCTGGTCATTGTACACCAGCCCAAACCCGTGCGAGAAGTAGAGTGCGTCCCCTTCTCCCAGCGCCGCCGCAACGGTAGGCCACAGGATCATCTGCGCCGCATCGGAGACCAGGTATTGGACAATCGTTCCCCGTCGTACGGCTTCCTCGAACGGAAAGAGCGTCTCTCCCGGGACCCAGCCGTCGGCGACCGCCTTCTCCCACGACCGCGTGCGCTCCGGATCGCCGCCCACGATCACGCGGATCCCATTGTCCGCCATGTTCAGCGCCTGCGCCGGGCCCTGTACGCCATACCCCAGCACCGCAACCACCTCGTCCTTGAGCACCTCGCGCGCCCGGTCCAGCGGGAACTCTTCCCTGGTCACGACCGTTTCGATCGTGCCGCCAAAGTCGATCTTTGCCATGCCATCTGCTCCTTATGCGTCCTTCATCTGCCATTGCTGCCGCGCAGCATGGCAACGCGCCCTGTGCGGGCCAACTCCTTGATCCCGTATGGCCGCAGCAGACTGACGAACGAGTCCACCTTGTCCTCGTCTCCCGTGATCTCGACAGTCAGCGATGTCTGCGAGACGTCGATCACCTGTGCCCGAAAGACGTCGACCAGCTGGATGATCGCCGATCGGCTTGCCATGTCCGCCGCCACCTTGACCAGGGCGAGCTCGCGGTACACGGCGCGTTCCGGCGTCGCGTCCTCGATCACCTTGGTCACCTCGATCAACTTGTGGAACTGCTTGACCACCTGTTCGCGGTGCGCCTCGCTGTCACAGTCGACGACCAGCGTCATCCGCGAGATGCCGGGGGTCTCGCTGTGCCCCACGGTCAGGCTCTCGATGTTAAAGTTTCGGCGTCTGAACAGGCTGGCGACACGGTCCAGAACACCGGGATGGTCTTGTACCAGCGCGATCAGCGTCTGCTTCACGTCGTCTCCTCCTCGTCCCGGAGTGGGCGCCGAAGCATGGTCGAGATGCTGCCTCCCGCCGGCACCATCGGATAGACGTTCTCTTCCTCGACGACGCGGAACTCGATCAGGACCGGGCCCTCCACCTCGCGCGCCCGCGCCAGGGCGGGCACGACCTCCTCCCTGCGCGTGACGCGCATGCCCGCCAGACCGTATGCCTCCGCAAGCTTGACATAGTCGGGGCCCGAGATCGGCGTGCCCGAGTAGCGGCGCCCAAAGAACAACTCCTGCCACTGGCGCACCATGCCCAGATAGCTGTTGTTGATGATCGCGATCTTGAGCGGCAGCCGCTCCTGCACGACGGTCGCCAGCTCCTGGATGTTCATCTGGATCCCACCGTCGCCGACCGTGACCCACACCTCTTCGTCCGGGCAGCCCACCTGCACGCCGATCGCCGCCGGCAGGGCAAAGCCCATCGTACCCAGCCCGCCCGACGTCACCAGACTGCGGTACCGGTCGTGGAGATAGTACTGCGCCTCCCACATCTGGTTCTGCCCCACATCGCTGACCATCAACGCGTTGCCCCGGTTGGCGTGCCAGATCTGGCGCATGATGTAGGGCGGGATCAGTTCGTCGGTCTCACGATTCAGGATGTCCCTACCTTCCGACTCTGCCCGCCACTCGCGTACGGTCTCCAGCCACGCGCCATGGTCCGCTGCTTCCACGCGCGTGTTGAGCGAGTCGAGAACGTGTCGCACATCGCCGACCACGGGGAGCGTGACGCGCACGTTCTTGCCGACCTCTGCCGGATCGACGTCGATGTGGATCAGCTGCGCATCGGGGGCAAACAGATCGACTTTGCCCGTCACGCGGTCCGAGAAGCGCATCCCGATCGCGATCAGCAGATCGGCGCCCTGCACTGCCTGGTTGGCATACGCCTCGCCATGCATGCCCGACATGCCCAGGCAGAGCGGATGCGTGCGTGGGAAGGAGCCGATGCCCAGCAAGGTCGTGATCACTGGGGCGTGGATCGTCTCTGCAAGCTGGCGGAGCTGCGCCTGTGCACCGGCGAGCGTCACCCCGTGCCCAGCCAAGATCACCGGTCGCTCCGATGCCGCGATCAGCTGCGCCGCCTGCTTGATCTGCCCCTCGTGCCCCCGTACGGTGGGCCTATAGCCAGGCAGATCGACCGACTCGGGGTACTCGAACTCGACCTCGGCTGTCTGGACGTCCTTGGCGATGTCGATCAGCACCGGTCCGGGGCGCCCGGTCCGCGCGATGTGAAACGCCTCTCTCATCACCCGCGGCAGATCCGCGACGTTGGTCACCAGGTAGTTGTGCTTGGTGATCGGCAGCGTGATGCCCGTCACATCCACTTCTTGGAACGCATCCTTGCCGATGAACGGCGTCGGCACCTGCCCCGTGATCGCCACGATCGGGGAGGAGTCGAGGTAAGCCGTCGCGATCCCGGTCACCAGGTTCGTCGCCCCTGGTCCAGAGGTCGCAAAGCACACGCCAACCTTTCCCGTCGCCCGTGCGTACCCATCGGCGGCGTGCGCCGCAGCCTGCTCGTGACGGACCAACACGTGCCGCAGCCTAAAGTCGGGTAGGGCATCGTAGATCGGGATCACGGCGCCGCCGGGATAGCCGAACACCACCTCTACCCCTTCACGCACGAGACTCTCACACACGACCTGCGAACCCTTTATCCGCATGGCATTCTCCTTCTCGCCTTACTCGGCGAACACCGCACCGCTGTTCGCCGAAGTGACCGATCTCGCATACCGCCGCAGGTACCCGCGTTCGACGGGACAGACCCACGCCGGCAGGGCACCCAGCCGTCGGGCGATCTCGTCTGCGGGGACCTCGAGTTCCAGCCGCCGCCCAGGGATGTCGATGTAGATCGGATCCCCCTCCCGTATCAGCGCGATCGTGCCTCGCGCTGCCGCCTCTGGTGAGACGTGACCGATGGCGATCCCGCGCGTCGCCCCAGAGAACCGCCCATCGGTCAGCAATGCGACCTCGCCGTCCATCCCCATCCCCGACAGCGCCGAGGTGCAGGTGAGCATCTCGCGCATGCCGGGCCCGCCCTTGGGCCCTTCGTAGCGGATCACGATCACGTCGCCCGGCGCGAACTCGCGCGCCAGGATCGCTGCCGTCGCGGCGTCCTCGGAGTCAAAGACGCGCGCTGGACCGCGGTAGACCTGCTTGTCCTTGGGCACCGCCGCGGTCTTGATCACCGCGCCCATGGGCGCCAGGTTCCCGAACAGGATCGCCAACCCGCCGCTGTAGGAATAGGGCGCTTCCGGCGAGTGGATCACCTCCCGGTCGAG
This sequence comes from Anaerolineae bacterium, assembly GCA_016929775.1. The sequence goes on from JAFGIE010000191.1 coordinate 42,064, forward strand.
CACCTTGGCCCCAGCCAGATTCTCGCCCAGCCGCTTTCCCGTCACCGTGATCGCGTCCAGGTCGAGCAGGCGCGCGTCCGCCAGCTCGCGCATGACTGCCTGGATCCCGCCCGCACGGTCGAGGTCCTCGATGTGGTGACCGCCCGCTACAGGGCTCATGCGGCACAGGTGGGGCGTGCTGGCGCTGATCTCGTTGAGTTCGGCAAGAGGAAAGTCGATCCCGGCTTCGTGCGCGATGGCGATCATGTGGAGCACCGTGTTGGTCGATCCGCCCAGCGCCATGTCGACGGCAAACGCGTTGCGAAAGGCAGCGCGCGTCAGGATGTCCGACGGCTTGATGTCGCGCTCCAATAGCGCCATGACTTGCCGCCCCGCGTCTTTCGCCAAGCGCGTGCGACCTGCCTCGACCGCCGGGATGGTGCCGTGCCCGGGCAGTCCCAGGCCAAGGGCCTCGGTCAGGCAGTTCATCGTGTTCGCGGTGAACATCCCCGAACACGACCCACATCCTGGACACGCTGCGCCTTCGAGCTCAGCCAGCTCCTCCTCCGTCATCGTGCCCGCGATCACGCTCCCAACCCCCATGAACACCGAGTTCAGATCGGCGATCTCACCGCGCCACCGGCCCGCCATCATCGGCCCACCGCTGACCACGATCGTCGGGATGTCGATCCGCGCCGCAGCCATCAACATCCCGGGGATGATCTTGTCGCAGTTGGGGATCAACACCATCGCGTCGAATGCGTGCCCCTCGACGACCGCCTCGACCGAATCGGCGATCAGCTCTCGGCTCGCCAGCGAGTAGCGCATGCCCGCGTGATTCATGGCGATCCCATCGCAGATGCCGATCGTGCCCACCTCGAAAGGTGTGCCGCCCCCGGCACGGACGCCCGCTTTGACCGCATCGGCGATCTGGCGCAGGTGCACGTGCCCAGGGATCACCTCGCTGTACGAGTTGACCACGCCGACAAATGGCTGCTCCAGCTCCCACTGCGTGTACCCGAGCGCCCGCAGCAGCGAGCGATGGGGCGCACGATGCACACCCATCTTGACCGCATCGCTTCTCATGCCCTTCTCCTGTTCTGCAACGGTGGTAGTCCCAGATAGCACGACGGCGCCCTGCACCGGCTATGCACAGCCGGCGCCGAGGGCGCCATCGCACGGTACTCCGTCTACGGAGCGAGACCACAGACCTCAGTTGTGCGTCATTGTCCCGACCACAGCATCCAGCAAAAAGGGGGCCCCCCGCTTGGGAGGCCCCCTCACTCGTCTACTGGTGCCTTGACGCTACCGCGTTGCTCTCCCAAACGCAAGCTCCTCCTGGACCAGGAGGCTAAGCAAGACCAGAACAATTAGGGAGAGCATGGTCAGTGACGGCATCTGTTCATCTCCATTGAAAAGAGTGTATCACGTTCTGGGGACATTGTCAAATCTCCCTGGTCAACGCGGCGCGGTCACGCACTGTCCTCGGGCGTCCAGTGTAGGGCAGCTTTCAGCGCCGCCTCCGCGTGGATCAGCGTGGTGTCGAGCAGCGGCAGGCCCACATCGTCCTCACCGACCAGCAACGGGATCTCCGTGCAACCCAGCACGATCCCACCGGCGCCCCTGTCTGCCAACCGGTTGATAATCTGGACGAACCCCGCACGCGACTCCTCGCGGATCTGCCCGGCTACAAGCTCGTCATAGATCACCCGGTTCACGTAGGCGCGGTCCGTCTCGTCCGGAACCAAGACCCGGATGCCGCGCGCCGCCAACGCATCCTGGTAGAACGTCTTCTCCATCGTGAACCTGGTGCCGAGCAGTCCCACCGTCCCGAGGCCCATCTCCGTCGCGGCATCGCCCACGGCGTCGAGCAGGCTGAGCATCGGCACCGAAACGCTGTTCCGCACCTGGTCGAACACGATGTGCATCGTGTTGGTGGCGATCAGGATCAAGTCAGCGCCCGCCGCCTCGAGACGCCGCGCGCCCTCAGCCAACCCCTGCGCGACCAGGTCCCACCGTTCCTGGTTGGGCCAGTCCACGTAGCGCTGAAAGCTCACGCTATAGATCAGGATCTCCGGGTACGCATAGTCCCCGTAACGTTCAGTGTACCTGCGGGTGATGTACCGGTAGTACTCTATGGTTGACTCGGGGCTCATACCGCCCAGGATGCCGATTCGCTTGTGCATAGCCTCCACCCAGTCCTGACCAGGGCGATCCCTACAAGAGGGCCTCGCGCTCCAGGACGGCTATCTGTGTGAGCCGTGTCCTACAGACCGAGTACGCGCGCCTCGCCCGACAGTGCGTCGAGAAACAGCATCCGTCCCCGCAGCAGATCCCCCTTGCCGGTGAGCAGTTTGATCGCCTCGTACACCTGCCACGCGGCAACCATCATGGGCGAAGGCGCTGGCGTGCCCAACTCTGCCTCTGCGCCCTGCTCGGGCCAAGGCCCATCGCCATACAGCGCGCGCAGACCAGGATCGCCGGGCAGGATCGTCATCACCTGGCCCATCGCACCCGCGATCGCCCCATGCACCATGGGCACTCCGCACCGTGCCGCCGCTTGCTGCAGCACGAAGCGCGTTGGAAGGCGATCCAGCGCATCGATCACCACGTCCACGCCCGCCAGGAGCTCCGGTAGGTTCTCGGCGTTGGCATAGCGGGCATGTGCTCGAACCTCGATCGCCTGGTTGATCTGCGCCACGCGCGCCGCTGCGACCTCTGCCTTGGCAGCGCCTAGGTTGCCCTCCTGGCTGAACAGCTGCCGGTTGAGGTTGTGATCGATAAACACGTCGCCATCAAGCAGCACCAGGCGCCCAACCCCTATGCGGGCCAAGCCCTCCACGACGAAACCGCCCAGCCCGCCCAGCCCGATCACAGCTACACACGCCCGCAGCAGTGCGATCTGTCCGTCGATCCCCAGTGTGCCGATGTTGCGCATGTAGCGACGGGGGACAATCCCGTGCCCCAGCGCCGTCATCTCGGCGTCGCGGCGCGTAACGCCCGCTCTGGCAGCCAGGGCATGCAGGTCCGCGAGCGCAATCACGCGCATCCCCTGGAGCTCTGTGGCGTATGCCTGGAGGGCGTCGACGGTGAGCGTCACTTCCCCTTTCCCTTGCTCTTCTCCGCGGAGGGCGGGACGGGCCTGATCCCATCGTATACGCGGCCCCGGCCCAAGACCTGCAGGATCAGGCGCGGCTCCCGGTTCAGCGCAGGCCCCAGCTCGATCGGCGTCATGGGCTCGTTCCCATTCGCCAGGAACGTGCGGAAAACGGCATTCGTGAGCGGCGTGGCATCGGTGATATAGTCCGGCAGCGCACTACAGTGCGTGCGCAGGGCGTGCCATAGGCCATCGACCGCCGTTACCTCCGCCGTCTCTGGGTCGACCCAGTCGACCGTCTCTGAGCCAAGATGCGAGGTGTAGACTGCGCGGCACTCGCTGCACAGATGTTGCTGCAAGTACACGCGCAGGTCGCGCTGCCCCTCGTTCCACCAGTCAAAGTCGATGTGAAACTTGGTATCCAGTGTCGGTCTCGTCCAACGTGCCATTACAGCTCCCCTCAAGAGTTACAGATCTGGCAAGCCAGCGGGCGCCTCGGACCGCCCACCCGCTACGGGCGTGCCTGCCGGATCCAGTATCCGTTCCCTGTGGTGACGAACTCGGGATCCTGGAAAAGCGCGGCGAACACTTCGCCGGGCGTGCTGCGGCGCAGCACGTTCACTGCCGTGTACACCGTCTTGGCGTGTACGGTCACGCTGGGTGTCAACTTGGCTAGCTCTAGGAACACCGCTTCCACTAGCTCGTCGATCGGTCGCGCTTGTTCCTGCTCCGCCGCCCACAGCGCGTCCCCAACCCTGCGGTCCGGCTCATCGATCAGGCACAGCTCGTCGTACTGGCACGCGATCGGCCGCTTCTGCATCGTAAAGCTCAACTCACCCTCTTCCGTTCTGGTGACCATGGGCGTCCACTCTCGCTGCATTCGCCGGGGGAGTACGTCGATCGCCACGGTGTTCGGTCCAGGGGCGCGCTGAAGCTTGATGTAGGCGCCTGCCGGGATCGCGTTCTCCGCATACCACTTGGCCAAACCGTACACGTACCCGTACTCACGGGCGACCCATCCCGTGAACTCTTTGTTCTGCACGCGATCGAGGAACGTGAACTGAGTGCGCTGTCCCATCGCGCCATCCGGGAAGAAGGGCCTCGTACGCGCCGTCAACGGCAGTGTCCCGTGTCGCCAGTGCGGGTAGCCCAAGATCAGCGTCACCTCGCTCGCCATAGCCGCCGACGGGGGAGCCAGAAGCGCGGATGCCGGATCGTCGATCTCGCGCTCCATCTGGAGGTGTGCGACGTCCAGCACAGTGCGATCGTATGGCCTCGCCACGTGCCGCAGCCGCGGTGCTTGCGATACCACATAGTCGGGAAGCCATCGCCGCAGCCCCCAAACCACCTTGCCCCGTCCGCCGACGTCCACGAACCGCTCGTCCTGAGAGACGCGGCAGTTCAGCGAGAAGACCTTGACCGCCTCCGGGATCTCTGCCGGAAGGTCCAGCTCGTCCAACAACTGGGCGGGGGGGAGAGGCTTCTCTGCGATCACGAGCATCGCTTCGACGATGTTGAGCAGCCCAACGTGGATGTCGGCTGCCACGCCCTTGGGGAACCACTCTCCACGGAACTCGAGAAACTCGCCCGTCGCGCGCAGCCTCTCCTCCAGCCGTTCCCCCACAACCTGTCCGTGCTTACCTACCAGCTCGTCCGGCGAAGTGGCAAAGACACGCTGCCAGTCTGCTTCCGTCACCAGGGACAGCTTGTGGGGCGCTGCGAGCTGTGCGGCAAACTCGCGTGTTCCCCCATCGTCCTCGAACTCGACCGCGATCACCTGAAAGTGCTCGTACTCGGGGTTGTGGCCTTCTCGCTGTGCAACCACTGTTCCCACAGCAAAGTCGAGATGTGGAAACACGAGCTGGTCGCCCACGGTGAATGCGGCATCAGGCCTATAGAGCGCGCCGCGGGCCAACTGTCGTCGGATCGCGCTCTCCTGGCGATGGCAGTAGTGCGTGATCAACGCCCGGCTCAGTTCCGCCAGAGACAGTGGCTTGCCCTGCTCGAGGAACAGCTCCTCGATATACCCGACGTCATCGTCGGTGACCGCAAACTCCTCCCGCCAGTACGTGTCCGTCTGCATATCGCGCTCGGTCACAGAATCCTCCAACATGTACTTGATTTGGCTCGTATGTGTGCTATAATCATGGTCAAGGAGGAAACTATGCCCCCCCACCAGGAACACCAAGAACCCAGGCTGACGGTCGTCGCGACCGCATCGGGTATGCTCGCAGCAGAGATTCTCAAAGCCAAGCTTGAAAGCGCCGGCATCGAGGTGTTGCTCCATTATGAAAGCGCCGGGCAGCTCTTTGGCATCACACTCGGTGGACACCCGCTCAGCGAAGTGCGACTCCTCGTCGCTGAGGCCGATGCCGCGGACGCCAAGCGTATTCTCGAGACACCCCCACCTCAGGGATGGGATGAAGAAGCCAGCGCGTCTACTCCCGAACCGTAGGCTCTGGGAAAGCCCATCCCCTGCACGTAGCGGAGGATGGGCTTTCGCCATGCCGGCGACCTGGCTAGCCTAGCTCGTCGTCCAGGTCGTCCATTTCGTCGATTTCTTCGTCATCGTCATCATCGCTCAGGAACGCGGCGAGCATATCCAGATCGTCGTCCTGATCCTCATCCTCGTCCGCGCCTCCGAGCAGGTCTTCTAGGTCGAAGGACTGCTCCGGTATCGTGCCTTCCAGGCCCTCGGTCAGCAGATCGAGGTCGAGCTCCGCCGGAGGCCCGAGTTCCACATCGAGGATCGACTCGAGGCTCTCGCCCGCCTGCGTCCGCGCCGCCAGTTCGCGGCGCTGGTACTCCCAGAAGCCCGTCCCTGCCGGGATCAGCTTGCCGATGATCACGTTCTCCTTGAGCCCCTTCAGATCATCCCGCTTGCCCTCGATCGCCGCGCCCGCCAGCACCTTGATCGTGTGCTGGAACGACGCCGCCGACAAAAAGCTCTCAGTGTTCAGGGCAGCCTTGGTGACCCCCAACAGGACCGGCTTGGCGGTGGCTGGCTCGCCGCCCTCGCTCACCACGCGAGCGTTGATCTCGGCGAACTCGCGCCGGTCCACCAGATCGCCCGACAGCAGATCGGTATCGCCCGAGCGCAGGACCTGCACCCGCGACAGCATCTTGCTGATGATCACCTCAAAGTGCTTGTCGTGGATGTTGACGCCCTGCGAACGGTAGACCTTTTGCACCTCCTGCAGCAGGTACAGCTGTGTGGCCTCGCGGCCCAAGACCTGGAGCACAGTGTGCGGGTTCTTGGAGCCCTCTGTGATCTGGTCGCCTGCCTCCACGCGCTGCCCTTCGGACACCAGTAGCCCAGATGAGGAGGGGATCTCGTACTCCCGCTCCTGCCGGTCGTCATAGACGACGGTGACCCCTTCCTCCTCCCACACCAGCCGCCCGCCGGTCTTGACCACGATCTCCTTGTCGCCGCGCGTCGCGATCACATCGCCCTCGGCGACCTCTTCCTGCCCTTCCTCGATCAGGACCTTCCAGCCTCGCTTCAGCGGGTAGCTCTCGCGCACGAGCTGGCTGTCGATCACTTTGACCGTGCGAATCCCGTCGTCGGACCGGTGTATCTCCACTCGGCCCCCGATGTCCGCCACGATCGCTTCGCCCTTTGGGTGCTTGCGCGCCTCGAGCAACTCCTCCACGCGCGGCAGACCATGTGTGATGTCGCCACCGTGGGCGATGCCCCCCGTGTGGAACGTACGCAGCGTGAGCTGCGTGCCGGGTTCGCCGATCGACTGCGCTGCCACGATCCCGACCGCCGAGCCCAGCTCGACGATCTCGCCGCGTCCCAAGTCGCGCCCGTAGCACTGCTGGCAGATCCCCTGCCCAAGCTGGCAGGTCAGTGGCGAACGGACGAACACTTCCTCCACCCCAGCCGCCTCGATCCGCGCGATCGTGTCCTCGTCAAGCAGGGCGCCCCGGTCGCAGAGCAGCTCTCCTGTGGCGGGATCGAGCACCGGACCGGCCAGGATGCGCCCCAGCGCCCGCTCGCCCATCTGGGGCAAGTTCGGGTCCGCCGCGTTGTCTGACTGTCGCAGCCACAGCCCCGCGCGCGTCCCGCAGTCTACCGCGTTGACCACCATATCCTGCGCCACGTCCACCAGTCGCCGGGTCAGGTATCCGGCGTCTGCCGTTCGCAACGCCGTATCAGCCAGTCCCTTGCGCGCGCCGTGCGTCGAGATAAAGTACTCCAGCGCAGTCAGTCCCTCGCGAAAGTTCGACCGGATCGGCAGCTTGATGATCCGCCCCGACGGGTCTGCCATTAGCCCGCGCATCCCAGCCAGCTGGGCGATCGGCCCAAAGCCGCCCTTTGTCGAGCCCGAGCTCGCCATGACATAGATCGGGCCCTCTGGGTCCATCGCGTTCTTGACCGCCTCGGATACGCGGTCGCGAGCGTCGCTCCACAACTCGACCGTGCGCGTGTACTGCTCGTCCTCCGTCAGCAACCCACGGCGGTACTGGCGCTCGACCTCGTTCACCTGCATCGCCGCGTTGCTGAGGATCTCAGTCTTTTCCTCCGGGACGATTAGGTCGCTCACGGCGATGCTGGTGCCCGACCGGGTGGCGTACGCAAAGCCGATGTCCTTGATCCGGTCTGCTAGATCGGCGGTCTGCTGCTGTCCCAGGAGATGGTACGCTTGGCCGATCAGGGTCTTGAGCGTCCCTTTGTCCTGGACTTCGTTCACAAAGCGTAGCTCCTCCGGCAAGATCTCGTTGAACAGCACACGCCCCACTGTCGTCTCCACCGGGCCCCCGACGCTGTCCGCCGCATCCTCCGTCCACTTGAGGAGCCGGATCTTGGCATGGATGTGCAGCTTGCCGAGGTCATAGGCTAGGCGCACCTCCTCCATGTCGGCGAAGCTCATCCCCTCGCCCTTGACCCCGTCGCGCTCCATGGTCAGGTAGTAGCACCCAAGCACCATGTCCTTGGTCGGGCCGATGACCGGCTCACCGTCCGCTGGCTTGAGCAGGTTCCGCGTGGAGAGCATCAAATCGTACGCCTCGCGCACAGCCCGCTCCGAGAGCGGCACGTGCACCGCCATCTGGTCCCCGTCAAAGTCCGCATTGAACGCTGCGCAGACCAGCGGGTGCAGCTGGATCGCCTTGCCTTCGACCAAGATGGGCTCGAAAGCCTGGATACCCAGGCGGTGCAGTGTTGGCGCACGGTTCAGCAGCACGGGCCTGGACTTGATCACCTCTTCCAGGACCTCCCACACCTCTGGACGGGAGCGATCGATCACCCGTCGTGCGCCCTTGACGTTGCTCGCATAGTTATAGTCGACCAGCTTGGCGATCACAAAGGGCCGGTACAGCTCGACAGCCATCTCTTTCGGCAGGCCACACTGGTGCATCTTGAGCTTGGGCCCGATCACGATCACGGAACGCCCCGAGTAGTCGACGCGCTTGCCGAGCAGGTTGCGCCTGAACCGCCCCTTCTTGCCCTTGAGCATATCGGACAGCGACTTGAGCTCGCGGCGCCCGCGGCGCGAGAGCGCCTTTCCACGACGCGAGTTGTCGATCAGCGAATCGACGGCTTCCTGCAGCATGCGCTTCTCGTTGCGCACGATCACGTCGGGCGCACCCAGGTCCAGCAGACGCTTCAGCCGGTTATTGCGGTTGATCACCCGGCGATACAGGTCGTTCAGATCAGAGGTCGCGAAACGCCCGCCATCCAGCTGCACCATCGGGCGCAGATCGGGCGGGATCACGGGCAAGACGGTCAGGATCATCCACTCGGGACGGTTGTTGCTGGCGCGCAGCGCTTCCACCACGCGCAGCCGCTTCGTTGCGCGCAGGCGGCGCTGCTTCGAGCGCCCGTGCCGCACTTCTTCCCACAACTCCTCTGACAGCTTGTCCAGGTCCATGTCCTGCAGGTACTCGTAGAACGCCTCAGCGCCCATCGCCGCGCGGAACACATTCCCCCACTTGCTGCGCAGCTCACGGTATCGCGCTTCGCCAAAGAACTGCATCGGGGCAAGGCCCTTGAGCTCGTCCACATCCTGGTCGTACTGCTCCTCCAGGGCGACGACCTCGCCCTCAAAGTCCTCTTGCAGCCGCGCCTTCTCCTCGCTCACCGCATCCCGGATGTCCGCATGGATCGCATCCAGACGATGTACGGCGTCTTCCCGCTGGTCGCCCATCTCGGTCTGCAGTCGGCTTAGCTGTCCCTGTACCAGCTCGTTCAGACGCGACAGGTGCTCGCGCGTGACCTCCTCGCCGCCGGACACGACTTGCGCATTCGCGTACGAGAAGACTAGGTCTGCCCGCGCCCGCTTGCCCATCTGGTTCTCCAGCGACGCAGACAGCATCTTGGCCTCACCCATGATGGCTTCCGTGGTCTCTGCCAGCTGCTCTTCCAGACCACGCCGCGTCGAGAGCAAGTCCTCGGTCACGTCCGACATGCGAGACGTAAGGTCTCCCTCGACTTGGCGCAGCTCCGTCGCCATCTCGCGTTCCAGGCGTTCCTTCTCCCGCTCGAACTCCTCCTCAAGCCGCCGCAGCGCGCGCAGCCGCGCGTCCTCGTCGACTTTGACAGTCACATACTGCGCAAAGTAGAGCACGCGGTCCAGGTTCCGGCGCGAGATATCCAGCAGCAGACCGAGGTAGCTCGGCACGCGCCGCGTATACCAGATGTGCGCCACCGGCGCGACCAGCTCAATATGCCCCATGCGCTCACGGCGAACCTGCGACTTGGTGACCTCGACCCCACACTTGTCGCACACCACACCCTTGTAGCGCACATTCTTGTACTTGCCGCAGTAGCACTGCCAGTCCTTGGTTGGCCCAAAGATCGCCTCGCAGAACAGCCCATCCTTCTCTGGACGCAGCCGGCGGTAGTTGATCGTCTCTGGTTTGGTTACCTCACCATACGACCACGATAGGATCTGGTCGGGGGAAGCAAGGCTAATCTGGATCGCTTTGAAATCCTGGTTCTCCAAAGCATACCTCCTGTATGTGTAGGTACGGCACGACAGATGACCCTAGCCGAGGTAGCGCCGCACGCCCGCGGCATCTCGTAGTCCCAAGAGGCGCGCCACGTCGGAAAGGTCCCGTTCTTCAAGCGCATCATGCGCGAATGTATAGCGGAGTGTCTGCGCCGACACCCCTCCCAGCCCAGCGGCTTGTGCATAGCCGGAAACAAGACGCTGCACCGTCCGTGGCGACAGCGGCTGTCCCTGACGGCTGACGAATACGCAGTCCACACCCGGGGCAGGAGCACGCAGGCGCAGATAGCTTCGCATCGCCGCGCACGCCTCTGGCCCCAGAGCGAGAGCCCGTCCCCCTGACTCAAGGTCCTGTCCCACCCACAGGTACCCGCCGCCGACGTCGAGATCGACGTCCTGCATCTGCAGATCGACCAGTTCTCGGACCTTGATGCCCGCGTCGAGCAAGAGCAGCACGATCGCGCGATCGCGGCGCGCCAAGCTCTCGTTGCCGCTGTTGATCGCCTGCAAGAGCTGGTTCACCTGATCAGGCGTCAGCACACGAGGAGAAGAAGCCGAATGGTCGGTGACCCGGTCGACATCTCGCGCCGGGTTGTGCGAGGAAAGGCCCGCCTGCACCGCATAGTCATAGAACTTGCGCACCGCCTGCAGGCGTCGGTTGATGGTGGAGATGGAACGCCCCTGCTTTTTCAGGGCGTGGCAGTACTGCCGGACGTCATCCGTTGACACGCGAAGCAAGGGCAAGCGTCCCCCCGTAGACTCGTCGCACCAACTGACAAAGTTCTGGAGATCCGCAGCATAGTTTGCGATTGTCGCCGGCGCCATTCCCAACTCGACGATATGTTCCTCAAAGCGCGCCAGCAGCCCGTCTACATCCATCCACACGTCCCAACGGCACAAAAAGAGCGAGGAGGGCCTGGGCCACTACACTTCGCTCTAACCACACCATTGACTGGCTGTCTCTTTGGATTATACGACACAATTATACCACAAAAAGGGGCCTTGTCAAGACCCCAAGTGGACCAAATGTGCGGAACTCATATTATACTCGAAACCCACA
>JAFGIE010000192.1 GCA_016929775.1 Anaerolineae bacterium
GGGGCGATGTCCAATTCGAGGAGGCATGTACAGATGCTCAAGGTCGGGATGATTGGGATGGGGATGATGGGCTGGCTCCACGCCCGCCGCTACTACGAGATCGACGGCGCGTCCCTGGTCGCGATCGCGGACGTGACCCCATCGCGCTTGGAAGCCACCGAAGCTGTGGTCGGCAACCTGGCGAGCAGCGGGAAGGAGGTGGATCTCGCGGGCCTGGCGCGGTATGGCGATGGGAGCGAGTTGATCGCCTCGGCAGACGTGGACATGATCGATATCTGCCTGCCATCGTACCTGCATGCGCGGTATGCGATCGAGGCGCTCCAAGCCGGACGCCACGTGCTGTGCGAAAAGCCGATGGCGCTCAGCGTGGCGGACGCCGACCGCATGATCGACGCCGCCGAGCGCAGTGGGCAGCAGCTGATGATCGCACAGTGCATCCGCTTCTGGCCCGAGTACCTCTACCTGCAGCGCTGCGTGGAGGAGGAGACGTTCGGCAAGCTCCTCTCGCTGAACATGTCGCGCATGGGAGGGCGACCGATCTGGTCGTGGGAGAACTGGTTTACCGACCCCGCGCGCAGCGGCGGTCCGCCCTATGACCTGCACATTCACGACGTCGACTTTTGCAACGCCATGCTCGGGATGCCCGACCAGGTCCAGGCTGTGGGCCGGCGATCGGAGGCGACGGGGGGCTATGACGTGATCCACGCCTTGTACGAGTATGCCGACGGGCCGCAGGTTCACATCCACGCCGGCTGGAGCAATGCCCAGATCCCGTTCGCCGCCGCGTTCGATGCCTGGTTCGAGCGCGGGTTCCTGCGCTACAGCGGTCACCAGGACCCGCCCCTCCAGATCTACGACGACCTGCGCCAGGTCGCCGCGCGTCCCGCCGAGGTCGAGCCAGGCGATGCCTACAAGGCCGAGATCGCCTACTTTGTCGATTGTGTCGAGCGGGGAACGCCTCCCGTTCAGTGTCCGCCCGCCTCCGCGCGCGACTCGCTACGCCTGATCGACCTCGAGATCGAGGCCCTGGAGAGCGGTCGCACGCTGCGTGGAAAGGAGTAAGCGATGAGTACAGGGGAAAGCGGCATCCGGCTGGGCGTGATCGCTCCGCTGGCGCACGGTCCAGAGCAGGAGCTCGAGAAGGCGCGCGCCATGGGCCTGCCCACCTGCCAGATCGTCAACTGGCAGCCGGACCTGTTCAATGACGAGATGGCGGAACGGGTCGTGGCAGCCTCTGCCGCGCACGGCGTCGAAGTGACGACGATCTGGGCGGGGTATCCAGGGCCCGCAGTCTGGAACTTTATCGAAGGGCCCGTGACGATCGGGTTGGTGCCGGAGCAGTACCGCGTCGAGCGGGTGGCGGCGCTCAAGCGGGGCGCTGACTTTGCGGTCCAGGTCGGCGTGCCGAGCATCACCACGCACGTCGGCTTTATCCCCGAGAATCCCTCCAACCCCCTCTACCCGGGCGTGGTGGAGGCGCTGCGCGACGTGGTCGGCTACTGCCGCGAACGGGGCCTGACCTTCTGCTTCGAGACGGGGCAGGAGACGCCGGTCGTCCTGTTGCGCGTGATCGAGGACTTGGGCGCCGAGAACCTGGGGATCAACCTTGACCCCGCCAACCTGCTCATGTACGGTAAGGCGAACCCGGTCGACGCACTGGACGTGTTTGGCCAATACGTCGTCGGCGTCCACGCCAAGGACGGCGAATATCCGACCAACGGGCGCGAGCTGGGGGTGGAAAAGCCGCTTGGCGAGGGACGGGTGTGCTTCCCGCGCCTGATCGCCAAGCTGAAGGAGCTGGGCTACCGCGGCGCGCTGACCATCGAACGCGAGATCAGCGGTCCCAAGCAGATCGAGGACATCCGCCGCGCGATCGAGCTCCTATCGGCTCTGATCTAGGGGCCCGGGCGCACGATGCGGGCGCGGTTCGGGGGGACGTCCCGGTCAGCCGCGCGCGCCCCGGGGCAGCCTGGACGGGCAGAAAGCGAGAGATGATGATCATCGATGCCGATACCCACATCGCTCCCACGGGCGGCGCTTGGGCGCTCGAGGCGCACATGGCGCGCATGGCGCGTTCCGGCGTGGACAAGACCCTGACCTGGCTCAAGCCCGACTACCAGGGCGCCGGGATCGAGGGGCACAATGCCTACGTGTACCAGGCGATGCGCACCTACCCGGACCAGATCCTGGGCTTCGGGTGGGCCGATCCGACCGTCGGCGTGGCGCACGCGATCGACATGGTCAAGCGGTGTGTCTATGAATACGGGATGCACGGCGTCAAGTTGAACGGGGCGCAGAACTACTACCACATCGACAGCCCCGCGCTTGCCCTTCCCGTGATCGACGAGATCGCCAAGACGGGCAAGTTGCTCGCCTTCCACATCGGCCCGGACGAGTACGAGCGCACGCACCCCCTGCGCGCAGCCAAGGTCGCCAAGATGTACCCCGAGCTGGGGATCCTGATGGTGCACATGGGGATGACCAACAAGGACATGATCGACGCCGTGATCGAGGTCGCCCGCGAGTGTCCCAACATGACGCTGATCGGGAGCGCGACCACGCCGGCGGCGGTGCTCAAGGCGATCCAGGCTCTGGGCGCGGAGCGGGTCTGCTTTGGCAGCGATGCGCCCTTTCAGATGCAGCACGTCGTCCTCGCCATGTACGAAGCCTTGCTCGACGACGAGGTCAGCGATGCCGAGAAAGCGCTCGTCATGGGGGGGAACGTCGCCCGTCTGTTTGGCCTCTAGCGCCCATGATGGTGTATCTCGTCCAGGGGGTGGGCTATGGGTTCGCGGCGGCGGCGCAGCCCGGGCCATTCCAGGCCTACCTCTTGTCGCAGACGCTGAAGCGGGGCTGGCGGCGCGCGCTGCCGATCGCCCTAGCCCCGCTGATCAGCGATGGGCCGATCATCGCTCTGGTCCTGCTTGTCCTGAGCCGCGTGCCCGAGGGCATGATCCGGGTGCTCCAGATCGCTGGGGGGCTGTTCACGCTCTACCTCGCCTGGCGCGCCTATCGTGCGTGGCGCGCGGAGGACGCGCGAGCGGTCGAGGTGCGCGCGCCGCCGCGGACCCTGCTCCACGCCGCGCTCATGAACGCCCTCGCCCCGGGACCCTACCTGTACTGGAGCACGATCACGGGGCCGATCCTGATCACGGGGTGGCGTGCCGCGCCGGCGAACGGCGTCGGGTTGCTCGCCGGCTTTTACGCTGCCATGGTCAGCACGCTGGCGGCGATGATCGTGCTCTTTGGCACGGCGCAGCGCCTGGGTGCGCGGGTCACCCGCGTCCTATGTGCGGCGTCGGTCGTGATCCTCGCCGGGTTTGGCCTCTACCAGCTCGCGCAGGGCCTGTCGGGCGTTTCCTGGCTGAACGAGGGCTTCCCCTCCGGAACAAGCTTGTGGGCCTACGACGCAGGTATCTACTACCGCGCCGGACGTGCGGTTCTCACGCGCATTTCACCCTATGCTGTGTACGGATTCTACAGCCCATTTCCGATGGCCCTTCTTTGGGCGCCACTGGCGCTGTTCCCGCTGCCTGTGGTCTATGCCGTCTATGTAATGATCAACGTCTGGCTGCTCTGGCGCCAGATGGGCTGGCGGATGATCTGGGCAGTGCTGTCCTTCCCCGTGCTCTTCACGCTGTTTGTCGGTCAGGTCGACCTGGCATTTGGCCTGGTTCTGGCACTCCTCGGCCCATTGGCGATGCCGCTCGTCCTTATGAAACCTCAAACTGCGCTGGTTGCCCTGCCCTGGATGGCACGTCACGTCCGCAGGCGCACTTTGTCCTACGGATTGGTCGCCTCCGTTTGCGTTCTGGGGATCAGCTTTGCGATCCGTCCCACATGGCTGGGTGAGTGGCTCCAGGCACTGCCTACCCGAACAGACTACGCCCGGCGTGACTCAAGCCTGTTCTGGCTCTTACCCACGCAAGCCAAGGGAACTGCGACATGGTTTGCTCTCGCGATTGGGCTTGGGCTGGGCATACTGCTTGACCGGCGGGGCCAGTCATGGGCAGCTGTTCACCTGTTCAGCCCTGTCACCAACGTCTACTCGGTTGCGGCGTTAGCCGAGTGGATCGGCCCCGTGTCGATGCTCCTCTCGTGGGCGGCTATCCTCTGCGTCGGGGGCGACATCCACAGTGGGGCACCGATGTTTGTCGTCGGCCTGGCAATTTGGGTCCAGCAGTCAGAGTGCTTCCAACGTCACGCGCGTGCGCTCTATGCGTGCGCCCGGTCTCGGCTGCGCAGTTAGCCGCAGCAGTGCACACTCTCGCCTCCGGAGGGCACATGGACCGTCCCAACATCCTCTTTCTGTTCAGCGACGAGCACGGCTTCCGCTACATGGGCCATCTTCCCGAGGCGCAAGGAGGCGAGCCCGTCTACACGCCGACCTTTGACCGGTTGGCGGCGAACGGCACAGTGTTCACCAACGCCTACTGCCAGATGCCACTCTGTACGCCTTCGCGGCTGTGCGTGCTGACCGGCAAGGAGGTGCGGGGCGCAGGGGCGTGGTACAACGAGTCGGTGCTGCGCCCGGGCGCGACGACGATCGCCGACGTGCTGCGTGCGGCGGGCTATGAGACCTGCCTGATCGGCAAGATGCACCTCGGCGGGCGGCGCCAGTTCGCCGGCTTTCGGCACCGTCCATACGGCGATCTGACCGGCAAGACCGGGCACCAGTGGGAGCCCCTCGATGACGATCGCCGCCGCGGGATGCGCACGCGTACCACGCACGTCGGCGTGACCGAGATCCCGGAGAGCCTGATCCAGGACGAGGTGGTGTGTCACGAGACGGTGGCGTTCTTGCGCGAGCA
>JAFGIE010000193.1 GCA_016929775.1 Anaerolineae bacterium
ATCTAGGCCATAGGGCAGGGCGCGGACGTCCTCCTTGTGGCGGGCATCCGAAGTTGTAAAGTAACCCTCCTCGGAGTAGACCCTAAGCCAGGGAAGGGCCCCCTCGCCCAGCGTGTAGGTAGCAGGATACGCTGGCAAGTATCCCCAAGGGGTCATCCTGACCCGGGGGACCATCGCCGCATCGTCCGGCCCCTGTGTCCAGAACATGATCTCGGTCGTGTGGGTCAACGGATCGGCGGCGTCGAACTCGATGCGCGCTGTGGGGGTGATCAGGTCGGGGTAGGCAAAGTCGGCAAAGTCGATCCAGGCATCCTCGTCGCTGCCCGTGTTGCGGCTACGGAAGACGAGATGGTTGTGCTCGTTCACCCGAAAGCGTGCCTCGCCGTCCACGTCGAGCTCGTGGGTGGGGTGGCGCAGGATCAGTTCCTCGCTCTCGGTGGGGCTGATGCTTCTGGTGATCACGGTCGCGGTTGGGCCGATGCCCAACCTGCCGCGGACATAGCTGTCCCCAAGGCCCTCGATCGTCAGCGCGCCCTGGACCAGCGCGCCGCCGGGCCCGACGTTGAGCCCGCCGCGGACGCCGAGGTCGCCTTCGATCGCGGCGTAATCGGCGACCTCCAGGCGCATGGTCTGCAGCTCGCCGGTGCGCACGGCGGACGCCTCCAGCCTGTCGATCTCAAAGACGTACACCGAGTCGTGTCTTTCGTTGGCGACATAGATCCGGTCGCCGCTCCCGGCGACGGCGACCGGCTTGGGCGGGACCTCCACCCACTTGGGCTCTTCGGGCACACCGATGTTGACCCGCTTGAGCCAGCCGCTCATGTCGATCACGGTGAGCGCCGTGATCGCCGCCGGGTCGGCGATATCCAAGACCGCCAGCCCGCAGTGCGTGCTCGTGCCCTCGTCGCCGGCATAGGCCACGTAGGCCCGGTCGCCTGAGACAGAGATCGACCTGGGGTGGGTCAGGGTGGTCGTGACCTGCCCCAGGAAGGCGATCTGGGACGGATCCGAGACATCCAAGACGACGATCGCGTCCGCGCCCTCGGCGACGACATAGGCATAGATGCCGCTGACGTGCACCCGCACAGGCTGGGCCAACCACGTGTCCTCGACATAGCTCACCGGGGTGGGATCTCGCGGATCCGAGACGTCGAACACGACGAGGCGGTTGTTGCCCCGGCTGGTGACGTAGGCATAGTTGCCGAGCACGAACACGTCGCTCGTCCCCTGGAGGTAGGTGGTGACAAAGCCCGTCGCGGCAAGCTCGGCGGGCGCGTCGGTGACGTCAAAGACAGTCAACCCATCGTAGCGTCCATCGCTCCCGAGGGAGGCAACGTAGGCGTACTTGCCCGAGACGTGGACACCTTGCGGATAGTCGAGGTACGCTGTCGTGTCGACGACGTGTTTGATGTCGGCGGGGTCGGACACATCCAGGATCGTGAGCATTTCGCGGTTCTGGGAGACAACGTAGGCGCGGTCGCCCACGACCTGCAGGTCTACCGGGCCCTGGAGCTGGAAGGTCGTGTAGCCGAGAAGAGCCTGGGCGCTCGGGTCCCGCATGTCCCAGACCGAGAGCGTGTTGGTCGCATACGACGCCGCGTAGAGCATGTCGCCCACGGCATACAGCGCGCGCGGCGCCTGCAGTGTGAAGGGATAGTCGACGATCGCACCGGCACTGATCGCGGCGCTGCTGCGGATCGCAGCACTGCCCGCCACGGTCAGCAGGTGCGAGGGACTGTTCGTGCCGATGCCCACGCCCCCGGCGGCGGAGATCAGGAACTGATCGGGACCGGTCGAGGTCGTCGATCCGGTCGAGTCGGACCACACGAACGCGCCCTGGTGCGCGGCGTGCGCCTGGACGCCAGCGGCAAAGCCGTAGGGCGCTCCCACCGCATTCCCATATCCTCCCGGGACCGTGCCGAACGTCCCGGTCACGACGTTGCTATAGCCCCCACCCACAGAGGCGTACTGGGCGGCAGCGCTGTTGGTCCGCCCGCCGCTCACAGTGGCGTACCGGTTGCTCGCGCTGTTGCCGGTTCCGCCGCCTACGGTGGCATATTGGTTGATCGCGCTGTTGCCCCACCCTCCCCCCACAGTGGCGGCATAGCCACTTGCGCTGTTGGCCGATCCCCCGCTCACGGTGGCAGAGCCACTCCCTGCGGCGTTGTCCCTGCCGCCGCCCACGGTGGCATAGGCCTGCGCCATCGGGTCGCCGTCATCGTCACCGGCGACGTTGCCGCCGCCCCCACCGACGGTCCCGTACTCGTCATAGACGCGGTTGCTGGTCGTAGTCGGATTCCCGGTGTCCGACGGGCCTCCTCCGGCGATTGTGCCATAGTCCGCCGCAGCCAGGTTGTAGCGCCCGCCGCCTACGGTCGCATAGTCGCCGGTGGTCGTGTTGTTCGCGCCGCCGTCGACCGTGCCATGGGTGGCGGTAACGGCGTTGTAAGCCCCGCCGCCGATCGTGCCCATGCTCGCGCTGACCGTGTTGGTGTAGCCCCCGCTGACCGTCGCATAGCTGGCGCCGGCAGCGTTCGCCGAGCCACCGCCAACTGCGGCATAGGGACCGTTCGCCGCGTTTGCGCTGCCGCCGCCGACGGCGGCGTAGAAGCCGCCTGCGCTGTTGCTCTCGCCGCCGCCGACCGAGCCAGCATACCCGCTCACGCTGTTCCCTGCCCCGCCGCTGACCGTCCCATAGCCCGCACTCACGCTCTGGACTGCCATGTCCCGCCCGCCGCCGGCGACCGTCGCGCCCTCGGCGGCACTCACACTGTTGCCGCCATAGCCGCCGACGACGTTCGGGCTGCTGGCGCCCGGCTCAAGCCGCAGGGCGCGCGCGCCGTAGACGCGCAGCTCGAGCGCAGCATTGTCGCTGGTCCCCAAGTAGTTCGTCTCGGGCGTGGTCCCGGCGTTGCCGGTCAGCGACCAACCGGCGCCGCCCGTGGGCTCCGCACAGGCCCAGCGGTTCGCGTCCGCATCCCAAGCGGGCACGTGTCCATCCGCGCACGCCTGTGGCAACTGGTAAGTGCTCGTGATCGACAGGACCGTGCCGGTCAGCGCCAGCCCCGTCCCGGCGCTGTAGGTCGTGTCGGAATCGTCGTCGAGCTCGCAGACCACGCTCCCATCCTGGTTGACCACGCGGATCGACGATCCCTCGGCACACGTCCCCGCGACGCGCAGCTGGACCGTGTCGGTCACGACGTCAAACCGGGTCCCGTCCAGGCGCAGCCCAGCCCCGGCGCTGTAGGTCGTATCAGTGTCGTCGTCGGGGGCGCAGGCCCACTGCCCCGCACCGCCGTCCCACTTGGCGACCTCGCCCGCAGCGCAGGAGAGGGCGCCC
>JAFGIE010000194.1 GCA_016929775.1 Anaerolineae bacterium
AAGCTGTCTTGGGCGCTGTCCGCCGGCAGGGGAAAGTCGACGATCTCGGCGCAGGTCGCGAGCAGATCCGACAGGCAGACGAGCTGGTCGCTGGTTGTCGCGGGTGCGATGCGCTGAGGCCAACGCGCGACAAAGGGTTCGCGATGCCCGCCATCCCAGATATCCGCTTTCTGCCCACGCAGTTCCCCATTGGATTTGTGCCCATAGTCTCGCCCATCATAGTTGGTCAGCCGGGCGCCATTGTCGCTGGTGACGATGACGAGGGTATCGTCGACGAGACCGTGGCGCGCTAGCGCTGCGTCGATCTGGCCCACCATCCAGTCCACGAGCGCAACCATGTCGCCGCGCGGGCCAGCCTCACTCGCTCCGCAGAACGACGCCGGAGGGACACAGGGTCGATGGGGCGCCGAGGGGGTGAGATAGAGGAAGAAGGGCTGACCGGGGTGTTCTGCGGCGTGACGGTCGATGAAGGCGACCGCTCGTTCGGCAAAGGTCACGTCCACCATGTCGTCCCGCCAACCCGGCACCATCCGTCCTTTACGCTGTTGGGGGTTGTATGGGTCCTTTTCGACGCTGGGGATGCCGGCAGTGTGGTCGTCTTTGATGAAGCAGTAAGGGGCCATGTCCAGCGAACCAGTGAGACAGAAACAGGTATCGAAGCCCAGAGCCAGCGGACCCCCGGTGATGGGCACCCCATAGTCCACGTTGGCGCCATCAGCCAGGGGCTCGGCGCCGTCGGTCGTCGTCCAGCCCAGTCCGAGGTGCCACTTGCCGATGGCGGCAGTGGCATATCCGCAGCTGCGGAGCATCGCGGCAACGGTGAGCCGGTCGGGTTCGATCAAGGGGGGCTCAAAGCCCCACAGGACCCAACTCGTCAGACTGGTGCGCCAGCAGTATCTCCCCGTAAGGACGCTGTATCGGCTCGGGGTGCAGACTGCGGCGGACGAGTGTGCGTCGGTGAACCGCACGCCCTGCTGTGCCAGGCGGTCGATGTGCGGCGTTCGGATCTTGGTCGCACCATAGCATCCCAGGTCGCCGTGTCCCATGTCGTCCGCCATGATGTAGACGATGTTGGGCCGCGCAGCAGATCTGTAGAGACGCTCACTCATGCGGCGTGATCCTCCTCTGTAGGCTCGTCCTCGGCGATCAGGGGGCCATAGGGGGCCACCCGCAGGATCGGGTAGTGGGAGTTGTAGAGGCTGTGGTCCCCCGTGTCGCGGACAATGCGCCACATGCGGGCGGTCAGGGCACGGAGTTGGCTCGCATACGCTGGGTCTTCAGCGAGGTTGTGCATCTCCCACGGGTCCTGCTCGAGGTTGTAGAGCTCGTCAAAGTCAAACCCGTTGAATACGAACTTCCATTCCCCGTTCCAGACCACGCGCTGGGTGATGATCATGCGGTTCCCATAGTACTCGGCAAAGCCCGTCGTGAAGCGGTGCTGGCTGCCAGCCGGATCGCGCAGAACCGCGGCAAAAGAGCGCGAATCGGGCGCGGCAAAGGGTTCCGCGCCGGTCAGCTCGAGCAGGGTGGGGCAGAGGTCGTGCGACCCGACGCGCGCGGACGTGCACACCCCAGACGCCAGGCCCGGGCCGGTGACGATCAGGGGGATGGTATAGATCTCTTCCGACGCGGAAAAGTTCTTGCAGTACAGACCGTGAGCTCCGAGCGACTCGCCGTGATCGCTGGTAAAGACGACGATCGTGTTCTCGAGCTGCCCGGCTCGTTCGACGCGATCGATGATCCGGCCAAACTGGGCGTCGATCTCGGTGATCGAGGCATAGTAGCAGGTCGCTGCCTCTCGATGCTGGCGATCGGTCATCTCGCGCCAGACGCGCGCCGCCTTGCGGTAGATGCCGGGACGACCAGCAAGCTCGTCGTGTACGTTGGGCTGGAGGTCGAGGGCGTCTATGTCATAGCGTTCAAAGGCGTCCTGCCCAGTGACAAAGGGATCGTGCGGTTCCGGCACGCTGACAAAGCAGCACCACGGCTCGTCTCCGACGAGGACCTGATCGAGATAGTCGAGCGCGAGGGCGGTGATGATGCCCATAGCACGCTGCTCGGGCGGCACGTCTGTCACCCCGTAGAAGAGCGTGGGGCTGTAGCCCCATGCGTCGCTATAGTGCTGCGCAAGCGCATAGTGGTCCTCGGGCTGCGCGCCGCCCCACACCTGCGCTGCCTTGCGTTGATAGAGGTCGCTCCGGTGCCGACCGTGGGCGGTCTCGGCGCTGACCTGCCAACCAAAGTCGCTCAGCGGGTCGTGCTGCTCGACGTGCCACTTGCCAAAGTAGCCGGTCTGGTAGCCGAGGTCGACGAGGCGTTGGGCCCAGTGCGGCTTGTCTGTCCGGAGCACGAGCTGGTCCTCGTCGACGGTGTGGGTGACCATCAGCACACCGTGGTTGTGCGGCAGCAGACCGGTCATGAGACTGGCGCGTGCTGGCGAGCATACGGCGTTCGGGGTGTAGGCGCGGGAGAAGCGGACCCCGCGCGCGGCGAGGCGATCCAAGTTCGGGGTCTGGCAGGGGTGTCCTGGATCGAGGACTCGTCCCTGCATCTGGTCGGTCATCAGGAAAAGGACGTTCGGTGGGGTGGACACGGGTCTGCTCCTCATAGAAAGATGACCCTCCAAGCGTTCCCGGGTCAGGCGGTCAGGTCGATGCTCATGACGACCTGTGCGTAGCCACGGTAGCAGGTGTGCTCCAGCACGCGCCAGCCAAGGCGGGCGTAAAAGCGCTCCATGTCGGGGGTAAAGAGATATAGGGCGGGATGCCCCAGCGCGCGCGCCAGCATGACGATGCGCCCGACGAGTGCGCTGCCGATCCCACGACGGCGATAGGCGGGATCGACGTACACACTCGCAAGCCATGGCGAGAGATGGGGTCGAGTGTCCATATCCGTCGCCGTGAGGCTGGCGGAGCCGAGGACGTTCTCCCCGAACAGGGCGATGACGGTCGTGGGAGCCTCGCCCCGTCCGTGCGTGCGCAGACGGGATGCGCGCTGCGCCACGGAGAGATCGGCGTCCAGGTAGGAGAACTGGCGATGGTGCCACTGGGCGAGGGTCTCGATATGGGTCGGGTGATCGGCGAGGTAGGCAATCGTATAGTCGGGCATGGTCTCTCCACGTCGACGGCGCAGCAGCCTGTCACGCCAGCGCGCGGGTAGGTGCGTGCGCGCAAGGGGAGCGGACCACAGGCGCGCTATAGGCAGCGCAGCGCATCGAGGAGCGCCTCGAACTCCTCCCGGCAGTGCGCGCAGCTCTCCAGGTGCTCCCGAAGCCTGGGCATCACGGCGTGAGGATCGCCTCCACCAAGCAGGAGATCGGCGTACTGGTCAAGGTGCTCGTGACACTCGGGGCAGTCCATTTCGTCCGTGCGCGTGGCGACGATCTCGCGGACGATCGCCTTGACTCTGAGCACATACGTGGCTTTCAGGTCGCTGTCCATAGTCTACCTTTGCGACAGATAGGTGCCTCAGGAACTAAACGCGGCAAGGATGTCTTCGGTGGATAGTCCACGCGCGAGTAACCGTGCCTGGAGGCGCTGCCGCGCGTCGAACAGGAGCTTGTACAGGGCGTTACGGTTCGTGCCCATGCGGTCGGCGAGCTCGGCAAGGGGAACGCCGTGGATGCGTGCGGCGACCAACGCCTGCCGCTGGCGATCCGTCAGTTCGTTGGCGATCACATCGCGCATGATCTCGAGGACTTGTGTCTGCAGGGCGCGTTGCTCTGTATCCGCCGACGGGTCCTCCCACGTGCGCGGTATCAGGTCGCCATCCGGCGTCTCGATCATCTGGTCCAGAGAGACATCGCGCCAGCGGCGGCGGCGCAATTCGGTGAAGGCGACGTGCACGGCGATCTTGTTCGCCCACGTGGTGAAGCGGCTCTCGCCGCGGAAGGTGTGGAGCGCGTCGAGGATCTTGAGCAATGCATCCTGCGCAAAGTCCTCCACGTCTGCCTCCGTGACGTTGCCATACTTGGCAAGCGCGTATCCCAGACCGCGGACGAGGAGGGCGCGCAGGTCATCCAGTGCAGCTGCTCGCTCCTGCCCGGGCTGACTTAAGTCGTGTACCCACTCGGCGTTGCTGCGCTCTGACAAGTGTTATCTCCTGTTCCGGCTGTCGGTGTGCGGATTCGCTGACGAGTCGACACGACGGCGAAAGACCACGCCGGGTATTGTATCACGTTTCAGGGTGGATGTCCAAGTCTGTGTGCGCGCAGGGTGCCCGTCAAAGTTTTGCACGGTATGGCCATCTGGAGTAAGATCGCGGTCTTGACGGGTCACATACTATGCCAAGAGGGGATG
>JAFGIE010000195.1 GCA_016929775.1 Anaerolineae bacterium
CTCACGACCCTGCGCCTGCAGGCGGGCCAAGCACGAGCCGGAATCCCACATAGGGCCACGCCAGTCCGGGCAGCGCACGGTCGGACGCCGAGCAGCGCGCCTGATCGTGGGTGTAGCGGTAAGCGCCGCCGCGGCGGACCTTGTAGCGACGTTCCGGATCGGCCCAGTCGAGACACCACTCCCACGCATTCCCCGCCAGGTCGAGGACGCCATAGGGACTGGCGCCGCTGGGGTACATGCCGACCGTCGTCGTCTGGCCTATGCCGCTCTCAGAGACATTGCACCGCGTCTCGTCGCCGCGCCGATCGATGGTCGAAAGGAGCCAGGTATCGCCCCAGGGGTAGAGCCGCCGTGGGAAGGGGTTGTCGCGCGGCTCAGCGCCCGCCTGGGAAGCGGGTACGAGGAGCCCCCCGCGCGCCGCCTTTTCCCATTCAGCGCTGGTCGGGAGGCGCGCCTCCCACGAGGGCGGCGCCGGTGCGCCGGTAGGCGCCCGCCCGGGCTGCCACAGAACCTGCTGCTGGCGGCGTACGTGCGCGTTCCACCAGACACAGTAGGCTTGGGCATCCGCCCACGTGACGTGGACCACGGGGTGGTTGCCTGTGCCCAGGGGAGGGACACTGCCCCGCCAGTGCCGGGGCGGTTCATGCCCCGTCGCGGCAACGAAAGCCAGATACTGGGCGTTCGTCACGGGATAACGCGCCATCCAGAACCCACCCAGCTCGATCACGTGCGCCGCGTCGCCCTCGCCGGTCCAGAATGGGCCCGCGGCGACCTCGCACCACACGCCCTCGGGCGTCCGCACTCCGGCGCGCACGTCGCTCCCCGGCAGGCGGTCGAGCGCTGACCCGACCTGGACACGCTCCTCTGGCGCTAGGTGCTCGCCCTCCAGGATCGCCGCCAAGCGGTCCGCCACCTGCGCGACCACACCCTCTGTCCGAGCAAGGTGCGCGTGCGCCGCGAGGTAAGCCACGACCTCGCCGGACAGCCATGCCATCCGCCACGCCGCGGGATCCGGTTCGCGCTCGCGCTCTCCAGGCAGCGACGGATGGACCAGAGCGGACGCCACCTGCAGCGCCAGCGACAGGTCGCGCGCCTGGTATACGAGGTACGAGAGGAGCGCCATGATCACCGGACGCCACCGGCTGTAGTCGTCCTCGGCAAGCTCTGCGACGAGCGCGGGGAGGTCCGGCTCGCCCACGAGGTGCCGTGCGGCAACGTACGCCTGCAGACCCAGGTCGACCAAGGCGTGCACGCCGGGCTGCGGCTCCTCCAGCAGACAGGGGCGCGCGCGCATGCGCGCGACCAGTTCGTTCACCGTCTCCCACCGTCCATCGCGAGCAACGGGGACGAGGGCTGCGCGCAGATCGCCCTCCGGGAGGCCAACGGGCGACGCAGGCTGCGCCGTGCGAGCGTAGGCGTGGTAAGCGAGTTGCCCGACGACCGAGCGTATGCCGTCGGGGTCAAAGAGGTGCGAGAGGTCGCGATCGTCCTGAGCGCGTCCCTCTGCCCAGACCGTGAGGGCCAGATCGATCAACCGGTGATAGAACGCCCCACCATCCGTTGGCAGACGCTCGTCCAGCGCGTGGATCTGCGCGATGGCAGCCATCAGAGCGGGGCGCTGCGCGAGCGCGCGGACCTCATCGCGGCGCAGGGCCGAGCAGAGCTGTCCGGGCAGGTCGCGGGCTGCCTCCTCGCCCACCCACCCCTTGCGCAAGAGTTCGGCGTACCAGGCGCGCGCATAGTCGTCGAGGTCCTCTTGTTCCCACGGGGCGAGGTCGATCCCGATGTAGCCGCCGAGCGCGCCGCGGGCGAGCCGGTCGTGCGTGACGTAGGGCTGTGTGGTCACGAGCACGACGTTCGGAAGGGGCGCCGCAGCCACCGCACCCATTGCGTCCAGGCCCGCGAGAAAAGCAGCCGCAGCGTCCGGCGCGTGCTCCAGTCCGTCGACGAGCAACAGGACTCCGCCCGGGGCGATCACCTGCCAACAGAGCTGCTCGGGCTCGAGCCCCAGATCCCGCGCCAGATAGGCGCAGAGCCCGACCGCAGTCCCGTCATCGTATGGCGAACCGCTAAAGGCGCGCAGATCGACCCAGATCGGGAAGGGCCTGCCGTGCTGCCAGGCGCCACCAAGACGGGCGGCGGCAGCTTCCGCGTCCGCTCCGCCGCCTGCAAGTGCAAAGGCAAGGTAGCGCACAAACGTAGACTTGCCCGCGCCGTGCGGACCCCGTACGACCGCCCGCGGCGCCGCCCCCACTGCCTCGAGCAGCGTCAGGGCGCGCGTCTCGGGATGGCCCACGGCTGATGGCGGCGCACGGTCCGGGGCGTCCTGCCCTTTGGGCGCGATCGACACACGCGTGCTCGTATTGAGCGGGCGATACACGGCGGGCAAGCTCAGCCGCTGCCCCGTCTCCTGCAAGGCACGACGCCGTTCGTCAAGCCCGTAGCGGTGCAGAGACCCGAGCTGGCGCTGGAGCCGGCGCAGGTATGCCTCCTTGGCGGCGACGAGGGCATCGCGCGAGAGCGGTGCTGCCTGCGCATCCAGCGCCTCTTCGACCCACTCGCCCGCGCGTGAACCGTCTTCGCGCGGTGCACCAAGCCAGCGACTTAGCCGCTCCCGCCACCACGGCAGCCTCTCGTCGCCGTGTGCGTTCGCACCCTTTTCTGGCATCTTCCGTGCCATCCTTTCCACGTCGTGAGGGCAGCCGCGTGCCCGATCCCTCACGGCGCCGTCTGACTCACTCGAGTGGACGCAGCGCTGCGCGGGCAAAGAGCGTTCGCCCATCGCGCAGTCCCAGTCCCACACAGCCCGCCTGCCAGGTCTCCTGCGGGTCCTCCCACGACAGCACCGGTTCGCCATCCACCCAACCGGTCATGTGCGCCCCCCTCACCTCCACCGCCAACGTGTAGGCGCGCTGCAGCTCCCATGCAAAGGGCGCCGATGCCACCTCGCGGTAGCCCTGCCAGTTCACCTCAAACGCCACGCGCCCGCCGGGCGCCAGGCCAAAGGCGTACGACCGCTGCGCGCCGCGGACGCGGAACAGGATGCGGTGGCGTTCGCCACAGTGTGCAGTCAGTTGCACCTCGTAGCGATAGTCTCGCCACGCCAGCAGCCCCGTGTATGCCTCTGCGTCCTGACCGTAGTGACTGCCGTTCAGCGCGCCGCCCCTGCCGAACCACCGTCCGCGCAGGTACCCCCAACCGAGCATAGGCTCCGGACCGGAGAGGTCGATCTCGCAGTCCGCGGCGCCTGTCCAGTCCACGCGATCGAGATAGGCGACGGCGGTCGTCTCGTGTGGGGCAGAGAAGGCGATCCCCAGGCGATCGATCCAAGCGCTCTGCGCGCCCGGGATGCGGTAGTGAAACTCGGTCAGCGCGCCTTGCGCCAACCGCATCTCCTCGCCCCACGCGATCTCGCCGCTCGCAAAGTCACGCACAAAGAGCCGCGCGCACACGTCCTGCCCGACCGAGAGGTAGACCGAGGCGCGCACCTCTTGACCGGGGTAGATGATGGGCGACGTGCCGATATCGTACCCGCTGCGCGCAATGTCATCCCCCGTAAAGAACGTCTTGCGGTACACGATGCCCAAGTTGCCCGGGGCGAGACGGCGCATCACGACCTTGAGGCCCCGCGCTGCCTGGGCGCCATACCGCGCGCCGTGCTCGGGATTGTAGCTCGTGTTCTCGATCTCCTGCACTGCTGCCTGTCCCGGCGCGCGGTCGACCTCCCAGCAATGCGTCGATCCGGGGAGGGCCCAGTGGTACTTGGCGCCGCCCTTGTAAGTGCGCCGCTCCGCCAGTCCTGCGACCGCACGTCCCAGGTTGGCGACCGTGAGCGCCGCGTTGGGGATGTCGAGGATGCACTCAGAACCCAAGATCAGCGAGGCAAGCACGTGGTCGTTCACGTCGGAGAACCAGTCTGTCGGAGCAGTGCGAATCCCCTCTAGACCGGCGACGAGCCCCATGATGCAGCCGACGTTGCCGACGTTGCAGTCGGTATCCCAGCCCGCCATGTTGGCGACGTGCAGCGCGCGCGTAAAGTCGTCGCCGCTGTAGGCGAGCGCCATGACGACCACGGCGGCGTTGGGAATGATGTGGCAGCCCCCGCCATACCGGTCATAGCCATGGCGTGCCTTGATCCGCGCAAAGCAGTCGCGCCAGTCGCCGTACTGCGCGCTCCACCCCATCACGTCGCGCACGACCTGTGCATAGGTCGAGCCGGGCGGGATCAGCCCGAGGCCGATCTCGAGCAGGGCGCCGACGCGCTTTTCGACAAACGCAGCAGCCTCGATCCCGGCGATAAACATGCCGCCATAGATGCCGTTGCCGTCGTGCGAGACCGAAGCCGCCTTGCGCGCATAGCGCGCCGCCTTTTCCGGGTCTCCGGGGCAGACGAGTCCCCAGGTATCGGTAAAGATCTGGCCCCCGATCTGCTCCGCCACGACCTGCCCGTTCTGGGCGATCGAGCCCGAACGGGGTGCGGGGATGCCGTGGGCAAGGTTGAGGTACGCCGTGTGCTCAGTGCTCACGCCATAGCCGCCCCACCACAGCGTGCAGTGCCCGTCGCCGAGGTAATTGAGCCAGGTGTTGCCAATGTCCTGCGGGGTCAGATCTTCGCTCGCGCCAAAGTCCGCGAGGGCGCGGATAAAGACCAGCGGTCCTGAGAGATCGTCGTCCGGGCGAAAGTAGTGATAGTGCTGCACGTACCCCGTCAGCTCCCCATAGGTCTCCCATATCCGCTCGTCCGTCCAACCCTCGATCGGCCCCCCGTACTGGACACCGATCACCTTGCCCAACAGCGCAGCGTACACTTGCTCATCATAGTTCGGCGGCAGTTCTGCCATGTTTGCTTCCTCTCCTTATCTGGATCGCGCGCAATGCAGCACCAGTGAGGGCGCTCACCTGGGCAGGCCCAGCTGTCCAGCTTGCAGGTAGTCATAGATCAGATGCGCTGCCACGTCGTGTCCCGCGGCATTCCAGTGCCCGTCAACGGCAAAGTAGAGCAGGCTCCCATCTGCCGTGTGCGCCCGCAGTCCGGGGAGGAGATCCAGGTACGCGATCCCGCTGCGCGCACAGATACCGGCTAGCCTTGCCTCCACATCGTCGAGTTGCTGCACGTCCACGTCACTCATGATCGCCTGGAGAAAGGGCCAGTAGACGTGCTCACGACTCGGCACAAAGACGACGACCAGGGTCGCGCCATGCTCCTGCGCCAGATCCTGCGTCTCGCGCAGCGCCGCCTCGGTCAGCTGCCAGCCTCGCTGTACCTCCTGGCGCCCGGGGTCGCTCATCTCCCACGCGTACAAGTCCGCGTGCATACGCAGGGTCCCGTGATCGTAGACCCGGTCGCCCGCACCCGTCGGGAACCCAAGCCCAGGGCTGAGCAGTGAGGCGAGCGATTGCACGACGCGCAGGTTGTAGGGGAAGGGCGGGTTGGCGAAATCAGCCCCCCCCTCCGCTGCCCACGCCAGGAAATCGGTTTCGCCCGAGCGCACGAATTCCTCTGCCCCTGCGCTCTCGGGCAGGTCATTTACGAAAAAGAGCCACAGCCAGACCTGCGCCTGCAGCGGAACGGCATAGCGGCGAGCCGTCGCAGGGTAGACGTACGAGCTCCATCCCGCCCACCCCAGGTTCGCTACGCGAGCGCCGCTGATCGCTTCGAGTCGGCTGGGCCAACACTCGTGCTCTTCGACGCCAAAGCCAAAGGTGAACGAGTCGCCGATGGCGGCGACATCGAACGCGCCGACAAAGGGCTCATCGCGCAAGCCACTGGCATTGGTCCGCACCGTGTAGCTGAACTCCGGGTGACCGTAGATGCGCAGGTCGAGATCGGGCTTGAGGCGCAGCAGCAGTTCGTCGTCGGGCTGCCACTGGCTGACCAGAAGCCGCGAGAAGGTAAAGTAGTTGGGCAGCGGCACAAGGCGCAGCGCCCCCTCCGCTACCGCGAGCGCCAGCGCCAAGCCGAGCAAGATCAGTAGGAAGCGACTCAACACGAACCTGATCCGTGCACCGAGGTCAGACATGCGCTCTATCCGCTCTCCGTTCCCGGCAGCGATCGCTCGGCAGGCCCCGTACAGCCGCCAGCGCTCGACGCCGCACACGCGCCGATCCAGTTCTGTCAGGCGTCCCGCCGCGCGCGCAGCTTAGTCATGAGCTGCGTGTAGAAGCGCAGGTTGTGGATCGTCGCCAAGCGGGCTGCCAGCCTGTCCTGAATGCTGAACAGATGGTTGAGATAGCTGCGCGAGTAACGGGTGCAGCACAGGCAGTCGCAAACTTGGGACACCGGACGCGGGTCGCGCTTGTACTTGTCGTCGCCGATGTACAGGTGCTCGTAGGCAAGCGACTCTGCTCCATCCGAAAAGTAGTACAGGCGCTGGTGTCGCGCATCCCGCGTGGGAAGCACGCAGTCAAACAGGTCGTACCCCATCTCGGCGCAGCGCACAACCGCTGCCGGGTTGCCCACGCCCAGCGCGTACTTGGGCAGGCCATCGGGCATCAGGCGTGCCGTATAGTCTAACGTCGACTCGGCGAGGTTGCCTGCGAGGTCGAGAGGCCAACCGCCGAACCCGTAGCCATCGAACCCGATCTCGATCAGGGCCTCGGCGCACTCCCAGCGATGCCGCTTGCTGTACCCGCCCTGAACGATGGCGAACAGCCGGGGCGGGGCCTCTGTCAGGGCGCGCATCTCGACCTGGCGCACGAATTCGGCCTTGCAGCGCCGGGCCCAGAGCACGGTGCGCCGCACGGCATCCGCCACCTGATCGGCATCCGCATCCGCCCGCGGGCAGTCATCGAGGCAGATCATGATGTCCGACCCCAGGTCGAACTGGATCTGGATGCACTTTTCCGGGGTCAGCCGCAGGCGGCTGCGTCCCTTGGCGTCGATGTTGGTGAAGGTGATCCCAGCGTCGCTGATCCGGCCATAGCGTGCGTTCTCGCGCACCATCGACATCGCCTGGAAACCACCCGAGTCCGAGATCACGGGGCGCTCCCACCCCATGAAGGCGTGCACGCCTCCCTGGCTCTTGACCAGCCCTACGCCCGGGGCGTAGGTCAGGTGAAAGGTGTTGACGATCAGCCCCTGCACGCCGCACTCCTCGAGGTCGCGCGCGTCGAGCGATCGCACGACAGCGCGCGTCGCATCGGGAAAGAAGGCAGGCAACGCAACCGCGCCATGCCCGGTCTCAAGCGTCTCCAGACGTCCCACAGCCACACTCCTCCGCCCCGCCGATCACGATCGCATACTCGCCGCGCGGTCCAGTCGCCTCGAGGTGGGCGATCGCGCCCTCCAAAGCGCCGCGCCACACTGCCTCGAACATCTTGGTCAGTTCACAGGCAAGGGCTACCGCTCGATCCCCCAGCACGTCGTGCGCATCGCGCAGGGTGTCGATCACACGCGCGGGCGACTCGTAGAGCACCAGCGTGCGCGGATCGTCGGCGTACGCACCCAGCACGTCCCGCCGCGCCGCCGACTTGCGCGGCGGGAAGCCCAGAAAGACAAAGGGTACGGCTGGCAACCCGGCGACGTCCAGGGCGGCAGTGAGCGCCGTCGGCCCAGGCACAACCTCGACCGGAACGCCGTGCGCCAGCGCAACCTGGAGTAACTCGTATCCCGGATCGGCGATCACGGGCATCCCTGCCTCCGAGACGAGCGCGACATCGCCCTCCGCCAGGGCCGAAAGCACGGCGCGCGTCCGGACAGCCTTCTTGCGATCGTAGGCATCGGTGTAGCGCATCATGGGCGTCTCGATC
>JAFGIE010000196.1 GCA_016929775.1 Anaerolineae bacterium
GGCACGACCGACCAGCCGTTCCTGGAGCGGACACTCCACGACCTGTGGTCGCGGATCCCCCCCGGGTCTCCCAACCGGCAGCTGCCCTCACCGGAGGTGCGGCTCTTCCGGGCGGGGTCTGGGTCTGGCGCAGAGGTGCGCGCCCTCCTGCGGTTGCTGTTTGGGATGCGCCCGGCGCGCGCGCCTTTGCCTCGCACGGGATGACGGGGCGGGCGTGCAGCCGTCCTCCCGTGCGAAGGGACGTACACCGGTGGGCGTCGCTCAGGATCCCGCGTCCCGACCGGCGACCGGATCGTCCGGATCTACTGAGGCCACCGCACCGGTTCGCGCCCGGCGACCACGGTCTCGACCACGACCCGCACCCGCCGCTCGATCTCGTCATAGTCGACCCCGGCGCCAGGCTCGGGCGTCGGGCAGACGACGGTCGACGCCGGCGTGTGGGTCGGGTAGGGCGTGTGAGTCGGGTAGGGCGTGTGGGTCGGGTAGGGCGTGTGGGTCGGGTAGGGCGTGTAGGTCGGATAGGGCGTGGCTTGCCCGCCGATCTCGACCACGGACAGCGCCGCATCGTCCAGGTAGACGTCGTTGTGCCGTACGGGCCACTCGCAGACCTGGCGCGCAAAGACGACGATCCGGTCGCGCCACGCTTGAGCGGTGACCTCGACCTGCACCCACTCGTCATAGACCTGCAGCGCCTCTTGGCCCCAGATTGTCGTCCGGTACGGCGCCCGTGCGTCGCCCCAGGGGTTGATCCCGACCAGGACCGAGCACTTGCCGTCGCCGGTCGAGGTATCGGGGTTGTCCTGCTGGCTGCTCCACTGGTAGGCCCAGATCGAAAAGCGGTACCAGGCGCCCTCCTCCACGTCCGTCACTTCCTGGTAGATGCCGGCGTCGTGCGCCGCGAACGTGGTAAAGAACTTTTGCCCGAACGCGCCGTCGTGTACCCGCCCCCGCCCGACCCCCACCTGCTCGGGCTTGTACTCGGGCCGCACCTGGCGCTCGTCGTACCACTCGCGCCACCCGTTGGCGATCGTCAGCTCCCCCACGCCTCCGGACAGGTAGAACCCTTCCTCGAAGCCTGGATTGTCGAGCGCCGGCGCGGCTTGCGGCGCGCGCATGGCGTTGGCCCGCGCCTGCCCGGCGACCAGCACTCCAACCAGCAGCAGCGCCGCACCCCATGCGGCAACCCAACGCCTTCTGTCCTTGCCCATGTCTTTGCCTCCTCGTCTTGTCCGGGTACACGCACGCGTCCTTGCTTGCCCTCTCTACCAGCTTTCCGCTATGCAACAAGGATACCCGACTCTGGCGTAGAGGGCAAGCGGCGCACCCGGCGATGGGCCGCCCTCTGCCGCGCTATTGGGGTCGTAGCCAGTTCCTGCGCATAGGGTGCGAGCGACGGCGTCCGCTGCGGCGGCTTTGTGGTTGAGGGAGAGCGCGCTTGACAGGTCGAGTTCGCCGGCATACAATTGCGTCCTGATGCCTCTCGTTTCTTGGGTGCGTTTCGTACGATGACAGGCGCACCGCGCCGGGGCCCGCGGCGTCTGCTCTTGTGCGGGGGGAGGGACAGGATTTGTAGGAGGGATGATGGGTAGCGGAGCGCGCGTGCGTCTCATCATGGAGGACATCGACCCGGTTCCCTGCAAGCCGGCGCACATCGTGCGCTGGAACACGCCCGACGCTGACCTGCTCTTCTGCCGGCAGATCGGCCTGCGCTGGGTGCGCGTCCTATGCGGGGACCTCGATCCCAGCGTGGGCACGCTGCGCCGCGTCCAGCAGCGCTTGGCCGATCACGGTCTGCAGGTCTGGAGCGCGGTGCACGACACCTCCCGCTCGCTGCGCATCCAGCTCGGGCAGCCGGGGCGCGACGAGGACATAGAGACCTACCGCACGTTCATCCGCTCGCTGGGTGTGCTGGGCATTCCCGTCGCCGCGTACGACTTTCACCCTGGCAACGTCTATACGACGGCGCACGTCGCGTACCACGGCTACCAGGTCCGCGAGTTTGACCTAGATGTCTTTTTGGAGGAGGTACAGGCGCTGCGCTTTGGGCGGCAGATCCCCGAAGAAGAGATGTGGGCGAACTATGCCCATTTCCTGCGCGCCATTCTGCCGGCGGCGGAAGAGGCAGGCGTGCTGCTGGCTCTGCACCCCGACGACCCGCCCATCGCGCACATGAACGGGGTGGCGCGGCTTTTCTGTCGCGTGGACGGCTATCGCCGCGCGCTCGAGATCGCCGGGGAGAGCCCAGCTTGGGGGATCAACCTGTGCGTTGGCACCTGGGCGGAGGGGGGATCGCGCATGGGCCAGAGCGTACTGGGCATGATCGAGGAGTTTGGGCGCGCCGGACGCATTGGGGACGTGCACTATCGCAACGTGAGCGCGCCCCTCCCTCACTTTGTGGAGACCCTGCCCGACGACGGGTACGTAGACATGTGGGGCGTCATGCGCGCGCTGTGCCGCGTCGGCTACCGGGGCGCGGTCTATCCCGACCACATCCCCCAGCTGTCCGGCGACGACGCGTTCCGGCGGGGCGGGCTGGCTTATTCGGTCGCGCACATGCGCGCTGCGCTCCGGCAGGCGAACGAGGACGTGGGGTAAGTCCACCCCGTGCGATTTCCAAGCCGCTCTAGGCGATGACGGAACGGTCCCGCTTTGGCTCCCGTTCGCCTCCCCGCTACTGCACGCTGCACGGATCGGCGGGCTGGCGGGACGTGGCTGCACGCGTTTCCGCGACGGCGCGATGCGATCGGGATCGGCGTTGTGGTCTTGGTCCTGACCGGATCTGCCGTCGCACTTGCGTCAGGCCCACTGCCGGTGTGAGCGCACAGCGGCGGGATCGCCCTGCTGCCTGCGCTCCGTCGTGGCAGGTGAACGCGATCGTGACTTTTGTCACGGACCATAGAGGCCACCTGTCGTATACTGTGGGTAGAACACCGGACGATTGGCTTGACCACACAATGGGATAGGAGGCACGGACAATGAAGTCGCGCAAGATCCGAGAGAACGTGTACTGGATGGGCGCCGTCGATTGGGATAGGCGGTTGTTTGATTCGCTGATCCCGCTGCCCGATGGCACCAGCTACAACGCATACTTGATCCGGGGCAGCGAAAAGACGGTGCTCGTGGACAGCGTCGATCCTGCCAAGGCCGATGTGCTGCTCACGCAACTGGAGGGCGTGCCCCAGGTCGATTACGTCATCGCCCACCACGCCGAACAGGACCACTCGGGGTCGATCCCGCTCGTCCTGGAACGGTATCCCGAGGCCCAGGTGATCGCCACGCCCAAGGGCGTCGAGATGCTGATCGACCACCTGTTGATCCCGGCAGAGCGGTTCCGGGCGGTCGAGGATGGGGAAACGCTTGCCCTAGGCGGCAAGACCCTCACCTTCATCCACACGCCCTGGGTGCACTGGCCTGAGACGATGGTCACTTACCTGGCGGAAGAGCGTATCCTGTTCACGTGTGACTTTTTCGGGTCGCACCTCGCTACGAGCGACCTGTACGTGACCGACGAAGCGCGGGTCTACGAAGCGGCAAAGCGCTACTATGCCGAGATCATGATGCCCTTCCGCAAGATCATCCAGCGCAACCTGGACAAGCTGCAAGGCTACGACGTCGATCTGATCGCGCCCAGCCACGGGCCGATCTACGACCGTCCGTCCTTCATCCTGGACGCCTACCGGGACTGGACCTCGGAAACGCCCAAGAACGTAGCCGTCGTCCCCTACATCTCGACGCACGGCAGCACAGCGCAGATGGTGACGTACCTGGTCTCCGCCCTGGCGGAAAAGGGCGTCACCGTATACCAGTTCGACCTCGCCGTGACCGACATTGGCAAGCTGGCGATCGCCCTGGTCGACGCGGCGACGATCGTGATCGGCACGCCGACGATCCACGTTGGCCCGCATCCAGCCGTGTTCTATGCCGCTTATCTGGCGAATGCTCTCCGCCCCAAGGTGCGGTATGCCTCGATCGTCGGCTCGTACGGCTGGAACAGCAAGGCGATCGACCAGATCGCCGGGTTGATCCCCAACCTCAAGGTGGAGCTGCTGGAACCGGTGCTGTGCAAAGGGCATCCCCGGGAGGCCGATTTCGCGGCGCTGGACCGCCTGGCGGCAGAGGTGGCGGACAGGCACAAGGCGCTGTAAGGGGAAAGACGCTCTGCGCAGTGTTGGGGATTGCTTGCAGCAGAAGGCGCTGGATGCTACGCGATCGCCCGGGAAGGGCGCCGGCTCGCAGTGACGATGCGGGAGGGGTATCGCCGCAGGTCGAGACCTCCGAGGTCTGTCCTACGCGGGGTGCGTGCGAGCGGGCAGCTGTGGCTGAAGGGCGGGCCACGCGCGCGGTCAAC
>JAFGIE010000197.1 GCA_016929775.1 Anaerolineae bacterium
CGCGAGGCGCCGCACCAGGCCCAAGGCTAGGGCGCGCGCCCTCCACGCGAGGCGCCGCACCAAGCCCAAGGCTAGGGCGCAGTCACCAGATGGCAGGCGCACCAATGACCGGGCGCGATCTCGACGAACTCGGGCTCGACCTCGGCGCAGATGTCCATCACCTTGGGACAGCGCGTGCAAAAGTTGCAGCCCCGCGGCGGGTTGGCAGGGCTGGGCACATCGCCCTTGAGGATGATGCGCTCGCGCCGTTCTTCCACGTCGGGATCAGGGATCGGCACCGCAGAGAGGAGCGCCTCCGTGTACGGGTGCTGCGGGTTGGCGTACAGTGTCTCGCGGTCTGTCAGCTCGACCACCTTGCCCAGGTACATAACCGCCACGCGGTCGCTGATGTGGCGAACCATGGACAGGTCGTGGGCAATAAAGAGATAGGTCAGGCCCAGCTCCTGCTGCAGGTCCTCCAGCAGGTTGACGACCTGCGCCTGGATCGACACGTCGAGCGCCGAGATCGGCTCGTCGCAGACGATGAACGACGGGTTCAGCGCCAGGGCACGGGCGACGCCAATCCGCTGCCGCTGTCCGCCCGAGAACTCGTGCGGGTAGCGGTTGACGAAATAGGGGTTGAGGCCCACCAGCTGCAGCAGTTCCTGGACGCGCTCCTGGCGCTCTTTGCCGCTCGCCACATTGTGCACCTCGAGCGGCTCGCTGATGATGCTCCCGACGGTCATGCGCGGGTTCAGCGATGCGTACGGGTCCTGGAAGATCATCTGCATCTTGCGGCGCTGGCGGCGCAGCTCCTCGCCCTTCATCTCGACCAGGCTCTCACCCTCAAAAAAGACATTCCCCTCTGTCGGGCGGTAGAGCTGGAGCACCGTACGGCCCGTCGTCGACTTGCCGCAACCGCTCTCCCCCACCAAGCCGAGCGTCTCGCCCTGGTAGATGTCGAAATTGATCCCATCCACAGCCTTGATCGCGCCGACCTGGCGCTGGATGATGATCCCGCGTGTGATCGGAAAGTACTTTTTGAGGTTTTCCACCCGGACTAGGACGTTTTTGTCTGCCATGCTACGCTTCTCCATCTCTTGATCGTGGGGGGGACAGGCTAGGCGCGCTGGTAGCCCACGGTCTGCTCTAGGTTCCAACAAGCAGCCTGATGGTCCAGCCCTACCGACTCCAGGACCGGGTTCTCTTCCAGGCAGCGGTCCGTCACATACTCACACCGCGGCGCAAAGGGACATCCCGGCGCTGGCGAGACGAGGTCCGGGGGGAGCCCCTCGATCGACACCAAACGGTGCCGTGACGCATCGTCCAGACGGGGCAGGGACCCCAGCAAGCCGATCGTATACGGGTGACGCGGACGGTGATAGATGTCCTTCACCGCGCCCTTCTCGACGATGTACCCGGCGTACATGACGTTGACCTTGTCCACGAGGCCCGCCACGACGCCCAGGTCGTGCGTAATCCAGATCACGGTCATGCCGATCTCGTCGCGCAAGCGCTTGACCAGCTCGACGATCTGGGCCTGGATCGTCACGTCGAGCGCCGTCGTCGGCTCGTCGGCGATCAGGATCTGCGGGTTACACGACAGCGCCATGGCGATCATGACGCGCTGGCGCATGCCGCCCGAGAACTGGTGAGGGTAGTCGCGGACGCGCTGGTCCGCCTGCGGGATGCCTACCATCTCGAGCAACTCGATGCTGCGCCGCATGGCTTGGTTCCGGTCCATGCCCATGTGCAGCTCGAGCGCCTCGCTGACCTGCCGTCCGATCGTGAGCACCGGGTTCAGCGAGGTCATCGGGTCCTGGAAGATCATCGCGATGCGGTTGCCACGCACGTGGCGAATATCCTCCAGGTCCATCTTGAGTAGGTCGCGGTCCTCAAAGATCACCTCTCCCCCCGTGATCTTGCCGGGCGGGCTCGGGATGAGGCGCATCATCGATAGCACGCTGACGCTCTTGCCGCAGCCGCTCTCGCCGACGATGCCCAATGTCTCCCCCTCACCGAGGGAGTACGAGATCCCGTTCACGGCTTGGACCACGCCTTCTTGCGTGTAGAATCGCGTTTCCAGGTCCCGGACTTGCAGCAACGTAGACATCCCCTTCTCCTCTAGTGACTCTTCCGCGCACCGAATGAACCGGATCGGGCCCCACCCCTCAGGGGCGCGCGATGCGCACCTCGGCAAGGTTCATCGTCCCTTGACCGGTGATCGTCAGGTCCTCGACATACGGCTTGACGAGGTAGTACCCGCCGC
Organism: Anaerolineae bacterium; assembly: GCA_016929775.1. The sequence continues at coordinate 2,249 of JAFGIE010000197.1, forward strand.
TGTGGAAGAGCGGGATCCAAGCCGCGTCGTCCACGAGCAGCGCCTCCGCCTCGCGGTACAGCGCCAGGCGCGCCTCCTCATCCTGCTCGACGCGCGCCTGCTCGACCAGCTGGTCCAGCGCGGGGTTGTCGTACGCGCCGTGGTTATAGGCGCTCTCGCTGTGGAACAGCAGGTCGAGAAAGTTCTGCGGATCGGGATAGTCGCCGATCCAGCCCAACGAGTACATCGCATACGCTTGCGCGTCCAGACCAAGCAGGTACACGCCCCAGTCGACCACCTCGACCTCGACCTCGACGCCGAGCACCTGGTTGTACATCTCTGCCAGCATCTCGCCCATCTCGGACCCGGTCACCGTGAGCACGATCGGCGGCAGCTCGCTGACGTCGCCATAGCGCGATGCCACAATCTCTTCCGCCGCCAGGTCGGGATCGTAGGGCAGTCCCTCCAGGTCCGGATCATAGCCGGGCATGCCGGGCGGGAGAATCCCCGCCGCAGGCACCACCGTCTTGTTGTACGCGATCTCGGCGATCGCCGTCTTGTTGGTCGCGTAGGCAAAGGCGCGGCGCACGTTCCGGTCGTCGAACGGTGCGATCGAGGTGTTAAAGCCAATGTACCACACGTCGAGCAGGGGCACGACGCGCAGGTCAGCGTGCAGCGGGTCGCTCGGGTCGAGCACGCGATCGATGTCGCCCGCGCCCACCTCGATGATGTCAAGCTCACCCCGCTCGTACATGTTCATCGCATCCCCGCGGTACTCGATCACCACCTGATCGACCTGCGGGCGCCCGCGATGGTAGCCGTCAAACGCGGCGAGGGTCATCCGGCTGATGCCGTTCTCCACCATCGCAAAGGGCCCCGTGCCGATCGGGCGCGCCGTCCACTTGCGCGAGGTGTCTTCGACGTTCTCGCGGTTGACCACGAACGAGGTCGGATAGGTCAACTTGGAGAGAAAGTACTGCTTGGGCGCGTCGATCGTGATCTGGATCGTGCGCTCATCGATCACGCGCAACCCGCTGATCGTCTTGGTCTCGCCGCGGGTGCGCTCCATCACCCCGACGATGTCGTCCAGGTAGGACTGGGCACGCTGTACCGCGCCTCGCTCGGGATCGCACGCCCGCTCGATCGAGTAGCGCACGTCTTCTGCCGTCACCGGGCGACCATTGTGGAACGTGGCGTTGTCGCGCAGGTAGAAGGTATAGACTGTCCCGCTCTGATCGACTTCCCACCGCTCGGCCAAATCGGCCACGACCTCGAGGTTCCCGTCCAGCGCTACCAAGCCGCTGAACAGCAGGTTGACAAACACGTGCGAGGTCGCGTCCTGGACCAGCGCCGGATCAAGCGTCTCTGCATCCTCAGACCAGATGCGGAGTGTGTTCCCTGCAGGCGGTTCCACGCCTGCCGGCGTCGGAGACGGGATCGGCGTCGCCGTGCTTCCTGCCGGAGGCACAGGGGTCGGGCTGGGAGGAGCACGCGTCTCTGCGGGCGCCGTCGTCGACGTGGGAACCAGCGTCTCCGTTGGGTCGCCAACCAGGACCTCTGGCGTCGCCGTGGGAGGCACCGACAGCTGGCAAGCCAGCGCCAGGAACAGGCCAAGGGCGATCAGGATGGCGAACAGGATCTTGCGATTGCTCCGCATGAGTGCCAGCGTGAACTCCGAGATTCCCCATAACATCAAAACGTACTGTACGCAGCAGCTGCACCTGGGCAGACCGCCTGGCGCCCGGCAAGCCAGATGACGCGCCGCGACAGCACACGAGTTGCGGTATTGTACGGCGAATGGGGGGAATTGTCAAGTGTCCGCATTCCCTC
>JAFGIE010000198.1 GCA_016929775.1 Anaerolineae bacterium
CGGCGATCATGCAGATCGAGGAGCAGGGCAGGGCACGCGCCGCGGCGCGGCAGGCTGGCGATCCGGCCCCGCAGACAGGCGCCTAAGCGCACGAGGGAAGCGGCGCGCCGGTCTAGAGGGAGGCTGGGACGCGCCCGAGCGGGCCTTGCTGCCGGTCCTCCGAAAGCCCCCGCCCCAGAGTGTGAAGACACGCCGCGCGTTGTCACATGCGCTGGCGCGCCGGCAGGTCAACCGGCAGCGTGCACTCTAGACATGCGATGTTGAAGCGCCAGTGTGTCGCGTCATTGATCTCGCGCATCCCTTTCATCGAGTACTTGCCAAACATCACAAACATGGTACCCGTGACACCATCATACCACGAACGCAGGGCGAGATCAAGGCCCGTTTGCCAGAGACGCCAGGAGGCCTACGGTTCGAGCACGACCTTGAGCACACGATCCGCCTTGGCGTCCATCAGCTCGAGCCCATGCTGCGCTTCGCCGATCGACAGGCGATGCGTGACGAGCTGCATCAGGTCGAGCTTGCCGGCGAGGAGCAGCTCAAAGATCGGCTCATACCCCTCGGGCATGGACTGCGATCCGAGGACCGTCTTTTCCTTGAACTTGAAGTTGATCACGGGCAGCGTGGCACGGTTATGGGCAAAGGAGCCGACGACGGCGACCAGGCCCCGGTCCTTGACGCACGTCACCGCCTCGGGGATCGTCTCGTCTTGGTCGCCGCCGACGCACTCGATCACCTTGTCGGCGCCGCGCCCGCCGGTCAGATCGCGAACCGCTTCCTCGACGTGATCACGGTGCGCGTTGAGCGCCAGGTCCGCCCCCATCTGGCGCGCAAAGTCGCAGCGATAGTCGACGATGTCGGTGCTGATCACCGTCGCGCCGCGCAGCTTGGCGAGCATCATCGCCGAGAGGCCGATCGGCCCGCAGCCCTGGATCAGGATCGTCTCGCCGCGCTCCACGTGGGCGCGTGTGGCGACGGCGTGGTTGGCGATCCCGGCAGGCTGCGCGACCGCTGCCTCGACAAAGCTCACTCCCTCCGGGATCAGCGTGCACCCCTCCGCCCGGCTGACCAGGTACTCGGCGTACGCGCCCTGCGCAGTAAAGCCGGGGCCAAGCGGGGAGACGCACTGATCGGCCCGCCCATTCCTACACGCCGCGCACACGCCACACGACACGCGCCCGATCCCGGCGATGCGGTCGCCAACCGACAAGTCCTGCACCCCCGGTCCGACCTCGGCGACCGTGCTCGCCACCTCGTGACCCATCACCCGGGGCAGGGTCATCGTCGGGTGCAGCCCGTGATAGCCCTCCAGATCAGAGCCACAGATCGCGCACGCTTCGACCTTGAGGCGCACCTCGCCGCGCCCCAGCGGTCGCATGGGGATGTCGATGCATTCCATCCGTTCTGGTTCCCAGAGCATCACTGCCTTCACGAGCTGCCTCCTTCAGTTGGTGTCGACGCGATCCGCGCGCGGATCGCCCAGTGCGCCATGCTATGCCCGACGCGCCTCCCAGAGGGGCGGGGGGCACGTATCCGCCAGGATGCACGCCACGCCGCTAGAGGCTGGGCTCCCTGGGCTCGGGTATCTCTCGATCGCGCTCCCAGCCCTCGTGCTGGAGCGTGATCGACTCGATCGCGACGCCGTTGGCGTCGGCGTCGAGGGTGGGCAGGGCCTGATACTCGGACACCCAACAAGGGTAGACCTTGTACGCCAGGGCGAGCTGTCCTGCCTCGTTGTAGAACTCGATGATGATGTCCTTGCGAAAGTCAGCCAGTGAGACCTCGATGCCGAGGCCCCCGCCAAAGCGCCACACCTTGTTGGCCCACTCTTCGAACTCGGTGTCGTGGCTCACGCCGCGCTCCAGCGTGATCGGCTCCCAGCGGGTCTGTCCAGGCGACTTGCGCACCATGCTCGGGTCGCCGCCCTCGCGGTGCTCGACGACTTCGGTGATCCGTCGCAGGGCGCTGATCCTGCTCACGCCGGCGACGTAACGCCCATCCCATTTGATCCGGAACTTGAAGTTCTTGTACGGGTCAAAGCGATTCGGGTTGACGGTGAAACGAGCCATGATGCACCTCCTGTGCAGCCCCGACGGGGCCAACCAACCACCAGTAACAGCGAGCACGTGCCCAGCGCACCGCCCATATCGCACCGGCAGTGTGAGGTGCATTATACCGCGAACGACCCGTGCGATCAATGTGTGTGCCCCTGCGGCTCCGACATGCCCGATCGGCTGACCCGTGGTATAATAGGCGAGTGGGCGCACCCGTCTGCGTGCAGGAGGTGACCTTTCGCGCGATCCTGCCCGGAAGGCAACGTCTCCCCTGGGCACGCGATCGTTCATCCACCGATCGTCTAGCGAGGAGGCACACGTGAAGAAGCGGCGCTTGGGACCACAGGGACGCGAGGTCACAGAATGTGGGCTGGGGTGTTGGCAGCTCGGAGGCGGGTGGGGCAACCCGTGGGACAATGACGTCGCCCAACAGATCCTCGACGCAGCGTATGCGTCGGGGGTCCGATTCTTCGATACCGCCGATGGCTATGGGGGCGGCGAAAGCGAGCGTTCCCTGGGCCAAATCCGGCGCACCCATCCGGACATCACGATCGCGACCAAGCTCGGGCGCAGCGGCGGCATGTATCCCGACCGATACAGCCGCGAGTCCATGTACGCGGCAACGCGGGCCTCGCTGGCGCGCCTGGGGGTCGATCGCCTCGACCTGACGCAGCTGCACTGTGTGCCGACCGAGGTGCTGCGCGCGGGCAAGGTCTTTGACTGGCTGCGCGAGCAGCGCGCCCAGGACCTGATCGCTGCGTTCGGGGCGAGCGTCGAGACGGTGGAAGAAGGCCTGATCTGTCTCGAGCAGGAGGGCCTCACGTCGCTGCAGATCATCTTTAACATCTTTCGCCAAAAGCCGCTCGAGGAGCTCATGCCTAGGGCGCGCGAAAAGGGCGTCGGGATCATCACGCGCCTGCCCCTGGCGAGCGGTCTCCTGACGGGCAAGTTCACCGCACGGACGACCTTTGGCGCGGGAGACCATCGCAACTACAACCGGGACGGGCAGCGGTTCAACGTCGGCGAGACCTTTGCCGGGCTGCCGTTCGAACTGGGCGTCGAGCTGGCGGATGCGCTCAAGGGCATGCTGCCAGAGGGCATGTCGATGGTCGAGATGGCGCTCCGTTGGATCCTCGACCACGATGCCGTCTCGGTCATGATCCCGGGCGCGAGTTCGCCCGCGCAGGCGCGCGCCAACGCGCGGATATCCGATCTGCCGCCGCTGCCCGAGGCGCTGCACCAGGAGCTATCGGCGTTCTATGCGCAGCGGGTGCACGCGCACATCCGCGGGCCATACTGAGACGCACGGGCGCGAGACACGCCAGATTTGTCTTGACACGGGCGCCCTGACCTGCTATAATGGGTGCCAGTACATCAATCGGTTTGGCCTCTCCCACCGCTCCGATTCTGGAAATCGGAGCGGTGTTTTCATAGGTCGCCAGACCGAGTGTAACAGGAAACACGTGCTGCACCAACGGACACACATCGGGTGTGCCGGTCACCGCAGCACAGAGAAGGAGTAGGATGCGTTTTGAAGAGTTAGCACTGAGCGACCCGCTGCAAGAGGCGGTACGCGCTCTCGGATTTGTAGAGATGACGCCGATCCAGTCGCAGGCGATCGCGCCAGCACTGGCAGGGCGTGACATCGTTGGCTGCGCGCAGACGGGCACGGGCAAGACGTTGGCCTTTGTGCTGCCGGCGCTGGAGCAACTGCTGCAGCAGGGCAAGGATCAAAAACACCCGCGGGTCGTGATCCTCGAGCCGACGCGCGAGCTGGCGATCCAGGTCGCCGACGAGGCGCGGCGGGCGGCGGCGCACACGTCGCTGCGCATCGCCACCGTGTACGGGGGCGCCGGGATGAAAAAGCAGACCAACCAGCTGCGGCGCGGCGTCGACGTGATCGTCGCGACGCCCGGACGGCTGATGGACCACATGCGGCGCAGGAACGTCGATCTGCGCGAGGTACAGCTCCTCGTCCTCGACGAGGCGGATCGCATGCTGGACATGGGCTTTCTGCCCGACATGCGCGAGATCGTGCGTCACATACCCAGCGAGCGGCAGACCATGATGTTCTCGGCGACCATGCCCGACGCGATCTCGTTCCTGGCGCGCCGCTTTCAGCGCGACCCGGTGCGGATCGAGATCGATCTGGCTACGCCGCCCGAGGCGATCGACCAGGCGCTCTATCCCGTGCCCAAGCACCTCAAGACCCAGCTCTTGCTCGCGATCTTGCAGCAGCTCGAGGTGAGCAGCATGCTGGTCTTTACGCGCACCAAGCAAGAAGCCGACATCGTCACCGAGCAGCTGCAGCAAGTCGGGATCTCGGTCTCCTGCATCCACGGCGACTATGCCCAGCGGGATCGGGTCGCGGCGCTGGAAGGGTTCCGCGCCGGCAAGTACCGTGTCCTGATCGCGACCAACATTGCCGCGCGCGGGCTGGACGTGGAGGGGATCTCGCACGTGGTCAACTATGACGTGCCGGAGCACGCAGAAGACTATGTGCACCGCGTCGGGCGCACCGCACGCGCGGACGCCGATGGCAACGCGATCACGCTCGTCACAGACGAGAGCGAACCGCTGATCGATCGGATCGAGTACCTGCTGGGCTACAAGATCCCGCGCAAGCGGCTGCCCGGGTTTGACTATGACGTCCCGGTGCCCTCGTGGGCCAAGCCCTCTGCGAAGACGCTACTGCAGCGCGCGACCCGCTCGCAGTCGGTCGCCGAGCGCTGGCGCTCGATGTGGTAGGCAGGTCAAGCAAAAAGGTAACCTCGTGCCCACGATCCCCGCGGGCACGAGGTCATGGCAGCCCTCGTTCGCACGCTCCGCTGCGGGCGCCCCGCTTTCCCCTCCCTTCTAGGAAGCCTCCTTTGCCCAGGCGCGGACGATCTCTTGCAGCCTCTTGGGCAGGCGCGTACGCTCGCTCGGAATGGGGCAGATGCGCGCACAGTCACCCCGCACCGGCGCGTCGGGGATGCGCTGGCGGCGCATGTCGCACAGCCGCGGGTCCGTCTTGACGGGGGTGTCGATAAAGATCACGCCCACGTCCACCTTGTCCACAGAGCGATAGTCGCGCACGCGCGGATCGTCCCGCATGGTGATCGCGCCCATATAACACGCCTTGAGACACAGCCTGCACGCATCGCGCAGGCAGATCGGCTCCTCGATCAGGGGATCGGGTACCAGCTCGGCGTTGGTGATGATCGAATTGAAGCGCTGTCGCGGGCCGAACTGGGGCGTGAGGACGATGTTGTTGTAGCCGAACTCGCCCAAGCCGGCGCGTGTCGCGGCGTGGCGATGTGAGAAGGGACCCGGGCTGTGCCCAAAGGGGGAGAAGCGTTCGCCCCACGCCCGCGAAGGCCCGTTCCAGATCTGGCGCTCGCTGGCGCCCTCCTCGCCCCCGCCGCCCCCCAGGTTCGGTGGGCGGGGATGGATACCGGTGGTCGGAAAGAGCATCGCGTCAAACCCCTCCACCAGCAAATGCTGACCGATGTGCTGCGCGATCTGTTCCAGCAAGTTGTCCTGGATGCGGTGCCCCATGTGGTGATACACCGTCTCGAGGTAAGCTTGCTTGACGTCTGGCGGCACCAGTTCTACCTCCTGGTCCATCAGCGCGGCAGGAGCGTCCATGACCGGGTTCATGATCGGCATGGCGATCGAGATCACGGCTCGCGCGTCGGGCACAAAGTCGCGCGGGTCGTGTCCGCGCGGCGCCCGGTCATAGCAGGGCGGGATTGGATCGAAGCGCTCGATCGGCGCCACGCCGACCAGCACGGCGCCCTGCTGGCGCGCCAGTGCTTTCACAGCCTGGGTAAGATCCCGGGATCCACGTGCGGTGCTCATCGCTGTGCCTCCTTGTCTGCGGCGCGCCGTGCGGCGCGGCTCATCTCGTGCAGCAGTGTCTCATCGTCACCCCCAAGGTGAGGTGGTCTTGTGCGCGTCCCCGTACGCCGCCCGCAGCAGCGCCGTAGCCTGTGCTACCGAGGCGGCGCCGCCCGTGAACGCCAGTGCCAGGGCCAACAGGCCAAGCAGCGTATCCTCCGTCGTGGGGCACAGCCGGTAGCCGACCTGGAAGCGTTCGCAGATCAGTTGGCGCAGGAGCTCGATCTGCGCCAAGCCACCCGAGAAGACCAGGTTGCGCCACGCCTGCTCGGGCGAGAGCCGCAGAGCGCAGGCGTAGCAGTTGTCCGCCACGTTCTGAAAGGCAGCCCGGAAGAGATGCCCCACGGTGAGCTCTGCTTCGCGGATCTCGGCGATCGCGCCGCGATCGCCGCACGAGCTGTCAAAGAAGGCCAAGTCGACGCGCATGTGTGTGGCGCCTGCCTCCGCGGCGCTGCGCGCGATACAAGGCCACGGGTCGCCCAACGAGAGGCCTTGCGCCTCGGCGAGCTCGGAGAGCAGGCGGACGAGCGCGTTGAGCGCCCGACCCGCCGGAATGTGGGTGACGGTCGCCAGGAAGCGCCCATCGAAAAAGGGACGCGTCTGGTAGTCGCCAAAGGCTAGGCCCGGAAGGAGCGTGCTGACCTGCGCGCCGGTGGAGAGGTTCAGCGAAAGCTCGCCCCGCTCCAGCAGGGCCCCTGCCAGCGCGCACTGGTAGTCGCCCACGGGCGTGTAGCACGGGATCGCGCCCGAGCCAGTGCGCAGCCATCCCACCACCTCGCCGGGGCGGCGCACCTCGGGCCAGCGCAAGCCGCGCACGCCCAGCCGCGCCAGCACCTCGTGGTGCCAGTCGAGCGTCTCCAGGTTGAGCGCACCATGGGCTGCCGCGTTGGTCGCCTCGGTCGAGGGCGCGGCACCGCACAGGTTGCTCAGCAAATAGTCGGGCAGCGAGGCAGGGTAGACGCCCGCGCCCGGCAGCTCACCCCGCTCCGCGAGCCAGAAGAGCAGGCCCAAGGGGTGCCCAGGTCGCAGCTCGTTGCCCAACTGCCGCACCTGATCGGGGTCGAGCCGGCGGCGCATCACGTCGAGGTACGTCCCCTCGCCGGAGGGATGAGGGAGCAGCACGCGCTGGTCCTGCCACGTCGTGAGCGTAGAGCGCGCCTCGCCCACGTCCGTGGCGAACACCATCCCGTGCATCTGGCTACAGGTGACGACACCGGCGCACGCGCCCGAGCTTTCTGCGGCGAGGGGCAGCAGATCGGCGAGCAAGCCCTGCACCGCCGCGAGCACGGCCCCTGGATCGAACTCGCGGTACAGGGGTGGCAAGCCTGGCAGTGAGTCCGGGAACGGGATCCGCCGCGTATGGCGTACCTGCAGGGCATCGGTGTCTAGCACCGCGCCCTTGATGAACGACGTGCCGATGTCGAGCCCGACGAACGCCATCTCGCTTGTCCTCTCTTCGAGGGGGAGGCTATTGCCGCCTGCGCCGCACGCTGCCCACTGCCAGCACGCCGACCAAGAGCCCGCCCAGCCCGGCGATGCCCGGCGCGCGCAGCAGGCCCGCCCCTGTGCCCGATCCCTGTTCCAGCCTTCCCAGGCGCGCCTCGAGGGCGGCGATCTGCTGGGCCTGGGCCTCGATCTCGTCCTGCTGCTCCTGCACCGCGCGGACCAGCACCGGCACCAGCTCGCCGTAGTTCAGGGTCAGCGCGCCGTCTGCGCCCTCGCCCGCGGAGACGACCTCGGGCAGCACCTCGCGCACTTCCTGCGCGATCAGGCCATAGTGCAGCCCCTCGTCAGGATCGCCGATCCAGCGAAAGGCTACGGGCCGCAGGGCACGCACCTCATCTAGGCCATAGGGCAGGGCGCGGACGTCCTCCTTGTGGCGGGCATCCGAAGTTGTAAAGTAACCCTCCTCGGAGTAGACCCTAAG
>JAFGIE010000199.1 GCA_016929775.1 Anaerolineae bacterium
CTGGTGGCGGAAGTAGGTGTTGTACAGCGTGGCATAGTGCCCGCCCTGGGCGAGCAGTTCGTCGTGCGTCCCCTCCTCGATGATCGTCCCCTCCTCCAGCACTACGATCCGGTCGGCGTTGCGGACGGTCGACAGCCGGTGGGCGATGATGATCGAGGTCCGGTCGCGAAAGACCTCTTCCAGCCCCTCCTGGATCTGGGCCTCGGTGAAGGGGTCGACGCTCGCCGTGGCTTCGTCGAGGACCAGGATCGCGGGGTCGTGGATTAGGACGCGCGCGAGGGCGACGAGCTGGCGTTGGCCCATGGAGAGGTTGGCGCCGCGCTCGCCGACGTCGGTGTGCAAGCCATCGGGCAGGTCGTCGAACCAGTCGCCGTTGCCGATGCGGCGCGCGGCGCGCAGGACCTCGCTCTCGGTGGCGTCGGGCACGCCGTAGCGGACGTTGTCGAGCAGGGTGCCGGAAAAGAGGTAGGGCGACTGGGGGACGAGGCCCACCTGGCGGCGGTAGAGCGAGAGGTCGAAGGAGCGGATGTCGTACCCGTCGATCGCCAGGCGCCCCTCCTGGAACTCGTAGAAGCGGGCGATCAGGCGCGCCAGGCTGGACTTGCCGGCGCCGGTGTGCCCGACAAAGGCCAACGTCTGACCGGCAGGGATGTGCAGGTCAAAGTCGCACAGCACGTCCTCGCCCGGTTTGTAGGCAAAGCACACGCCCTGGAACGAGATCTCGCCCTGCAGGCGTCCCATGGCTTGGTTGTCGGTCTGGATGACGCGCGGTTCGGCGTCGATCAGGGCAAAGACGCGCTCGGCGGCGGAGAGCCCGTCCTGGAACTGGCTCCAGAAGGAGGCGATGCTGGTCAGCGGAAAGAGGAACTGGTTGAGGGCCTGGATGAACAAGTACCAGGTCCCGGCAGAGATCTGGTTGTTGATCGCCGTCGCGCCGCCTGCATAGACCACCATCGCCATCGCCAGGGAGGATAGTACGTCGAGGGCGGGAAAGATGTTGTTGAGCACGATCCCGCGCTTGAGGCCGATCCGGTACGTCTCTTCGTTGACCTCCTCGAACGTCTCGTACAGGCTCTGTTCCTGCCGGAAGCTCTTGGCGACGGCGATCCCGCTGACCGACTCTTGCACGTTCGCGTTGACCGCCGCGCGCGCCTGCTTGGCGCGCAGCGTCACCTCGCGCGCGACCTTGCGCAAACCGAGCGCGAGCGCGACCATGAACGGCCCGGCGGCAAGCACGACCAGCGTCAGCCGCCAGTTGATCGTCAGCAGCACGATCAACAGGATCACGACCAGCAGGATCTGGCTCAGGAGGTCCATGACGAGGGTCACGACCTGCGAAAAGTCCTGCGTGTCCGAGGTCACGCGGCTCACGATCTTGCCCGAGCTGTTCTCGTCATAGAACGACATGTCGTGCTCGGTCACGGTGCGAAAGACGTCCTCTCGGAGGTGGAGCACGACGTTGCCTACCGCCTGGACCGACGCCCGCGTGCGCCAAAAGTTGAACACCCACGCCATTGCGCCAAAGACCAGGATCGTTATCGAAAGGAGCACGATCGACTGTGGCCTCGGATTGACGGCGACCATGTCGATCCCGCGGGTGATGAGCAGGGGGCGCGCGGTGTTGAACCCCGAGTTGAGCAGGATCATGCCCGCCACCATCGCCATGCGCTTCCACTCGGGGCGGAAGTAGCCGATGATGCGCCGGATCAGCTCCCGGTCGCTGTACGTACGGTCATAGGTCTCTGTTTCCAGACCGCCCAGGATGAACCCCATGGTGCCTCCGTCAAACCCGCGGGTCGGGTCAGGTAGCGGGTGGTGTGCTCACGCGTCGAGCGGGCACGCGTCCCCCTCGATCGGGGGCAAGTCGACCTCGTAGCGCGCAAAGATGCGGCGATAGGCCGAGCAGCGGTGGATCAGCTCGTCGTGTGTGCCTTGGTCGACCAGCTCGCCGCGGCGCAGCACCAGGATCCGGTCGGCCCACCGGATCTGCGACAGCCGATGGGTGATGATGAACGTCGTCCGTCCCTGCTGCACCTTGTACATCGCCGCCTGGATCTGGTCCTCTGTGGCGCTGTCGATCGCGCTCGTCGAGTCGTCGAGGACCAGGATGCGGGGGTCGGTGAGAAAGGCGCGCGCGATGGCGATGCGCTGCCGCTGCCCCCCCGAGAGCGTGACGCCCCGCTCGCCAACCTCGGTGTCGTAGCCACGGTCAAAGTTGAGGATAAAGTCGTGCGCCTGTGCCTCGCGCGCTGCGCGCTCGATCTCGGCTTGGGGCACGTCCTCGCCCACGCCAAACGCGATGTTGTCGCGGATCGGGCGCGCAAAGAGGAACACGTCCTGCTCGATCGTCGAGATCTGCGAGCGCAGCGAGGCCAACTGCCAGTCCCGGACGTCGACCCCGTCGACCAGGACGCGCCCGCTGGAGGCGTCGTAGATGCGGTTGATCAGGCGGGTGAGCGTCGTCTTGCCCGAGCCAGTTTGCCCGACGATCGCGATCGTCTCCCCTGGCTCGGCGGCAAAGCTGATGCCTTTGAGCACGGGGTTGCCGTCGTAGCCAAAGCTGACGTTCTCGAACACCACCTGGCCCCGCATCTCGCGCCGCACGCCCGCCTGGTTCTCGTCCAGCTCGGTGTGGGCCGAGATCAGCTCCAGGATGCGGCGCGCGCCGGCGACGCCCAACTGGACCAGGGTGAAGGTAAAGATCGAGATGAAGGTCGGGAACTGGAGCAAGCCCAGCAGGCCCATGTAGGCGATCACGTTGCCCAGGGTCAGCGTCCCGCGCGCGTAGAGCAACAGGGCGTGCATGAACGCCGCGGCGAGCACGACATAGTACACCAACTGCGGCAGGTAGCGCGCTTGGATCTCCCCCTGGCGGACAAAGAGGTCGCGGAAGAGGCGCGCATCGGCTGAGAACTTGGCCTGTTCCTGGCGCTCCTGCGCGTTGGCTTTGACGACCTCGATCCCGGCGACCGCTTCCGCCAAGCCCGCGTTCATCGTCCCGAACTGGCGGCGCTGCCCCTCGGCGATTGGGTTGAGCTGCCGGGTATAGTGCCAGATCGTCAGCGCCAAGAGCGCGCAAAAGAGGAGCGGGATCGTCAGCAGCACAGGGTGGAGGGTGCCGATCGCAATCAGCGGCATGATCAGGCTCATCAGCGACTCTAGGATCAGGCGCAACCCGGGGCTGAACATAAAGTTGAGCTGCCGCACGTCGTTTGTGGCGCGCGCCATCAGGTCGCCGATCCGCTGCCGGCTGTGGAAGGTCAGGCTCTTGCCGAGCAGGGCGACATACAGCTCTTCGCGCGCGTCCCGCTCGAGCAGCTGGGCGATGAACTCGCTGAGCACGCTGCGCACGACGTTCACTACCCCTTTGCCCAGCTGGAAGCCCAGCATGCCGAGGGTCAGCGCCAACAGCGTGCGCAGGTTGCGGTCGGGGCTGAGTACGTGGTCGAAGGCGCGCCCCATGTAGAGGGGCGCCTGGCTCCTCAGCCAGTCGGCAAGCGCCGCTAGCAGGATCGTCGCGATCGGCAGATAGGGATAGCGCATGACGTGCGAGATGATCCAGCGCACGGGCCCGGCGCGGCTATAGTGGACCTGGTTTTCGATCGTGAACTCGCGATTCTGCATCGCACCTCCTGGTGCGCCACCTCCTGGTGCGCCACCTCCTGGTGCGCCACCTCCTGGTGCGCCACCTCCTGGTGCGCCA
>JAFGIE010000200.1 GCA_016929775.1 Anaerolineae bacterium
GCGACCGCCGCCACGCACAGCGCCGCCGCCAGCGCGCTCTGGGCTGCGCGCGCGCGTAGTCTGGGCGCCGGGCGGCGCGTCCACAACCCGGCAACAGCATCCGCCCCAGCGGCGCCAAGCACCGCGATCGCCAGATAGCCGCACAGGTGGAACACGTACACGTCGTGGATGTCATAGCCAAAGGCATACGCCCACTGCGCCAGCAGGACCCCCAGCAGCAACACAGCGGTCGGACGCTGCCGCGCCCATAGCCGTCCTATGCCCAGCGCGGCGAGCGCAACGTACACGAGCGAGAACTCGTTGCCAAGGTTGTCCAGGTACGCCCCGACGTTCCTCGGCACCGTCTCTCCCGGATCGGCAAACATGCGTCCTTGCCACTGCCGCCCGCTCAGACTGCACCACACCCGCTCCCACGCCGTGTCCAGGTTCGCCTCGCTCAGCCCCCACACCGATCGGGAGGGCACGATCGCGATCTCGATAAAGTCAGCCGGAGAGGGGTACAGGTCCATCGCCAGGTACGCGCCCAGCGCGAGCGCTACTCCGACCGCGGCGCCGAGCAGGGCGGCGCCCCACGCCCGCCGCGATGCCTTGCGGCTCACCGCCAGGTAGATCACGACGGGCGGCGCAAGGAGCGCGACCGTCAGGTGCCCGCCCAGGCTCAGTCCGCCGATCAGACCCGCTGCGCCCAGCGCCCAGGTGCGTCCCGTGCGGTCCCAGTACAAGACCGCCAACAACACGCCCACCGCGAACGCCGTCCCCGTCGTGTACACCTCGGCGATCACCGCCTGCGACCACAGCGTCGCCGAGAACGAGAGCGCGATCGCCGCCAGCAGTCCCGTCCACCTGCGTCCACTCACCAGCCGCGCGCAGAGGCTGACCCCGCCCACGGTGAGCGCGCCCATCAACGCCGACATCGCATTCACGCGGTACGCGACGCTGCCCAGGGGCAGCCACGAGATCGGGTGTGCGAGGAGGAGATAGACTGGGTACCCGGTCGGGTGCGCCGTCCCCAGCAAGCGCGCCAGCGCCTGGAACTCGCCGCTGTCTCCAGGCAGTAGGCCCGGGTACAAGGTCCGCACATAGAGCGCCAGGGCAACCGCAAAGGCGGCAACGCCCAGTGCCAGGTCCATGCGCGTCAGCGGCGCCACCTCGTCCGCGCCCTGGACAGGTTGCGCGCGCCCCTCGTCGCCGCGCGCGTTATGCAACGACCAGTACCCAGTCGCCGTCGTCGGGCGCGACCATCGCCGGCTGCAGCGGCGCCGGCGTCCACGCTCCCGTCCGCGGATCGAACCACTCCGCCTTGCCCGGCGCCGCGAGCAGGTCCAGGTCCAGTGACAACGGCCCGCCCACCGGCATATAGACGGCAGCCACGCGCCCGTCCGCCGTCGCCGCGGCGGCGCAGTAGCGCGCCGGGTCGGCGTCGCCCGGTTGTTCGCGGACCAACGCCGGCAGCGGGCGCATGTCTGTCCACGGCAGGCGGTCGATCAGCGCGCGCAGCACCGTCATGGAGCGGATGCCCGGCGTGTCGAGGCCCGCCTCCCAGCGTCCGACAGGACCAATGCGGTCGTGGCCCTCCGGCACTTCCAGGCCCTCGGGCCACACCCAGATCGAGTTGTGCCCGAACGAGACGCCTGCCGGGGGAGAGACGAGCAGGCTCCAGTACGCCGCCCGCCGCACCTCTCGGTCCGTGAACGCGCGCGCGATGTGATAAGAAGGATGGGCCTCGTAGTTTGGCTCCAGGTTCACCACCGGGAGCACGGGCTCGTTCCCCCACGCGCTTGCCGGCGGGCCGTTCACCAGCCACCGCAGGTGCTCATCCGAACTGCCGTGCCCGCTCTGGTAGCCGATGAAATCGAACCACGGTTCGCCCCGGAACTCGGGCCCCACCCAGCTCTGTCCGCAGGGATGCATCGTCACCAGCCGGTCATGGCGCGTCCCGAACACCGCGCGCCCGATCCGCTTCCAGCGCTCTGCCCGGTCCTGCTTGTAGCGCCCGTCGCCGCCCAGGAACCAGATCACGTGGTACGCGCCCCACCGCGCCGCCAGGTAACGCGCCAGCCGGATCGCCGACTGCTCAGACAGGACTTGGCCCGGATCGCTCTCCCACAGCGCCCACAGCATGACGGGCGCCGCCACCAAGCCGTGCGCGTTGATCGCCGCCACCTTGGGATCGAGCCGTTGGAAGAACGAGGGGGCGATGGCGATCCGTTCGGTGCCGGTGAACGCCAGACCGCCCCCCAACAGCGCAGTACCGCCGCGCCACTGCGTGCTCACAAACTGGATCGCCGTAAAGCGCTGCGCGCGGCGGGCAGCCAGATAGCGCTCCCAGTCCGCAGGGCGCGCGCGCAGCACGCCGTTCCATGCCGTGTCGCCCAGCCAGAAGAACGGTTCGCCGTCCACGTGCTGGAAATGGCGCCCCGACTCCGAGACCTCCACCGGTCCGTGCGCGTAGAGCGGGTTGTCCCCCTCGTACGGGACGCACCGGAACGCCCCTGCCTGTGCGTCCAGCACCGCGTCGCTGCCCGCACAACGGAGGCGCCACGACCATTCCCCGACCTCGTCCGGCGCAAAGCGCGCGCGCCACGCCCGACCGCCGTCCCAGAAGGCGTCGACCGTGTGCTTCGCCCCCGAGGGCGCAGTCAGCTCGCAGCACACGTCCGTGTCCCAGAACGGGTCGACGCTCTCCCGCGCGCTCTCGGCGCCCGTCTCGAAAACCGCCCACCTAGGGATCTCGATCATCTCGCCCTCCACATGGTCCAGCTCTACACGTGCTCGATCATCCAGGGTACGGGCACAGGCGCGCTATCTCTCGTCGACCGGACCATAGATCGCAACCTTGAACTCGTGGTCGGCGTTGCCGTCCAGGCTCCGCAGCCATCCCTCCCTGGCTACGCGGATCGTGCACGAACCATAGGTGCACACCCGGATCGAGCGCCCGCCTGCCCCCACGCGCAGCCTGTCCAGCACGGCATCCAGCACGCTCCCTCGGAACGGCGTAAAGAGATAGAACACCGTCCCGTCGCCATAGTCCAGGTCGCGCGCGTCGCCGCACAGGCAGCGCACGTTCTCCACCGCCAACCGGGCGGCTTGGCGCTCTGCATACGCGCAGAACGCCGGCTCGATCTCGACCCCACGGACCGTCGCACCGGTCAGCAAGCCAACCATCAGCGCCACGTGCCCCAGCCCAGCCCCGAGGTCATAGAACACGTCCTGCCCGCCGATCGGCGCGCGATCGATCATGTCCAGCACCGCGCGCGCCGGCGTCGCCTCATACTGCACCATCTCCGGGCTCCGGATTCCGCTCTCTTTGGGCGCCGGGTCGGCGAGCAGCAGGCCCTGCACCAGGACGTCGAGCCCGTCATAACCGAGATGCGCTGCGCCGTGCGGCGTGCGCCGGTACGACGTGTAGCGCCCGAACTCGGCGCGCAGGGCGCTCCCCGTCAGCTCGCCCGCGCGCACCCGGGCGCGCAGCGACCGGAGCAGCCGTTCATCCACCTCGCTCAGCCGGCGCTGTAGGCCCCGCGCC
>JAFGIE010000201.1 GCA_016929775.1 Anaerolineae bacterium
CACGCTCCTTGCCGTCCCTACGAAGCACAGTGGCCCTTTTCCGCCGCTTTTCCCCTTTTTCAGGTCCCCAACGTGTGACGCTTACACTCGACGCGATGCAGGTCTGCGCGGGCTACCTCTGGCCCCGAGCGCAGCGTGTCGTGCACATTTGTGCGTGGGTTGACATTTGTGCAGGTCTGTGATACGATGTCGACGCCAGCGGAGCGCGGGGTGGGGAGGAGCGTGATGGCAGTTCACGATGACGATGTGACTTGGTTGCTCAAGATCGCCAAGGCCTACTATGAGGATGGGCTGACCCAGGCTCAAGTCGGCAAGCGGCTGGGCATCTCCCGGGTCAAGGTCTCACGCCTGCTGCAGCAGGCGCGTGACAAGGGCATCGTACAGATCACGGTGGTCGCGCCCGAGCCCACGACGTCGAGGCTGGAGCGAGGCTTGGAGTTGGCCTATGGCCTCGACGAAGCCATCGTCGTCGCGCCCTCCCGTCCAGACAGCCAGACGGTCATCCGCGAGCTGGGCGCAGCAGCTGCCCAGGCCCTGGTGCGCTGCTTGCCTGGGTGCCGGGTACTTGGCCTGACCTGGGGTACCACGCTCCTGTCTGTGGTGGATGCGTTGCCGGTGCAGCATTGGCCCGAGCTTCGTGTGTGCCAGCTCTTGGGAGGGCTGGGGCAGCCCGAGGCGGAGGTGTATGGGGCCGACCTGGCGCGCCGCACAGCCGAGGCACTGGGCGCACGCCTGCGTCTGCTGCCTGCGCCGGGGATCGTCTCGAGCCGCCTGGTACGCGATGGGCTGCTCTCCGACCCGCAGATTGCGGATACCTTGGCCCTCGGTGCAAGCGCAGACGTGGGCTTGGTGGGCATCGGGCAGCCTGGACCCAGCTCGGTGGTCGTGCAGTCTGGGATCCTGACGGCGCACGACTTGCGACTGCTCCAGGAGCAGGGGGCAGTTGGCGACATCGCGCTGCGCTTCTTCGATGCGCAGGGACAGCCCGTCGAGCACGAGATCAACGAGCGGATCATTGGTCCCACGCTGGAGCAGATCCGGGGCATCCCGCGTACGATCGGCGTCGCCGGGGGGCCGTCCAAGCGCGACGTGATCCGCGCGGCGCTGTGTGGGGGGCTCCTCGACGTGTTGGTCACGGACGAGGCGACGGCAGCGGTCCTGCTGTCGGCGCGGACGGGTGACACGCGTGGATCGGGAGAGATCCGTTAGTGTGTTCCAACACCAGGCAGCTCATCCCGGGGCGACGATAGAGCGATGAGGAGGGAGTATGGCGGAAGTACTGCTCGGGATCGACTATGGCACCGGCGGCGCCAAGGCGTGCATCGCGGACACAGAGGGGCGTGTGCTCGGGTTCTCGTTCGAGGAGTATCCGTTTATCCAGGAGCGCCCCGGCTGGTCGGAGCACGATCCGCTGCTCTACTGGGAGATCGCCTGCCGGCTGATCCGGAGTGTCCTCGGAGAGGGGCAGGTGCAGCCAGGCGAGATCCGGGGGATCGCTGTCTCGTCGGCCTTGCCCTCACTGGTTATGGTCGACGCGGCGGGCAGACCCGTTCATCGCGCCTACAACCTGCTCGACCGGCGTGCCACACGCGAGGTGGCGTGGCTCAAGGAGCAGGTCGGCGAGGAGCGGTTGTTTGCGGTCACCGGGAACCGGCTGGAGGATCACCCGACGATCGTCAACCTGTTGTGGGAAAAGCGCAACCGTCCCACGGACTATGCCCGGATCGACAAGGCGCTGACGATCGACGGGTACATCACACTCAAGCTGACGGGCAAGGCATCGCTCAATGTGTCGGCGGGCGGCTTCTACGGCGTGGCGTATGACCTCCGCACGCTGCGGTTCCGCCACGAGCTGCTGGAAGAGATCGGCATCTCGCCCGCGTTGATGCCCGAGCTGTATGCCTGTACGGACATCGTCGGCGAGGTGACCCGAGAGGCGGCAGAGGAAACGGGCTTGGCAGTGGGCATCCCGGTCTGCGCGGGCCAAGTGGACTGCAATGCCGGCTACTTGGGGGCTGGGGCGACGGAGGAGGGCGACATCCAGTGCAACTTGGGCACGGTGGGGAACTTTGGCCTGGTCTTTCGGGACGTCGCGTTTGCCTTTTCCCCGATCGGGCGGCTGATGATCAACTTTCCGTACACAGTGAACTCGCGCGAGATGTACATCACCGTGCCGACTACGATGACGGGTGGGCAGTCGATCCGCTACCTGCGGGATGCGTTCTCGCAGTATGAAGTCGAGGTGGAGCGCATACTCGGTGTGTCGTCGTATGACCTGCTCAACCTCGAGGCGCAAAAGGTGCCCCCAGGAAGCGATGGCCTGATCGTGCTTCCCTTCCTGATGGGCGAGCGCACGCCGATCTGGGATGTCTATGCACGCGCCGTGGTGTTTGGGCTCTCGATGAATCATACCAAGGGGCACTTGGTGCGGGCGATGATGGAGGCAGTCGCCTATGCGATGTACGACTCGTTCAGGCTGATCCAAGAGGCAGGGCTGCAGGTCAACCTGCCCTTGGTCATGAACGAGGGCGGCGCAGTGAGCGTGCTGTGGCGCCAGATCATCAGCGACGTGTTCGACGTGCCGATCGTGCTGGTCAAACGCCGCACGGGCGCGCCTTACGGGGATGCGATCCTAGCTGGCGTTGCCACCGGCGTCCTGCCCGGGTTCTCGGTCGCGCGGGAATGGGCCGAGTACGTCGAGCCCATGGCGCCCGATCCGGCGGCGCACGCACGCTACATGGACTTCTTTGGCCTGTACAAGCGTGTCTATGAGCACGTCAAGGACGACTTTGTCGAGCTGGCGCGGCTGAGAGGACAGATCTAGGGTCGTGGGTCGGCGTGACACCCGGCGATAGGGCGCAGGCCCGCCCCGACGACAGCAAAGGAGATGGCGGATGGAGACATACGAGCGGCTGCAGCGCGTGCAGGCGGAGGGCAAGCCGATCCGGGTTGGCTTGGTGGGCTGTGGGCACATGGGGTCAGGCATGGTGCACGTCGTGCACCACATGCCTGGTATGGAGACCGTGGCGATCGCCGACATTGCGCCGGCGCGGGCGCTCAGGACGCTGGAGGCGCTGGGGTATGGTGCAGATGGCGTCTGCGTTACGGCCAAACGCGGCGAGGCGGAGGATGCCCTGCGCGCGGGTAAGCGCGTCCTGACCGAGGACCCGGTCCTGCTGGCTCAGCTCGACGGACTGGATGCGGTGGTCGAGGCTACGGGCCTGACTGAGGTCGGCGCGCGCGTGGCTTGGACGGCGATCCTGAACGGCAGGCACGTGATCATGCTCAATGTCGAGACGGATGTCACCGTCGGACCGCTGCTCCATCGTCTGGCGCAGAAGGCGGGGTGCGTCTACACTGCCGCCTTTGGCGACGAGCCTGGGGTCTGCAAGATGCTGTTCGATCAGGCTTCGTCCCTCGGCTTCGAGGTGGTGTGCCTGGGCAAGGGCAAGAACAACCCGATCGACCTCGACGCGACCCCGGAGACGTGCCGCGAGGAAGCGGAGCGGCGGGGCATGAACCCCAAGATGCTGGCTGCCTTTAAGGATGGCTCCAAGACGATGGTCGAGCTGGCAGCCATGTCGAATGCGACGGGCCTCGTGCCCGACGTGCCGGGCATGCACGGCGCGCGCGCCGACGTGGATGCGCTGAACAAGGTGTTCGTCCCCTGCGAGGATGGCGGCGTGCTCAGCCGACGCGGCTGCGTCGACTATTCAACGGGCAGGGTGGCGCCCGGGGTGTTCGCCGTGGTCACCTCGCCGGATCCAAGGATACGCGTCGACATGCGCTTCCTGAGCATGGGAGATGGGCCCTACTATACGCTCTACCGGCCCTATCACCTGTGCAACGTGGAGACGCCGCTCTCGGTCGCCGAGGCTGTGTTGTACGGCGAGGCGACGATCGTATCCAGGAACATGGTTTCAGAGGTCGCCGCCATCGCCAAGCGCGACTTGGCGCCCGGCGACGTCGTTGGCGAGATCGGGATGGCGGACTATTTCGGGCGCACGTATGCCTATGGCGAGGCCCGCGAGTTGGGAGCGGTTCCTCTCGGGCTCGTGCCAGGCGGTCGGGTGACGGCGCCGATTGCCAAAGGCACGCTGATCACCGCCCGCGACTTGACGCCAGATCGACAGCACTTTGTCTACCAACTGCGCCAGATGCAGGACCAGCAGCTGCGAATGGAAGCACGCGGGTCGTCCTGACGCCCCGGTTCCCTACCTGCACGACCTGGAGGCGCTGGACCGAGAATCCAGGCATACACGGCACGCGAGCGGAGCAGTTCGGCTGCGATGTGGGCAGGTAAGCCCGAATGGCTGCCCGATGCGGGAGAGGAGGGAGTGGAGTGAGGGTCCTGATCGTGGGTGGGACGGGGCTGATCAGCACGGGCATCACGCGCCAGCTCGTCGCGCGGGGCGACGACGTGACGCTCTTCAACCGCGGGCTGCGCGAGGTCGAACTGCCGCCGGTGGGGCGCATGGTGGGCGACCGCAATGATTCTGGCGCCTTCGAGGAGCAGATGGCGCGTGCGGGCACATTCGACGCCGTGATCGACATGGTCTGCTTTCGGCCCGAGCACGCCGAGAGCGCGATCCGGGCCTTCCGGGGACGGACCTCGCAGTACGTGTTCTGCAGCACCGTCGACGTGTACACCAAGCCCGCGCCGAGCTACCCGATCCGTGAGGGGGCGCCGCGCGAACCGTCGTCCACGTTTCCGTACGCGTTCGACAAGGCAAAGTGCGAGCGCCTGTTCCAGGACGCGCACGAACGCGGCGAGCTGATAGTGACGATCCTCCGTCCGGCGTGGACGTATGGCGAGCGGGGCAGTGTGCTGCACACCTTTGGCTGGGATCCCTACTACTTGGCCCGCCTACGGCGTGGCGAGCCGGTCATCGTCCACGGCGACGGGACCTCGCTCTGGGCGGCGTGCCACCGCGATGACGTGGCACGCGCTTTTGTGGGGGCAGTTGGCAACCCGCGCACACACGGGCAGGCATACCACGTGACCGGTGATGAGTGGCTGACCTGGAACGCGTATCACCGCATCGTCGCCGCTGCGCTGGGCGCTGGGCGCCCGGAGTTGGTCCACATCCCGACCGATCTGCTGGGGCGCGTCGTTCCGCAGGCGGCAATGTGGTGCGTCGAGAACTTTTCTCACAACAACGTGTTCGACAACGGAGCGGCGCGCCGCGACCTGGGCTTCTCGTATACGGTTCGGTTCTCTGAGGGCGTGCGGCGCGTGATCGATTGGCTCGATGCACGCGGCGCGATCGACGGCGCGGAAACGCCGCCGTTCTACGAGCGGGTCCTCCGGGCCTGGCAGCAGCTGGGGGATGCGATGGTCGACGCGCTCGCCGAGGGAGGGGGAGGAAGCAGTGGAGGGTCCAGTGATCGTCAATCCAACACGCGTGGCGTGTCGCACGGTCGGCGAGTGGGCCGTACGCAGCGCAAAGCCGTATGACAATCCCTTTCTCGACGTGCGGCTGGATGCAACCTTTGCCCTGCCGTCGGGCGAGGTGACGGTAGTGCCCGCCTTCTACGACGGAGACGGAACGTGGCGCGTGCGCTTCCGACCTGGGCAGGCAGGGGTCTGGCGCTACACGATCTCCGCGTGGCCCCCGGATCCCGGGCTCCACGCCGAGGGTGCGTTCGAGGTCGAGCGCAGCGACGAGCGGGGCAAGCTGTGCGCCACGCCAGGACAGGCGTGGGGCTTTCGCTACGAGTCCGGCGAGCCAGCGTTTCTGCTGGGCGACACGACGTACAACTTGTTCGGCATGGCGCACTGTGGCGGGGACGTGCAGGCCTACCTGCGCCGCCGCGCCGGGCAGGGGTTCAACATCTTTCGGGTGCGCCTCCAGGTGAGCCCCTTTCACCCGCCAGACGGCTACAGTGTGTGGCAGACGCGCGGCACGTGGCCTTGGGGCGGGAGTGAGCAGTCGCCGCGTTTTGACCGCTTCAACCTCGACTACTTTCGCACGGTGGACGGCGTGGTCCAGGCGGCGGAGGGGCTCGGCGTGGGGTTCGAGATGATCGCCGAGGCCTGGGGGTTCGAGTTCCCGTTCAACCGGCGCGAGGTGTTTCTCCCTGAGTGCGAGGAGCTGTGGCTACGCTACCTGGCGGCGCGGTATGACGCCTACAACAGCGTATATGTGTGGACGCTGATGAACGAGTACGAGTTCTACCCGGACGGCGATCCACGGCATAGCGTCGCCGCCGACCGGTGGGCGATGCGCGTGGCGCGCTGGCTGAAGGCGCTGGCGCCGCACGGGCATCCGATCGCGATCCACAACACGCGGCAGCAGCCGCCCTTTGCGCGGCGCTTTGCCGCCGATCCCGGGGCGATCGATGCGGTGATGTACCAGGAGTGGGGCTCGGGTGGGGCCGACGACGGCTGGCTGGCGGCGGGCATAGAGGACCAAGTCGCGGGCAGCTTTGCCGGGTGGCCTGGCTGCGCGGTGTTCGCCGAGTATGGCTACGAACGGAACCTGGCGCTGCCGATCACGTTCCCGTCCTTTGCCCACTGCGACGCCAGCCACACGCGCCGCGGGGCGTGGCGCGGCGCGTGCTGCGCGATGGGCGTGATCAACGGTTTCGAGAACACGTGGGGCCCGGTGATGGACTTGGAGCACGACCAGGAGGGGGTGCGCTACCTGCAGCTTGTGCGCCGGTTCTTCATGCAGGTGGTGCCCTTTGAGGCGCTGTCGCCCGCGCCGCGTCTGGTGGTCGCGGGTGCCTATGGGACCGGGCGCAAGCCGCTGGCGCTGGCGAGTCCGGAACGCGAGTTGGTCGCCGTGTACTTTCCGGCGGGCGGTTCGGCGGTCCTGGATTTGCCCCTTGGACAGGCCTACATCGAGCAGCACTGGTACGACCCGCGCACAGGGGCGCTGTGCAACGCAACGCCTAGCCCCGATCTGCCAGGGACGGGTGGGCTCGTGCGCTACGCGACCCCCGGCGGCGTAGACGCGCAGGGGCGCCCGCTGGACTGGGTGTTGGCTCTGTGCACCACGTCAAGCGGTGGGGGGACCGGCTAGACGCCGAGCGCCGGCAGAGGGGCGTGAGTTGTCAAAGCGGAACCTGCTGTGCTAAAATGCCTGTATCGCGCAGTCAGCCCACGAGGTATCCGGACATGGTTCACGGTGGTCCCATCAGCAGCGCATTCCGCTCACTCCCCTGGTGGCTGCGCCTCGGGCTGGCGTACCTGGCTTTGCCGATCGCGTTCGTCTTTCCGATCGGGGGCCTAGCAATGCTTGCCTGTTCCCTCCTGGGGCGCTGCGATCCGTCGTACGTGATGCTCGGCTGTACGATCGCCCTCATTTCGCTGCCCGTGAGCGCGATCGTGGGTGTCTGGTTGCGCGACGAGATCCGGTATGCCGTGGGGGACCCCGACAGGCCTGCCGTCAGGCAGCGTGAGGCAGAGGCCATTGCACGAGTGCGGGAACGGCACCGGCGCGCGTCGCCAGAGTAGGGTCGAGGAATGGCGTTGCACGGTCGGGCCGCGCACCTGCTCTTGCGCGCCGATGTGGGGTGATGAGAGAAGCGGGACGGCTGGAACCGCGCAACCACGCGAAGGGAGACCGAGATGAGAGTCATGGAAAAGGTGCCGACCTTTGGGCTGATCGTCGGCACACGGGGCTTCTTTAATGCGCAGCTGGCGATCAACGTGCGAGCCAGGTTGCTCCAGATCCTGGAAGAGCGAGGCTATGGCTATGTGATCACGCCAGCGGAGGCCACGCCGTGCGGGGCGATCGAGACGCGCGAACACGCCAAGTTGTGCGCCGATCTGTTCAATGCACGGGCGGACGAGATCGACGGGATCATCATCGTGCTGCCGAACTTTGGGGATGAGCTGGGCATCGTGCAGACGCTCGATATGGCGCGGCTCGACGTTCCTGTGCTCGTGCAAGCGTGTGACGACGAGCTGGACAAGCTCTCGGTGAGCGAGCGGCGGGACGCGTTCTGTGGCAAGCTCTCCGTGTGCAACAACCTGTACCAGTATGGGATCCCGTTCACCAACACGACCTACCACACCTGCCCGATCGACAGCGAGGAATTCCTAGATGACCTGGACTTCTTTGCGCGCGTCTGTCGCGTCGTCAACGGGCTGCGGCACGCGCGGATCGGCGCGATCGGCGCGCGTCCCGGCGCCTTCCAGACCGTGCGCTACAGCGAGAAGCTGCTGCAGGCGACGGGGATCACGGTCGTTCCGGTTGACCTGTCCGAGATCATCTTTGGCGCGCGTTCGCTCGGGGACAACGATCCCGCCGTGGTGCGCAAGGTTGGCGAGATCCGGGCCTACGGGCGCATTCCGGCGACCATCCCAGCCGCCAACGTGCTCAAGCAGACCAAGCTGTCGGTGACGATTGAGCGATGGATGGACGAGAACGAGTGCGACGCGAGCGCTGTGGAGTGCTGGGACTCGATCCAGCGCAACTATGGCTGCGCAACGTGCCTGACCATGGCGATGATGGGCGATCGCCTGCTGCCGAGTGCGTGTGAGGTGGATGTCGCGGGCGCAGTGTCGATGTATGCGCTCTTGTTGGCGTCGGGCAACGCTCCCGCGTTCCAGGACTGGAACAACAACTATGGGCAGGACCGCGACATGTGCATCAACACGCACTGTAGCAGTTTCCCCAAGAGCTTTATGGGACGTGACGTGGAGATCTCGAACCTTGACGTGCTCGGGGCAACGCTCGGTCCGGACAACTGCTTCGGCGCGGTCAAGGGACAGGCTGTAGCCGGACCGGTCACGTTCTTCCGCATCTCGACGGACGACAGTGAGGGTGTGATCAAGTCATACCTCGGCGAGGGCGAGATCACCGACGATCCGGTCGGGAACTTTCAGGGAGGCTCGGCAGTGCTGCGGGTCGCGGGCCTGCAGACGCTGCTCGACTATCTGTGCAAGAACGGCTTCGAGCACCACGTCGCTGTGGCCCGCGGGCACTATGCCTATGTGCTCGAGGAGGCGATCCAGTTCTATCTCGACTGGGATCTCTACGTGCACGGGTAAGAGACGGCGCTGCGAGCTGGACAGGGACTTGCGCATGCTCGCCGAGCACGTCGCGTTCCATGACAGCGTCGCCGTCTCGCCACAGAAAGGAGGCCCAGTGCCGCTTGTTCCTGCCCCTGAGCTACGTGCGCGTATCGCCGGCATCTTGTGCGCCGTAGGATGTCCCAGTCCGGTCGCGGTCCGAGTATCCGCATCGCTGGTCGAGGCCAACCTCACCGGGCACGACTCGCACGGCGTGATCCGCATCCCGGCGTACGTACGTGCCATCCAAGAGGGCCGCATCCAGCCAAACGGCGAGATCAGTGTGGTCGAAGAAAGTCCGACGACGTTGGTCTTGGACTGCTCCTACAACTTTGGGCAAGTGGCGGCAGCGCGCGCGGTTGCGTTGGCTTTGGCCAAGCTCGCGACCAGTGACGTCGTTGTCGTGGCGCTGCGGCGTGCGGGCCACATCGGCAGGCTGGGCGAGTACGTCGCCCTCGCAGCGCAGCAAGGCCACATGGCGTTGATGGTGTGCAACGGGACAGCTCAGGGCGGGATCGTCGCACCCCACGGCGGTGTGGCGCGCGCCCTGGGCTCGAACCCCATTGCTTGGGCGCTGCCTGGGCCGGATGGCATGCCGGTCTTGCTCGACTATGCGACGTCTGTCTGTGCGCAGGGCAAGATCCAGGTCGCCGCTGACAAGGGCGCGCAGCTTCCTGAAGGATGGCTCTTGGACAAGCACGGTCGACCGACGCGGGACCCACGTGCGCAGGCGGATGGGGGCGTGATGCTGCCGTTCGCAGGGCACAAGGGCTATGCCCTGAGCGTCGTGATCGAGCTCCTGGCAGGGGCGCTGAGCGGGGCTGGACCCGCGCTGCTGCCGGGCTACCAGCGCGAGCAGGGCGTTGTGCTGCTTGTAATGCGTCTCGACCGCTTCTGTGCGCCTCGCGACTTCCGCGGCATGGTCGCCGAGTTCAGCGAAGCGATCAAGGCCACACCCCGCGCGCCCGACTGCGACGAGATCTTGCTGCCAGGCGAGCCGGAGTGGCGGTGCAAGGCGCAGCGCGAGCGTGACGGGATCCCACTCCCGGAGCGCACCTGGGCTCGTCTGGGCGAGACCGCCACCGCATTGGGCCTGGGCTGGGACGGCGATGTCGGCTGACCGACTTGTATGTTCGAGGCGGGTGGATACGCCAAGCTGGGTATCTCTAGCGCTGAGCAGGTGCTCGGCTAGCGCCGTGAGGGGTGCGAGCGGACAAGATCGCGCGCGTACGCGCTGCCTTTGCTCTGCGACAGCCGGATCGGCCCCCGATTCTGGGCGGTTGGCTGGCTGCCCCGGCGTACATCCAACGCCTGACAGGCTGCTCGGAGGATGCATACGGGGAAAACCCCTTTCACCGCGGGCTGGAGGCCGAGCGTGTCCTGGGCTCCGATGGCGTGATCGGCATCTTTCAGCCTGGAGAACGTTCATGCCTACTGGGATGCCGTTCTGTCCAGTCGGTGGTGAGTCGGGCATGCGTACAGATAAGGACGACTTGCACGTGGGCACAGATGAGCCTCCTGGTGCTTCAGTGCACGGAACGACACGCCGCTGCCTGCTGCTGTGGAACCATTTGGCCCCTGACGGCGTCTCATGGGCTGAAGTACGGTCCCGGTAGCACGGTGTGTCGCGTGGTATGGAGAGGAGTCTGTGATGATGAAGGTCCGTGGGATGTTGTTGTTGGTGGTGTGCCTGGCTGCGATCTTGGCGGCGTGCGCCGCGTCGACGTCAGAGCCTATGCCGCCGGTCCAGTCTGCGCCGAGCGAGACGCCTATGCCTCGCAGTCCTGACGAGGAGCCGACGCCTGCGTTCGAGCCCGGGACTGCGACCGTCGATACGGTGGAAGTGCGGATCCTCGAGTCCTTCCCCGTGCAGGTACAGGTTGTCGCGCGTGGCAACCTCCCCGATGGCTGTACAAAGATCGAAGGGGCCCTCTGTGCCAAGATAGGTGAGACAACTCCGCTCCGAGAATTAGTGTATAATGGAGGGCGGAGAAAGGACCTGAGATGTCTCAC
>JAFGIE010000021.1 GCA_016929775.1 Anaerolineae bacterium
CTTGCGATCGTAGGCATCGGTGTAGCGGATCATGGGCGTCTCGATCCCGTAGCGATCGAGCAGCCGCTGCGTGCGCGCCGGGTTCTCGGAGGCAATCGCCTTGACCCTGGCGAGGACGGAGAGGGCGCGCGCCGAGATGTCCTCCAGGTTGCCGATCGGCGTCCCGACCACAAACAGCGTGTGCATCATCCCTTGTCCACGACAAAGACCAGCTCTGTCTCAAAATCCAGGCGCGCGACGCGCCACGTCCGTTCGGCGCACAACTGGCTGAACGCGTGCGCATAGTGCGCCAGCATGCCCTTCTCGCGGCGCCCGAGGCTCCGGACCGGATAGCTGACCACGACGTGTGCGACATCGAGGGCATCCAACACCGCCAACGTGCTGCCACGGCGCTGCTGCTCGAGGCAGGGCGCCGACTTGAGGAGGAGCGCCAAGTCAGCACGTTGGGTGGGCGGCGTACAGATCACGTCCTGCAGGTGAGCCTCCCCCGACACGCCCGGCACCTGCAGGAAGCGCGCCAGGAAGCCCACGCGTTCGACGTCGATGTCATAGGCGTGGTAGCTGGCGCCCGCCGGTAGGCCCATCCAGGGCAGGGTCAGGGGGTTGAGGCCACACGCCAGGTCGAGAACCGCCAACGGGACGCCCGTGTGCGCATGGATCCGCGCATAGAAGCCCTCGAGGAGCGGCAGCCGCTCGCGCGTGGAGGCGTGCAGGCTCAGCAGGCGCCGACAGGCTATGCGTACCTCATCGTCTCTGCCGTGTGTGTACGCTGCGTACAGGTCATCGTAGGCGCGCACATAGTCGACCGGCGTCTCGTAGGCCCCCCATGCCTGGTGCAGCCGGGCTTTGGTCGCCTTGACAGCCGACTTGAGCGCGCCGCGCGCGGACCACTCCTCGGCGGCGATGCGCCGGACCGTTTCCGGGCACACACGCCGATACTTGCGCGAGGCAAGGACGCTGGTCACCACCTGCTCCACGCCCACTCGACCGTCCTCTCCTCTCGTGAGGCTCAGACCCGTCGGGCATGCGAGACCCCACCGCTCTGTCATCGGTGCAGCGGCGCAGCGCCGCCGCCGGGCAGGCTCTCATCCATGGGAACGGGCGTTCAGGATCGCGCGGGCCTGCGCCGCATCTTGGTCGATCTGCGCGACGAGCGCCTCCGGACTCGGGAACCGCTTCTCTGGGCGCAGCCGCGCCACGAACTCGACGACCAGGTCACGCCCGTACAGATCACCCTCAAAGTCAAAGAGATGCACCTCGACACTGCGCATGCCGTTGTCAAAGGTCGGTCGCACGCCAATGCTCGTCACCGAGCCAAAGCACGCCTTGCCCAGGCGCGCATAGGTGGCATAGATCCCGTCGGCAGGCACCACGCGATCGGGATTGACGGCGACGTTGGCAGTCGGATACCCCAGACAGCGCCCGCGCTGCGCCCCGCGCACGACCTCACCTGCGACAGCGTAGAAGCGCCCGAGCAAGTGCGCCGCCTGGTCGACGTGACCGCGGCGGACGAGGGTCCGGATCTGCGTGCTGCTGATCCGGTCCTCGCCCTGCGTGATATAGGGCACGTCGTGGACGCAAAAGCCGAGCTCACGACCGAGCTCGCGCAGGGCAGACAGATCGCCCGAACGGTCGCGCCCCAACGCAAAGTCGGGCCCCACGCACAGGGCACGCATGCCGACCCGGTCGTACAAATGCCCCAGGAAATCCCCCGGGGAGAGCTTGGCCAACTGCGGCGTGAACGAGACGACGACCATCCAGTCCAAGCCAAGGGGTTCCAACAGTGCAGCCTTTTCGCCAGGCGTGGTGAGGTAGAGCGCCTCCTGTCGCGGGCGCAGGATCATCGCCGGGTGCGGGTAAAAGGTCACCAAGCCCGCCAGTCGCTGCTCGCGACGGGCGAGCGCCACCAGCCGCCGGATCAGCTCCTGGTGACCGAGGTGGATCCCGTCAAAGGCGCCCACCGCGATCGCCGACTCGCGTCCGGCGAGCTCTTCCGGGAGAGACAGCCCCCCGATTTCGGTCGTCAAGACGTGCATGCCAGACACTCATCCCCTACTCGAGCGGGATCTCTTCGGGACGTACGAACACCTTGCTCGGGCGCCAACCGCCCGTGCGCGGCGCCCGCTGCAGCACGGCAACGAACTGCCCATTGGGCGCATAGGCGCGCGCCAGCTCCGGATCCGCCGCGAGCGGCGCACCGTCGACCTGTTGGCCCATCGCCACGCGGCGCGCTTCCTGGGCGCCGAGCTGGAGCGCGGGCAGGTCGGAGAGGGCGGCATCGAGCGGATGAAGGATCTGAGCCTCCCGCCCAGCCTGGAACGCGTCCTCGATCGCTTCTAGGCTCGCGGCGTCGGATGCCGCGAATACGCCGCTCGACGTGCGGCGCAGGGAAGCAAGGTGCGCGCCGCAGCCCAGAGCTGTACCTACGTCGCGCGCCAGGGCCCGGATGTAGGTTCCAGGCCCACAGCGAACCTCGATCGCGCACAGGGGGGGCGCCCACCCCACGAGCCGCAGCGCGTAGACGTCTACGTCACGGGCGGGCGGGTCGACCTCGATGCCCCGCCGCGCCAGCGCATACATGCGCTCGCCCTGCCGCTTGATCGCCGAGTAGCGCGGCGGCACTTGCGCGATGCGCCCCTCAAAGCCCTGCAGCACCTCCTCGACCTGCGCTCGCGACAGCGCGACCTGGCAGCGCGCCATCACTTCGCCTTCGGCATCGTCCGTCGTCGTCGTCACCCCCAAGCGGATCTCGGCTCGGTAGGTCTTGGGCGAGCGCATCAGGTACTCGGCAACGCGCGTTGCACGACCCAGACACACCAGAAGCACCCCGGTCGCCAACGGATCCAGGGTGCCTGCGTGCCCGACCTTGCGCTGGCGCGCGATCCGGCGGACCGCTGCGACGACGTCGTGCGACGTCATGCCAGGCGGCTTGTCGACGTTAAGGATGCCGGAGAACCCCTGGGCCACGCTCGCCCTCACCGTCCTGCGGTCTGCGCGTGCCACGCCTCGTGCAGGCAGGGCAGCACGCGCTCGCGGGCTGCCTCGAGCGGCCCAGGCAGGGTGCATCCTGCAGCCTGTGGGTGTCCACCGCCGCCCAACGAGAGCGCGACCCTCGATACGTCGTACGCGGGGCTGGCGCGCATCGACACCTCGATGCGTCCATCCACCGCTTCGGTGAACACGACCGCCATGTCCGCTTCGTCTGCGGTGATCAAAAAGCTAACCAGCCCGGCGTCGCCGTCCTCGGTATAGGCTGCCCGGGTGCGCATGTCTTGTGTGACCTCGCTCCACAAGACGTGCCCATCCAGGTGCAAGCGCTGGAGCGCCAACGACCACAACCGGATCAACCCAACCGGGCGATGGCCAAAGATCTGGTCCATGACACGCGTCAGCGACGCCCCAGCGCGCATCAGGTCGAGCGCCGTCTCGATCACCTCCGGGCTCGTGGTAGACGTGCGAAAGCCCAGTGTGTCGGCAACGAGCCCAGTGAGGAGGCAGGTGCCGATCTCGGCATCGATGGCGACGCCAAGGACGCCCACAAGACGGACCAACATCTGCGCAGTCGCTGCTGCGCCGGGCTCGACCCAGTTCAGGGCGCCGAATTGGCAGTTGGTCGCATGGTGATCGACGTTGAGGATCGGCACGTCAGACAGGATCTGCGGTTCATAGATGTGACCTAGCCGCCGCAGGTCGCTGCTGTCGAGGCTCACCAGGAGGTCAAAGGGGCCTTCCGGCACAGCCGTGATCGACTCCCAGTGAGGAAGGTAGTGATACTGCTCCGGCACGGGGTCGGCGCACGCCAAGACGGCGTCGATGCTGCGCCGCCGCAGGGCGAGACCCAGTCCAAGCAGCGACCCGATCGCATCTCCATCCGGGGAGATGTGAGCGACGACGAGCACGCGTCGCGCACTAGCGATCCGGTGCGCGATCCGGGCCTCCATCGGAGGCTGTTTCATCGGAAGCTGTCCCATCGGGCGCGGTTCCCTCATCCTGCGGCTGGCTTGTTCGGAGCTGGGCGAGCAATGACTCGATGTGAGCCCCATAGTCGATCGACTCGTCGAGATGAAAGCGCAGCTCTGGCGTGTGGCGGATATGGAGCCGTGCCCCCAGCTCGCGACGGATGTAGCCACAGGCGCTCTCCAGGCCCTGCCTCGCCTCTTCCAGCTCTGCGGGATCGCCGCCCAGACGGTAGAAATGGATGTCGGCGTACATAAAGTCGGGGCTGACACGCGTCCCGGTGATCGTCAGACCCACCAAGCGCGGGTCCTTGATGCGACGCAGGACGATGTCGCTCAGCTCGCGCTGGACCAGGTCGGCGACGCGTTTCTGCCTTCTCTTGGACACCCTAGTTGACCCTTTCCTTGCGGTAGGCCTCGATCACGTCTCCCTCGCGGAAGCCGGTGAACCCGCTCAGGCCGATCCCGCACTCATAGCCGGTGCGAACTTCGGGTACATCCTCTTGGAACCGCTTCAACGACCCGATCGATCCCTCAAAGACCACTTCGTCTCCCCGCAGCACGCGCGCCTGGCTGTTGCGCTGGATCTGCCCATCGCGAATGTAGCATCCCGCAACCTCGCCCACCCGCGTGATGTGGAACACCGCGCGCACCTCCGCATGCCCGGTGACGACGTCCCGGTACTCAGGTTCGAGCATGCCGTGCAATGCACGCTCGATGTCGTCGATGATCTTGTAGATGATGTTATAGAACCGGATCTCGATCCCTTCCGACTCGGCCTGACGACGCGCCGCTGTATCGGCGGTCACGTTGAAGCCGATCACAATCGCGCGCGAAGCGATGGCGAGCATGATGTCGGACTCGTTGATATTGCCCGTTCCAGTGTGCAAGACGTTGACGTGGATCGCGTCGGTACTCAGTTCCTCGATCGAGTGCACGATCGGTTCGATCGATCCCTGCACGTCTGCCTTGACGATCACATTCAGGTCGCGGACATCGCCCATCTCGTACTGCGCGAACAGGCTCTCCAACGTGACCTCTGGCGCCACGGTGACCTGCTGTTCGCGCTTGGTGATGCGACCGATCGCGATCTGGCGCGCTGTCTTGTCATCCTTGACGACCTCGAACCGGTCGCCCGCCTTGGGCACGCCGCTCAGGCCCAAGATCTGAACCGGCATCGAAGGCGGGGCGATGTCGACCGACTGCCCACGGTGGTCGAACATGGCGCGGACGTGTCCGTTCTCCTCGCCGACGACAAAGCTGTCACCCGTGTGCAGCGTGCCCGTGTGCACTAGGATGGTCGCCATCGCGCCCCGCGTCCGGTCCATCTCGGCTTCGACGACGACGCCGATCGCCGGTCGGTCGGGGTTGGCTTTGAACTCGCGCACCTCGGCAACCAAGAGGACGTTCTCCAGCAACTCGTCGATGCCCTCCCCGGTCTTGGCGGATACGGGCACGCAGATCACGTCGCCACCCCAGTCCTCTACGATCAGCCCCTGGTCGGAGAGCTGCTGCTTGACCAGCTCGGGGTTGGCAGTATCGAGGTCGATTTTGTTGAGCGCGACGACGATCGGGACGTGCGCTGCGCGGGCATGCGAGATCGCCTCCCGGGTCTGCGGCATCACCCCGTCGTCGGCGGCGACCACCAGGATCGCAATGTCGGCGCCCTGCGCACCGCGGGCGCGCATGGCTGTGAACGCCTCGTGACCGGGCGTGTCGAGGAAAGTCAGCGCGCGGCCCTGGCGCTCGATCTGGTAGGCGCCAATGTGCTGTGTGATCCCGCCGACCTCGCCTTCCTGCACGCTCGTGTTGCGGATCAAGTCGAGAAGAGAGGTCTTTCCGTGGTCCACGTGCCCGAGGAGGGTCACCACGGGCGGGCGGATCCGCAGGTCTTCTGGCTTCTCGTCTGCCAGCAGACGGGCCATGAGAGGAAGCGCTTCTTCCTCTTCGACCAGTTCCTCTTGCTGCACGGGGAGCCGCGCCTCAAAGCCCATTTCCCCTGCGACGATGGCCGAAGTATCAAAGTCGATCTGCTGGTTGATCGTGGCCATGATGCCGTTGTTCATCAGCTCTTTGATCACGTCGATCGGGCTGACCCCGAGTATCTCGGCCAGATCGCGCACGGTGGTAAATTCCGGTATCTCAACCGGCCTCAGTTCTTGCGCCATACCACCACCCTCTCCTCTCTCTTGCGGTCGTGCCTCACGGGCAGGCTACCACGCTTGGGGCTGGATGCCCCGCACTTCCGACAGTTGGGCCACATGGGCCCGGGCCGCAGCGCAGGGCTGGATGCCGCCTAGAGCGAGTCCATGTACTCGCGCAGCATCTGCCGCTCCAGATCGCCCACCTCGATCTTGAGCGCCTTGGCGATCTGGGTCCCCCGCAGA
Source organism: Anaerolineae bacterium (assembly GCA_016929775.1). Next base: position 6,344 of record JAFGIE010000021.1, read on the forward strand.
GCGGCCTCCCAGCACGTGCGCTCTCGGCACAGGTACGCGCCCCGTCCATTCCGCCTGCCCGTCTCGTCGACGACGAGCGCTCCCTCGGGGGTGCGCACGAGCCTCACCAGCTCGCGCTTGGCCCGGGGCTGCCGACAGACGATACACGTTCGCTGCGGGACGTGTTTGCGGCGCACTAGATGTCCAGGTCCTCCCACTCATCGCCGCTGCGCTTGTGGCGCGGCTGGCTGATCAGCTGGCCTGTCTCCTCGTCAAGCACGAGGCGGCGCCGTCTGCGGCGGTGCGTTTCCTTCTTGCCGCCCACCAGCTCGTCCAGTTGCTCGTCCTCGACATAGCGGAACTGCGGTCGTTTCGCTCGCTGCGGCTCACTCTGCGCTTCCTGTCTCGGCGCGGGCTCCATCTCGAGCTCCGGCTCCAACTCGGGGGCCTCGGCAACTGCCTCCTGTGCCGCCATCTCCTCGACCAGCTCTTCGTCCTCTGGAGCTGCCTCAACGATCGCCTCCTCGGGCGCCAGTTCCGCCTCGAGTTGCTCGGCCTCGGCGACATAGGCTTCCTCGTCCTCGCTCACGTCCGCCGCCAGGTCAGCCACGGCTTCCCCTACAGCTTCCTCTTCGAGCAGCGCCTCCGCCTCGGTCACCGCGTCGACCAGCTCCTCTGCTTCCGCGGGCGCCAGCTCTGCTGCGGTTTCCACGGCTTCGAGCTCGGCCTCCTCTTCGGGCGCTTCCGGCTCGGCAGCCGGCTCCTTGCCCAACAGGATCGCCTCGGCCATAGCGAGGATGTCGCGCTGCTTGCGCGCGGGCGGCGCCATGTACTGGGTCCGGCTGAGTCCCTCGTGCATGGCCTCGCTGGCGCTCTTGATGTCGATCCGCCACGAGGTCAGCTTGGCGCCCAGGCGCGCATTCTGCCCCTCCTTGCCGATCGCAAGCGAGAGCTGATCGTCGGGCACGACGACCGTCGCCGTCTTGGCCCCGTCGTCGGTCTCCCCGAGCACGACATAGTCCACCCTGGCTGGGCTCAGTGCGTTGGCGATGAACTTGGCAGGATCCGCGTTCCACTCGACCACGTCGATCTTTTCGCCGCCCAGCTCGCCGACGATCGACTGGATGCGCATTCCGCGGACGCCGACGCAGGAGCCAACTGGGTCCACGCCCTCCTGCAAGGCAGCCACTGCGACCTTGGAGCGCCGGCCCGCCTCGCGGGCGATGGCCTTGATCTCGACGCTGCCGCTAAAGATCTCGGGCACTTCGAGCTCGAGCAGGCGGCGCAGCATGTGGCGATGCGTGCGCGAGACGACGATCTGTGGCCCGCGGCTGCTGCGACGGACCTCCATGACGTAGGCGCGAATGCGCTGCCCGATCCGATAGCGCTCACCCGGGACCTGCTGGTTGCGCGGCATCACGGCTTCCGTCCGGCCCAGGTTCAGCGTGATCGAGTGCGACGTGATGTTGGCGACCATGCCATTGATCAGCTCGCCCTCGCGGTCCGCATAGCTGGTGAACAGCGCGTCGCGCTCTGCCTCCCGGATGCGCTGCAGGATGACCTGCTTGGCTGTCTGCGCGGCAATGCGCCCGAACGAGCGCGGCGTCACCTCTTGCTTGACCAGCGCGCCCAGCTCGGCTTCCGGATCGAAACGACGCGCCTCGCCCAGCGCGATCTCAAAGCGCTCATCCTCGACTTGCTCAACGACAATGCGCTCCTCGTACACGTGGGGCTCGCCGGTCGCGAAATCGATCGTGGCCTTGATGGTCGAAGACCCGCCAAAGTTGCGCTTGTAGGCCGAAACCAGAGCCGACTCGATCGCCTCAAAGATCACTTCCTGCGGCAGATTGCGCTCGCTGCAGATCTGGTTGATCGCTATCACGAATTCGCTTTTCAATTCCCCGAACCTCCTGTGGTGTCTCCTCAACCACACGTTCTGTACACCCGCCTACAACAAGAAAAGTGGGGGTTGCCCACTTTTTTCGCGAGGAGAGTATGAATGCAACGCTATTATAGCACTGTCGCAGCGGCGCGTCAAGTCCTCGCACGCGGAGGGCAATCGCATTTAAATGCTGCAGAGGACCTGAGCGAGGTAGTCCTCGTCCCAACCTGCTTTGAGGCGCTTGCCCCGGATAC
>JAFGIE010000202.1 GCA_016929775.1 Anaerolineae bacterium
AGAGGGATAACGCCGGTGTCCTACCTGGGAAACGCTCAGCCCGGCGGGAGGATGCGCAGCGCGCGCGCCTTGGCGACCGCTTGGGTTCGGCTGTGTACCCCGAGCTTCTGGTAGATAGTGGACGTGTGCCCCTTGATCGTGCTCGTCGAGAGCACGAGCTGCCGCGCGACCTCGGCGTTGGACAGCCCCTCCGCGATCAGTCGCAGGACCTCGACTTCCCGTTCGCTCAGAGGCTCGATCATCTCGTCCCTGGTGGGCGCCGGAGCAGGGAAACGAAACGCGGCGAGGAGTTTGCCAGCATAGCCGGGCGCGATGCCGCGCGCCGCCGCCTCGTAGAGCAGCCGAGCCAGCGGTTCGCCCTCGATCAGGAACACGCTCGCGAACCCCTCCGGTTCCGCGAGCACCAGCGCGTGCTCCAGCGCCCGCAACGCCCGATCGGTGTCCCCCCGTGCGCGATGCGCCAGTGCTTGCAGGACGCAGACCTCGATCCTGAGCCCACCCCGCCGCCGGCGCTCTGCCACGGGCAGGACCTGGTTCAAGAGCTCCAGTGCCCGCTCGGGCTGTCCCTGCGCCAGGAAGAACCGCGCCATCACCACGAGCTCGTACTTGCGCAGGCGGTCGGCGAGCGTCTCGCTGCTCATCTCTTGCTCCACAGAGAGCTGCAAGAGGACGGTGTCGCCTGTGCGCCCGTCGAGGAGCCCCTGTTCCTGCGCCCACCGCCGGGCGGCTGCGAGGTCACCGCGCGCGATCGAGAGCTGCGCCCGCAGCATCGCCACGGCAAGATCGTCGATCTCGGTCGCGTCGTACCGCACTGCCAGATCCCAAGCCTGCTGCAGCAGATCCTGCGCCCCATCCAGGTCCCCCTGTGCCCACCGGACCTGCGCCAAGGCCATGTAGGCCTCGATCGGCCCCACCGTCGACCACCGCTCCGTGAGGGCGATGCTTTCCTCGAGATAGCGCTCCGCAGCCTCGAGCTCGTTACGCTGTCTCGCCAGATCGCCCAGTCCCTTCAGCGCATCGCCCGCGATCGGCAGGCGCCGCCCACGCTCGTCCGTCGCCAGCGCCAGGGCCTCCCGGTAGAGCGCCTCCGCCTCGCCGAGCCTCGCCTGCCGCGTCATCTCTTCGGCCAAGAGACTCTTGGCGGACACCGTGACCATGACGTTGCCCGCCTCTTGACCAGCCGACATGACCTCGCTCAGGCGTTCTATCCCCGCTTCGCCCTGGTAGGCTGCTAGCCTGGACGCCGCCAGCAGAGACATAAAGCTGCGCATCAGCAGCTCGCCTTGCGGGAGCTGGACCAACGCCTGGTGGAAGAGCTCGGCGGCGTGCGGCATATCGCCCTGCACCACCGCGAGCAGCGCACGCAGGCCTGTCACCCTGCCCGCTACGGCGTCCCCGCCCCGCGCGGCATCCCGTAGGCGTGACTCCACCTCGTCGAGTGAACCGCCCGAGACCAGGAGCATCCATGCGTACAGCACGCTCAGCCCGGGCCGAGAGCGGAGCAGCGCGTCGGGCAGCGCGCGCGCCCAACGCAGGAACGTGGACAGTTCGCCCTGCGACAGGATGCCCTCTGCCGCACGCTCCAGCAGGTCCGCGGCGCGCGCCCGATCGCCTCCTCCCAGGGCGTGCTCGATCGCGTCCTCGAGCAGCCCGTGCGCCTCGCACCACTGGCTTGCCCGGCGATGCAGGTCCGCCACCTGGCTCCCGTACGCGCGCGCCAGGCGGACCTGCAGCAGGTCTGCAAACAGCCGGTGATAGCGATACCACTCGCGATGGCTGTCGAGCGGCACGAGGAACAGGTTGGCGCGTTCCAGGTAGGCGAGCATGTCCTGCGACGAAGCGGGGGGACACGGAACGCCCCCGGAGACGGCGGGCGCGTCGGCGTCCTGGGGTGCTGGGGCCTTGGCCTGCCGGTCGCAGAGCACGGCGTCGCACAGGGGCGCGCAGAGACGCTCCAGGATCGACGTCTGCAACAGGAACGCCTGGACGCAGTCTGGCTGGCGGGAGAGGACCTCTTCGACCAGGTAGTCCAGCACGTAGCGGTCGCTGCCCGAAAAGTCGCGCACAAACGCATCGTGGTCGCGCTGCCCTTGCATGGACAGCGCCGCCATCTGCAAGCCCGCAGCCCAGCCTTCGGTGCGAGAGGCGAGGATGCGCACCGCTTCCACGCCCAGGGGCGCCCCCGTGACCCGCGTCAGGAAGGCGGCAGCCTCGTCGAGCGTGAAGCGCAGGTCGCCGAGGCGCAGCTCGGTCACTTCGCGCCGCGCGCGTAGCCGCGCCAGCGCAAGGGGGGGATCGATGCGCGTCGCGATCGCCAGGTGAACGTGCGGTGGGAGGTGGTCGACGATGAAAGAGAGCGCACTGTGCACGACCGGCTCGCTGATCTCGTGATAGTCGTCGAGCACGATCACGCACTGCGCCTGCCGTTCTGCCAGCTCGTTGATCAGCCCGGTCAGGATCGGCTCCATGGCGGGCTGGTGCGGGACGTACAAGGCGTGCTGTAGCCCCTGCCCAATCGCGGGATCGATCGTCTGCAGCGCCGCGACCAGGTACGCCAGAAAGCGGGCGGGGTCGTTGTCTCCCCCGTCCAGCGTCAGCCAACAGACGTCGCACCCGCAGCCTGCCGCCCACACGCCAAGGAGCGCCGTCTTGCCAAAGCCCGCCGGCGCAGAGACCAGGATCAGCTTGCACCCGGCGCGCAGACCCTGATCCAGGCGCGCGACCAGGTGTGGGCGTGCAACCAGATCGGGACGCGCAGGAGGAATGTACAGCTTGGTCTTCAGAATGGACACAGCCATATGCGCCTCGCGGGTCCGAGCGGCGTTCGCCTGACGGCAGCACACCCATTATACCACGAACTCGCAGCGAGGGTGCAGATTCGATCGCGGTCCCCCGGCATCGAGAAGCGACGCCGGGGGACCGCTCAGCACGCTGCGTCCCACGCGCCGCTGACGCTACGGCGCATTCCTCAACACCGTCGGCAGGTAGACACGCCGCCAGGTGCGCACCTCGATCAGCTCGGGGGGCGTAGCCGTCGAGTCGTAGCGCACAAAGCCCACCACCCGGTAGGCGCCCTCCACTGCGCTGCCCGTATCCCAGCTGTCGGAGACGAGCACCTCACTGCCAGGGGCGAGCGGCGCGATCGCCTGCGTGTACACGTGTGTCACCGTGAGCCCATCCGCGCGCCGCACCTCGATCGTGGCGACCCCCTCCAGGGGCAGGTCGCCCGCGTTGCGGAAGACCATGTCGACGTCGATCACGTCTCCCACGCTGAACGCACTGGGCGTCGCCGTCAGAGCCAGCACCTTGCCCAGGACAACGCCCAGCCGGAAGCCGTCCGCCTCGCGATCGAGCACGTTCCCCTTTTCGTCGTGCAGCGTGACCTCGACCGCATACTCGCCCGCATCTACGCCAGCGCTGTCCCACACCAGGGCGAACGATGCCCTCCCCGACATCTCGTGCAGGGCACGCAGGGGCAGCCCATCCACGAGCTCACCGCTCACGCTGTCCACGATCGCCGCTTCGACCAGGACGTCCATTGCGGCGCCCTCGTTGCCAACCCACAGGTCGATCGATACGAGATCCCCCGGTGAGTACGCAGGTTGGTCGGTCGTCAACAGCTCAACTGACACGTCCGACTGCGTGGACACGATGTCGAACTGGTAGCGATCGTGCCAGCGCGCCACGCCGGTCTGCTCGTTATAGAAAAGGGGATAGAGGACGATCGACAGCGTCGACGTCCCGTCGGCGTGCGCGACCACGTTCCACGTGAAGGCCTGATCGAGGTCGGGCGTCCAGCTCTCTTCGGGCTCCGCCCCGAGCTGGCGAGCGGCTGCCTGCCAAGGCCCCGCACGGGCCGACCAGATGTCGTCCGTGGTCACAGGGAGCTGCAGCCCCGCCACGATCGCCGCGTCCGTTCGTCCGACCAGGACCACGCCTTGGATCTGGTACCCGGCCGTGATCTCGATCGTGTGTACCCAGAAGGGGACCTGGGCCTTGCCGACTTGGACGTAGGTCTCCCCATCCGGGATCGTCACCTGGTCGATGTCCTCGCCCAGCGATGTGACCTCGTACATCGGCACCTCGACCTTGATCGACGGCGGCGGGACCTCGGCGAGCGGCGCGGCGGCAGCGCCCACTTGGCCCGTGAGAGTCACCGCCTTGTACTTGGGGTCGCCGTACACGTTGTACTCGTGCACCAGGCGGTCCCAGCCTGTGCCGTACTCGGTGTTGCCCCACTTGGCCCGCTCCATATCCGCCCAAGCCTTGCCCACCTCCTCGCCATAGCCCCAGCGATCAAAGAACCACCTCAGCGACGCCTCTGTCGGTCCCGAGCTCGAATTCTCGGTCGCGCCGATGTAAACCCCGGCGCCGCTGTCCAGGAACGCCTCCGGAATCCCATAGTCGTCGCCGTCCTCATAGTTCCCGGTCAGGCACGAGGAGCCCAGCACGACCGGATTCGTGCTCCCCAGCGGCAGGGGAAAGTGGGGGTCGCTCGTGAACCACGCAGGGAGTTCCTCGTTCCGCAACGCGGGCCCCCACGTGTCCGGGCTTCCGTGCCCGAGGAAGAACAAGATGTCCCGACCTGGTGCGACCGCCCGATAGGCCTCGTGCTGCTGGTCAACAGCCCGGATGTCCAGCAAGATGAACGTGTCATCTCGATCGTCCTGATCGGCGTGCACGATGCGCTCCTCGCCCGTGGTTGAGAACTGCCCCACTGCCAGCCAATCGCCTGGCGTGGTCGTGCCTGGGACCGGCCAACGGACCCAGTTCCCCGCCAGGTCATAGATGCTGGTCGCCCCGTGTGCACGGGCCATCACGATCTCGGCGATCCCATCCCCGGTGACGTCCCCCACGGCGAGGGGATCCCGCGGTCGATAGTCCCCCAGCTCGAACGAGTCGATCACGGCTAGCTTGTCCCCGACAACCACCAGGCTGTATACGGTCCCCGTGATCTTGGCGCCGGCGCGCGCCGTCTCGCGCAAGAGCACGATCTCGTCCTGCCCGTTGCCGTCCACGTCGCCCGCCGCGAGGCGGTTGTCCTTGGCGAATCCAAAGCCGATGTCGTTGAGCAGCGCGCCCGCCATATCGAGTACGTACAGGGGACCGGACTGGAGCGCGACCACGATCTCGTCCTCGGCGCCGCCCACCACGTTCCCGACGACGATAGTGTCGTACGCCGCCAAGGGAGTACCGAACTGCGCCAGCACCGCCCCATTGGCAGTATATGCCGTGATCGAGTCCGCCGAGGCATCAGCATAGACGATCTCGTCCGTGCCGTCGGCGTTCAGGTCTCCCACCGCCAGCGCATCCCCATCCTCCACGGTGCGCTGGAACTGCGCCAACACGCTTCCGAACCGGTTCAGGACCTCGATCCGGTTGGTGGCGTCGTTGGCGACGACGATCTCGTCTACGCCACCCACGCCGATCACGTCGCCCGCCGCCACCTGGTCGTGTTTGTCATAGCGATGGGCAAACGATCCCAAGCTCGCATAGTCCTGCCAGTGCATGGCGATCACGTCGAGGCCCTGGTCCGACAGCTCATTCTCGACCCAGTTGACCTCGTTGACCATGATGTCGTGCATGTTCCCGGTGCCGCTCACGAGCAGCGCACTCGACTGGTCGAACCCGTGCCCCATCCATCCCGTGTGCACGTGGATCGCGTTGTCGATCACAGCACGCATCTTCGCAGGGTCGTCGCCGACGATCCGGCCCAGGTTGAGGTTGGGGGGGCCGTCCCCGTCCGCTGCGTACAGGTGATCGCTCTCGCGTACCGTCCATCCCTCGGTCTGGACCCGCCACGAGGGCACGATCTCAGTCTCGCCGACGATCAGCACGTAGCCCAGCCCCGGCGAGCGAAAGTTGGGGTGCAGATCCAACGCCCACGCACCATCGGGCTCGACCAAGGCGTCGAAAAAGTAGCGCGGGTTGTCAGCCTCGAGATAGCCCAGCACGCCGCTCTTGAGCGACGCCAGCCTTGCCATGGAGGACAGCAAATCGTTCACTGGATCCCTGTCAAAGCGTTCGATCAGGTGGACGGGGTGCGTGACGAGCACATAGTCCGCTGCGCCGACCGCCGACCACGACGTGGACTGGATAAAGTCGAGTTCCCGGTCAAAGCCCACCAACTCCTCGTTGCCCAGAGCGTCCTCGTACCACACCTTGACATTCTGGTGCCCGATCTGAAAGTACGGCTGGTCCTCGTACAGCACGGGCACCATCTCATAGTTGACCACCAAGCTCTCCCCCGGCTGCAGCGTGATGGTGTCCTCGACCGTGTTCGTGAATAGGTCAATGTCCACATAGTCGACCTTGGCTGTGAAACTCGTCGCCGCGTGCCAGTCGTAGCGGGAACGGACCGTGTAGTGGAGCGTGTCCTTGTGGATCGCCTGGAAGGCAGTGACATTGTCCTCGATCCGGTCGATCTTGACAGGAATGCCTGGTTGCGACTCGTTCTCGACCTCCAGCTCGACCACGAAACGCGTGCCATAGCGCGTCACCGTTCGGCTCACGTCGAGCACAGGTTCGGGCACTTCGATCTGGACGATGTTGATCGTCGTCTGCACGTCGTGCTTTTGCCACTCGCTGTCAAAGGCGCGCACCACCACTGTCTGCGGGTGCGGGCCGTACCCGCCCAGAGGCATGTTCCACCCGAACCAAAAGTCCTCGTCGCTCGTCGGCGTGTCCTCATGCTTGACTTGGCCTCCGACCAGGAACTGGACCATTTCGACTGCTTGCGCCACGTCGCCACACTCGGGGGAGACGCCCGAGAGGGGCGTGCTGCCCCCATTCCACGTGCAGCGCCAGTCGAACTCGCGCGCTTCGACCATGATCGTCACTTCTTTGCCCGCCGGCACGCTGTCGCCGGCAATGTACACCGTGTGGTCAGGGGGCGGGAACGTGATCGCCACGTCGACGGGGATGCTGTCCCGCTGGGGCTCGAACAGGTAGGGGTTCACCTGCCCGACTTGGGCCCAGCTCCACACCTTAGCTTCGACCTGGTGCTTCGCGCCGTAGAAAACGCCCGACGTCACCCCGTGGGCGTGCGGGGAATAGATGACCGAATACACCCCGTTCGAATCCTCATAGTCGCTCCCAACCAGCACGCCGTCCACGTAGACGTCGATCCGCTCGATCGCCTTAGACGGATCCAGCGCCTGCGCGCCGGCGCCCGCCCCCGGGTAGGCAAACTGCAGGGTGTAGCTGTCGACCAGGGGGTCCTCGATCGCGCGGAAGGAGGGCCCTTCGGGCAGCTCTTGCAGGTCGGCTCCAGTCTCAAAGAAAAACGTGCGGCTCGACGTCTCGTTGCCGCTCGCATCGGTCGATCCCACCTGGTAGTGATATAGGGTCGCGCGTTCCAGCCCCTTGAGCGTGACCTCGTGCACGGTCACGCCGCTGTCGCCCACGACCGGCTTTTCGAACCTGCCCTTCGCCGTGCCGAACTGCACTACGCTGGTGGATCGCTCGTCGGTTGTCCACCCGATGGTGACCGTGTCTCCCTCCACCTTTGCGTCGGGTCCCTCGATGATCCGCGGCGGCTGCGTATCGCAGAGCCACATCTCCTCGCGCGTATTGTTGCCCTAGTCGCTCTCCGCAAGCGCCTGCCCCCCATCGGCAGTCGCCTGCACCCTGTCCCCACTGCCCGTGCAGGCCCACGCGCTGTCGAGCGCGCCCGTCCAGCGCTGCCCCGGCGCGAGGTCGTCGTAGATGCGCCGCAGGCCCACGGTCGCCCCATCGGCGGTCACGCTGATCGCGTGACCCGCCTCGGCTGTGAAGGCACCGGTGTTCACGATCTGGACCCACACCTCCGTCCCTTCGTGCCACAGGTCGGCGACCACCAAGTCGGGGAGCGCCGGCGCCTCGACCGTGACCTCGCGCGTCGTCGTCCGCTCCCCGCCACAGTTGCGCGCGCTGACCGTGACCGTGTGCGTACCGGTGACCGGCGCCCAGACATAGAGCGAGCTGGCGTACGCGTTCAGGACCTCGGTATGCTCGCCCCCCGGGAACTGCCAGTGATAGGTGATCGGCAGCGTCGCCGTCAGGGGAGACACCGTCGCCGTGAACCGCTGCTCGTCGCCCACGAGCAGCGTCGCCGGGCCTGCCAGGTCCACGACCTGTGGCGCGACGCACGGGCCCAGCCACGCGTGCTTGAGGCCCTGGTCGTCGTGCCAGTAGGTGATGTGCGGCAGTCCCTGCGGATCCATTGCCAGCGCGGGGTGCGCGTCCATGCCGACGTCCTGCGCCACGACCTCGCTCGTCCAGCCGCTCTCCCCGCGGTAGGCATAGCGCACCGTGCCGCTCAGGCCATCATAGTAGGCGATGCAGGGCCGCCCGCTGCCGTCCAGCGCGATCGACGTGAACGTGCCAATATCGCCTGTCTCGTCCACGCTCGCGGTGACCCACTTGTGCCCGTCGTGGGTAGCGTAGTACAGGTGCCTGAAATCCGACCCCTTGCTGTAGCTCATGTGCGGGCGCCCACTCGCATCTAGGGCGAGCGAGGGAGCGGCGCCACCCCCATCTGGCCCGGTGACCTGGGCGACCTTCCACGTCCCGTCCAGGAAGGCGTAGCTCAAGGTATTGGTGTAAAAGTTATAGTACGCAATCCGCGGATAGAGACCATCCAGCAGGGCTAGCGAGGTCGGGCCCATAACCCCGTACGAGCCGTCCACGATCGTGTACTGCCACGCCCCCGACCTGGTCGCGTACCGGAGCAGCCCGCCGGCGCCGTCATCCATGTAGCTGAGGTGGGGATTGCCCTTGCGATCGATCGCCAGCGAGAGGTAGGACCCGGCGTCATCCGAGGAGTCCAGTGTCTCGCTGATCCAGGCTGAGCCCGTGTACTGCGCGTATTTGGGCTTGCCGATCCCGTCGGTGGCGTCATAGTAGGCAATGCGCGGTATGCCCTTGCCGTCGAGCGCCAGGGACGTGTACGCGCCCACGTCCCCGCTGTTGTCGACGGTCTCGGTGACCCACCCGCTGCCGTCGTTCACGGCATAGCGCAGCGCGGTGCCGCCTGCGTCATAGTAGCTGGCGTGGAGAGCTCCCGAGGCGTCGATCGCCAGCGAACTGTACTGCCCCGGCGCGCCGACGTCGTCCACCATCTCGATCGACCAGTGCATCGCACTGCCGGCGGCGTTGGGTTGGAGGGATGGGCGCGCCAACTCCATTGCCCGGACGGGCGAGGGCTCGCCCGGGCCCACCTCTAGCGCTGCGTGTTCGCCTGCTTCCTCTGCCAGGAACGCGCCGACCTGGGCGCCCGGGGAAATCAGGGCGCCCGCCACCACGACGAGCGAGATCCAGATCCTCAGCCAGTTCCGTCTTTGCACGCCACGATGCATGGTGTCCTCCCGTTTGGGGGTGAGTGGCGCTGGCAGGCCGATCGGGCTCATGCGCGACCGGATGCAGCTTGCCAGCATCAGACAAAGATGGTTGTGTGGATCAGGCGAACGGTGAAGCACCTGGCGGTGCAGGGGACACGCCGCTCACGACACGGGGCAATTGTACCGCAGACCCGTCATAGGTGCAAACAGGGAAGAGCGCACCAACGGATGCTCGCGCCGACGTCCCCACGCTGGAGCCGTACACGGTGCTCGCGCCGATGCTCCTGCGTCGGCGCGCACGGACGGCGCCCAACCCACGACGTCCCCACGCTGGAGCGTAGGGACGAGCACACCCCACTCGCGCCGACGTCCCCACG
>JAFGIE010000203.1 GCA_016929775.1 Anaerolineae bacterium
GGCGACCGACTCCGAGTCGGCGACCGACTGCAAGTCGGCGTGATAGGCCTCGGCATGGGCCGCCACCACATCGCCGGGTACCAGACACATCCGGGCGCCGAGGTCGTGGCGATCGCGGACCTCGATCCCGCGCGCCTGGCAGAGATCGGCGACCAATACGGGGTTGCCGGGCGCTACCGCACGGCAGAGGAGATGCTGGCTCGGGAGACGCTGGACGTGGTCAGCGTCGCCACCCCGAACAAGTTCCACAAGCCGCTGACCATCGCCGCCCTGGAGGCGGGCTGCCACGTGCTGTGCGAAAAGCCGATGGCGCTCCACGCCGCCGAGGCGCGCGAGATGCTCGCCACCGCCCAAGCCGCCGGACGCCGGATCATGATCAACTTTTCCTACCGCTTTAACGAGCAGAGCCAGGCGCTCAAGCGGCGCGTCGAGGCGGGCGAGCTGGGCGAGATCTACTTTGGACGCACGGTCTGGCACCGGCGGCGCGGCTTGCCGCGCTTTGGGGGCTGGTTCGGGCAGAAGGCGCTTTCGGGCGGCGGACCGCTGATCGACCTCGGCGTGCACCGGCTGGACCTGGCGCTGTGGCTGATGGGATACCCCAAGCCGGTGTGGGTGCTGGGCAGCGCGTACAACCCGATCGCCACTGCGCTGGCGGCGGAGCAGGGCGTCGCGTATGACGTCGAAGACCTGGCAGCGGCGCTGATCCGGTTCGAGAACGGGGCGACCCTCGAGGTCGAGGCCTCGTGGGCGGCGCACATTGCCGAACGCGAGCTGATGGAGACGCGCCTGCTGGGCACGAAGGGCGGGTTGGTGCAGCGCAACCTGAACGAGACGTACGAGTTCGAAGCCGAGCTGTACTTGGAACGCGATGGCGCGCAGTATGACATGCGGCTGCACGCGCCGCCGCGCAGCAGGCAGAGCGCGATGAGCCATTTCGTGGACAGCATCCTCGCCGGCACGCCGCACATCGCCACGGGAGAAGAGGGCCTGCTGGTGATGGAGATCTTGGACGCGATCTATGAGAGCGCCGCCAGCGGGGCGCCGGTGCAGATCGGGTAGGGGGGAGCCGCTCGCGGCGACCGATCCAGGCGATCGGCGCGCGGATCGCCCGACGAGGAGAAGCGCGTGAAGAAACCCAACGTCCTGCTCGTCTTTGGCGACCAGTGGCGGGCACAAGCCGCCGGCTATGCGGGCAACGTGAACGTCCAGACGCCAAACCTGGATCGCCTGGCAGGGCAGAGCGTGCGCTTCGAGCACGCGGTCGCCGGCTGCCCGGTCTGTTCTCCCTACCGGGCGAGCCTGCTGACCGGACAGTACCCGCTCACGCACGGCGTGTTCGTCAACGACGTCACCCTGCGGCCCAGCCCGCACAGCCTCGCCCACGCCTTCGCCGAGCAGGGGTATGCGACCGCCTACGTCGGCAAGTGGCACGTCGACGGGCACGGGCGCTCGAACCACATCCCCCCCGAGCGACGGCAGGGGTTCGACTATTGGAAGGCGCTCGAGTGCACGCACGACTATGCCCACTCAGCCTACTATGCGGGCGACTCGGACGAAAAGCGGACCTGGGAAGGGTACGACGCGATCGCGCAGACGCGTGACGCGCAGCGCTACATCGCCGACAGGTGCGCAGACGCGCGACAGCGCGAACAGCCCTTTCTACTCGTGCTCTCTTTTGGGCCGCCGCACGCGCCATACCGCACCGCGCCCGAGGCGTACCAGGCGCTGTACGACCCCGCCGCGATCGTGCTCCGCCCCAACGTGCCCGAGCACGCCGCGCAGCCCAGCCTCAGGGAGGACCTGGCGGGATACTATGCGCACTGCACGGCGCTCGACGCCTGCGTGGGCGACCTGCTGCAGACGCTCCGCAGCTGCGGGATCGAGGAGGACACGGTCGTTCTCTTTACCTCGGACCACGGCGACATGCTCGGATCGCACGGTCGTTACAAGAAACAGCAGCCGTGGGACGAGTCGATCCGCGTCCCCTTTTTGCTCCGCTACCCAGCCCTGCTGGGCGCCGAGGGGCGCGCGCTCGACGCACCGATCGATGCGCCGGACATCATGCCTACCTTGCTGGGCCTGTGCGGGCTGCCGGTCCCGGAGGGCGTGGAAGGGCTGGACTATTCCCGGTACGTGCGGGGCGGGCGGAACCCCTCCGATGGCGCGGCGCTGCTCATGTGCCCGCAGCCCTTTGGACAGTGGACGGCGCAGCGGCACGGGGGCAGGGAGTACCGGGGCTTGCGCACGGTGCGCTACACCTACACGCGCTCCCTGGATGGACCGTGGCTGCTGTACGACAACGAGCGAGACCCGTACCAGATGGAGAACCTGGTAGGCGACCCGGCGCACGCCGACCTGGTGCGCGAGTTGGACGCGTGGCTGCAGCGACGGTTGGACGCACTGGGCGACGCCTTCCTGCCGGGGATAGACTACATCCGGGAGTGGGGGTACACGGTCGACGAGAACGGGACCGTGCCCTACACGTCGTAGAAGGCGCCCCTGACAGGTCTTCTGCGACCTGTCAGGTGTGGCTTCACCCCTCTATGTCGCAGCGCCCCTGACAGGTCTTCTGCGACCTGTCAGGTGTGGCTTTACCTCTCTATGTCGCAGCGCCCCTGACAGGTCTTCTGCGACCTGTCAGGTGTGGCTTCACCTCTCTATGTCGCACAAGA
>JAFGIE010000204.1 GCA_016929775.1 Anaerolineae bacterium
ACGTCGAGACCCAGGGCGCCGACTATGTCCGGACACAGGCCCTGGTGTACTATGCCCAGCAGTCGTCCGAGGGCGGGCGCGCCGTCGACGTGCACCTGCCACGTGGCTATGCGGTCCGCCGCTGGCACGGGCACGACCTGTTCCGCGCCAATCGCTACCAGGGCGCCATCGTGCGCGATCACCAGGTCCTGCTGATCCGGCACCAGATGCACGCCGACGGGCGAACGTATTGGGTCCTGCCGGGCGGTGGACGCGAGCTGCGCGAGACGCCGTACGAGTGCGTGCGCCGCGAGATGCGGGAGGAGACCCATCTCGAGGTGCGCATCGAGCGCCTGCTCTTGGACGAGGTCGGGCACCCGGAGGGCATGTATGGACGGATGAAGACCTATCTCTGCCGCCCGGTCGGCGGGCGGGCGCAGCCGGGCAGCGAACCCGAACCAGACGCCGCATCCGCGTACGCGATCGCCGAGGTGGCGTGGTTCGACCTGCGCGACGAGTCGGGTTGGCCCCGCCTGCTGGTCGAGGATCCGTACACCTATCCGCAGTTGCGGCGCATCCGCGCCGCACTCGGCTACAGCTGACACACGAGGAGACCCATGCCAGACGACGACGTCCTACCTGCTCGGCAGTACTATGCGACTGCCCCCTACTTGCTGCGGCGCTACCGGGCCACAGCCCGGCAAATGGGATTCCAGGCGACCGACCGCCAGGCCCACGCGCACTGGCAGGGCGCGCTGCGCGCCCGGCTGCGCCAGATCGCCGGCATCGACCGCATGCTCTCCTGCGACCTGGACCCGCACGCGGACGAGCGCGTCTCGCTCGACGGCTACAGCCGCCAGCGCGTGACGATCCAGACCGAACCGGACGTGGTCATGCCCCTCTATGTCCTGGTCCCGGACGACCTGGCGCCGGGTGAACGCCGCCCGGTGGTGATCGCGCCGCACGGGCATACCAGCGGCGGCAAGTACGCCCCCGCCGGGCGGCGCGACATCGCCGCGCTGGCAGAGACGATCGCCGTACACAACTAGGACTATGGAGTGCAGTTGGTACGCCAGGGGTTCGTCGTCCTCTGTCCCGATGCGCGCGGCTTTGGCGAGCGGCGCGAGTGGCCCCGCCAGGGCGACACGGACGACCTGGTCCTGGGCGGTTCGTGCGAGGTGCTCAACCACATGGCAATGCCGTTGGGCCAGACGGTGACCGGGATGTGGACGTGGGACCTGATGCGCCTGATCGACTATGCCGAGACCCGCGCCGACTGCGACGCGGGGCGCCTCGGCTGCGCGGGCCTCTCGGGCGGCGGGCTACAGACACTGTGGCTGGCGGCGCTCGACGAGCGGGTGCGCTGCGCCGTCGTCTCGGGCTACTTTTACGGATACCGCGACTCGCTGCTCGTGCTGTGCGGCAACTGCTCGTGCAACTATGTCCCCCACCTCTGGGAGACCGCCGACATGGGCGACATCGGCGCGCTGATCGCGCCGCGTCCACTGCTGATCGAGACGGGCTCGCGCGACGCGCTAAATGGCGCGCGCGGTCTCGAGAACGTCGTCGAGCAGGTCGCGATCGCGCAGCGCGCCTACGACCTGCTCGGGACGCCCGACCTCCTGGCGCACAGCGTCTTTGAGGGCGAGCACCGCTGGCACGGCGTGGAGGCTATCCCCTGGCTCGTGCGCTGGCTGAAGGCATAGCCCGCACGGCGGTGGGGCTCGGTCTCAGTCCGCCGGCTCGAGCGAGCGGACGCCGCCCAGGGCATTGGTCGTGATCCGCCAGCGGCTGCCGATCGGGAACTGGGCCAAGGCCTCGGGGTCGCTCGTGGTGTGCGTATAGTCCTTGCCGTCCGCGTCCAGGATGACCCTGTACGTCTCTTCCCGCCTGCCCTCGCGCTGGTTGGCGCCCAGGGAGACGGCGGGCCAACGGGGGTTGCGATCCTGTCCTTCGAGCGTGAGCGTGTCCACGACCCGCCACTCCTGGACCGTGTACTCGCACATGTCCTCGTAGACCCGGTACTCGCAGTCCTGCACGACCTCGCCGCGACCAGTGCCCGTATCCACGGTGTACGGCGTGCCGCACACCTCGGTCGCATTGGGCGCCGGGCTGTCCTGCGTGCGCCGGTAGCGGGGCGTACACTCGCCGACCCGCACGCCAGACGGCACCTCATCCCACCAGGCGGTCTTGGTCACGTCGGTCAGGGCCTCGATCGCGATCGCGCGCTCCCACGACACGCTCTCGACTACGCCGATCGCTTCCCTGGACGGGACCAACGCCATGACCACGATCACGCAGATCGCGATCGCAAGCAGCGCACCCGCGCCGATCGCCAGGATCGCCGCCGGGCCCAGCTTGCGCTTCTCGCTCTCCTGCGCGGGCGCAGGCGGCTTGGGCTGCGCTGCGCGAGGGAGGGCGGCGCCACACGCCGTGCAGTGCAGCGCGTTGGGGTGGTTCTCGGCCCCGCAGTTGGGGCACTTGACCGGGGACGCGGCGCCGCTCTTGTACGCGCCCAGCACCTGTCCGCTGGCGCGCGCCTCGGCGGAGGTCAGGTCAGCCCCGCACTGGCTGCAGCGCTCCGCGCCCGCTGCATTGCGCGCCCCGCAGAAGGCACAGTGCACGTCGGGCCCAGCCTTGGCGCGCGCGATCTCATCCGCGTCCTCGATCAGCTCCGCCTCCGCTGCCTGTTGGAACGCCACGCGCTCGGGCTGCGCGCGCCCACAGCTCGTACAGACCTTGTCCGTCCCCCGGTTGCGCGTCCCACACTGCGGGCACGTCCACTCTAGCTCGACATAGCCCACTGTCTTTCTAACCATCGTGCTCCACTCCTCACCACGTGCCCGTCGGGCGCGCCTGGCGTCACGGGCATGCTCCGTGCGGCATCTTGCCTAGCCGCGCCGCTCTCGCTGGGGCGGATCCCAAGCGGTGGGTTGGCTCCAGCTGTTCGCCTTCCAGGGCATCTTGTCCGGGCGCACGAGGTGGATGATGTCCTGGAAAAAGGCCAACCGCTCGACATCGGTCATGGGCGTATACGCCTCGGCGATCGCCAGGTTCTGCTCGAGCTGGGCCATGCTTTCCATGCCCACGATCACGGTGCTCACCGGAAGGCCAAAGGCGTAACGCAGCGAGCGCTCGACCTCGTGGGTCAAGCTCCCCAGTCCGAGGACCTTCATGGCGATCGTGGCGACGCCGCGGGCATTGGCGATCGGCAGGAACTCTTCCGCAAAGCTCCGGAAAAAGTGATCCAGCGCCGAGACGGCGATCAGGGCGCTATCGAACGGGAAGCGGTCCAACGCCTCGACCAGGATCTGTGGGTCGCGGTGCCCGCTGATGCTGATGTAGCGGATCAGGCCCTCGTCGCGCGCCTGCAGGGCGGTCTCGAGCGCGCCGCCGGGAGCGGTGAAGGCATCCAGCCGCTCGTACGAGAAGACGTCGTGAAAGCGCCACTCGTCGACGTGGTCGGTCTGCAGCCGGGTCAGGCTCTCCTCGAGCTGGCGGCGCGCGCCGTCGCGCGTCGGATCAAAGACCTTGGTCGCGATCCACATCTCGTCCCGCCGGTGCGCGACCACCTTGCCCATGCGCGTCTCCGCCTGCCCGCGTGAATAGGCCCACGCCGTGTCAAAGTAGCGGATCCCGCGATCGATCGCCGTGTTGACGATCTCGATCGCTTCCTCTTCAGTGCAGTGGTGCCCATCGACGATGCGCTGCCCGCCAAAGCTCAGGATCGGGAACGACGCGCCTGTCCGGCCAAATGGTCTGGTTTCCATCGTACACTCCTCTCTGCGGCAGCAGCACGGCTGCCTGTGGCACGCCCAGCCTCACCGCATAGCCTGGCAGCATCGGCAGGACGCCGTTGCCGATGATCATCGGGAGGAGACTGCATGCAAAGAGCGCCGCCACGCGCCGCCTGTTCATCGATGCCTCCTCTGCGCCTAGGCCACACGCCGGGACTAGAAGGGAAAGAGCCGTTCTAGCGCCGCCGCATCCAGCGCGGCGCCGTACTCGCAGATCTCGAACGCCTCGGCATACTGCACCGCGCCCCCGCGCGCCTCGCCGTAGCGCTCGATCAGCCGCGCGCGATACCGCTCCGCGACCCGCCGCATGCGCGCATCGCGCACCTGGGCCAACCAGGCGCGCCGCTCGGCGTCACCCTCGGGCACCTGGTCCGCGACCCCGGCATTATAGGGCAGCCACTCGTAGAACTGGGAGACGTGGCAGTGCAGGGCATCCAGCTTGCGCTCGATCACGTCGTCGATCGCCACGATCACGTCCGGTATAAAGGGATAGGGCTTTTGGAAGCTGTCATAGAGATAGACCGCCGCCGGGTTGCGGCGCAGGTGCTGCGCGTGGGAGAGGACGTTGGGCACGGTGACCACGTACAGCGCATCCTGCACTACCTGCGCCGTGTAGCGGTGGTCAGGATGATAGTCCCACGGGCGAGGGGCCATGATCAGGTCGGGCTGGAAGCCGCGGATGATCTCGATCACCTGGTGGCGCACCTCCAGGCTGGGCACCAGCTCGCCGTCGTGGTTGTCGAGGGTGATATAGTCGCAGCCCAGGACTGCGCCCGAGGCTGCCGCTTCGGCGCGCCGGCGCCAGGCGAGGGGCGCGCCGCCCTGCTCGTGGTGACCGGCGTCCCCGTTGGTCAGCGAGACCATCTGGACGGTGTGCCCGCGCTGGCTGTACAGCGCAGCCACGCCCCCGGCGCAGATGTCGGCATCGTCGGGGTGTGCACCAAAGATCAGCACGCGGATGGGGTCGATGGGCATGTCGGCTCTTTCTCGCTTCCCCAGATGGGTATCTACATTATAGCATAGCCCCGCCACGCGCAAAAGCCGGGATGGGTGGAGGCACTCGCTATGCAGCGTCCTCGCCGGGCGCCTGCGGGGCGTGCAGCGTCACGGTGAACGTGCTGCCTGTCTCGACCCCGCTCTCGATCGCGATCGTCCCGCCCTGCGCTTCGACCAAGCCCTTGGCGATCGACAAGCCCAGTCCAAAGCCGGGCGCGCCTCGCGCTTCGCCGGCGCGGTAAAAGCGGTCAAACACGCGCGCGCAGACGTCAGGGGGCATGCCCGGCCCATCGTCTGCAACCTGGATCGAGACCACGTCCCCGTCCTGCGCAGCAGCGATGCGGACCGCACCCGAGGTGTGCACGATCGCATTGTCCACGAGCGCCAGTAGGACCTGCTTGAGCGCATCCCGGTTCGCCAGGGCAAGGAGACCAGGCGGCGCCTCACAGATCAGGGCGCGACCGGGCGCCAGCGTGGCGCCCTGCCGGCAGACGTCCTCCACCACCGGGCCCACCGCCAGCGCTTCGCACTCGAGGGGCGTCCCGGCATCGGCGCGCGCCACGATCAACAGGTCGTTCACCAGCCGGATCAGGCGTTCGCTCTCGCTGACCAGGTCGTCCAGGACCTCGTCGCGCTCGTGCGCAGGAAGGGGCGGCACGCGATACAACAGCGCGAGGTTGCCGCGGATCGTCGTCAGCGGCGTGCGCAGCTCGTGCGACACATCGGCGACGAACCTGCGCTGCGCGTGCAGCGAGCGCGCGATCTGCTGGTACGCCTCCTCTAGGCGCGTGAGCATGGCGTTAAAGGTCGTCGCCAGCTGACCGACCTCGTCGTTCGGCCCCTGGTAGCGCACGCGTTGCGCCAAGTCCCGCGCCTCACCGATCGCGTGCGCCGTCTGGGTGATACGGTGGATCGGGCGCAGCGTATAACCCGCCAGCGCCCAGCCCACGCCAAAGGCGATCAGCATCGTGCTGACGCCGCCTACGATCAGGGCGGCGCCGAGCGCAGCGAGGGCGCGATCGCGGTCCGCCAGGGAGCGTCCCACCTGGACGATCGCGACCAGGCGCCCGTTCACGACCACCGGCTCGTCGTAGATCAGCCAGCGTTCCTCCTCGAGCTGCGCGGTCTCGACCCAGGAACGCCCCGCACGCAGCCACTCCAGGCCTCGCGCGCTGAGCGGCAGGGCCTGATCGATCTGGTTGAGTGGATGGTCGAGCGGCGCGCCCGTCCCATCGAGGACATAGATCCGGTCTCGCGCGCGGAACTCGCGCAGGTCCATCTCCCCGACCTGGAAGCCGGGCCGGTCCTCGCGCGGCACGAAAGGGGCATCGCCCAGCGGGCGCCCGTGCGCGACGGCAAGCGCCGTTCGCTGCGCCGTGTGCGCCAGATCGGTGCGAAAGAGCCGCAGCGTAGACTGAGACTGGACGAGGTAGAGGAGCCCGCCAAAGGCGATCAGCGTCAGGGCCAAGATAGCCGAGTAGAGCACGGTCAGGCGGAGCCGGATCGACACGGCTATGCCTCCTCCCGCAGGACATAGCCCACGCCGCGCATCGTGTGGATCAGACGGGGCCCGCCCCCCGCCTCGAGCTTGCGCCGCAGGTAGCCAACATAGACCTCGAGCACGTTGTCATCGCCCCCGAAATCGTACCCCCACACCTGGGTCAGGATCTGCTCGCGCTCCAGTACCTGCCCCGGATGCCGCATCAAGAGGTGCAGCAGGTCGAACTCGGTCGGGGTCAGGGCGAGGTCCACCCCATCGCGACTCGCGAGGTGCGCGTCGGGATCGAGCGTGAGCCCACCATACGAGAGGACGCGCCGCGCCTTCCCGGCTTCGGTGCGGCGCAGCAGGGCGTGCACGCGCGCCACCAATTCGGCGGGGGCAAAGGGTTTGACCAGGTAGTCGTCGGCTCCGCTCTCCAGCCCCTCCACGCGGTTCTCGATCGCGTCGCGCGCGGTGAGCATGAGGACCATAGTCTCGTCCTCGCGCTCGCGCAGGCGCCGCACGACCTGGATGCCGTCCAGCCCGGGCATCATCCAGTCGAGGATCACCACGTCGGGCCGGCGTGCGGTGACCTGCGCCAGAGCGGCGTGCCCGTCCGTCGCCGTGACCACGTCCATGCCCTCATAGACCAGCGTGCGCTGCAGCATCCGCAGCAAGCGTTCGTCGTCGTCTACGATCAACACCGTGGGCATCGCGATCCTCCTCGTCGCCGCCATTATATACGATGGCGCATCAACAGCCAAGCGCACTGCCGCGAACGTGCCCGGGATTCAGACTTTTGTCATAGACGCCAGACCCAGATCGAGTACACTAGAGGTGATGCGATGAATTCCGGTCGGGGCGCCGGCACCCCCGTCACACACCGGCAGGAAGGTACGACGACGATGCTAGTCCGCGAGCGAATGACCCACGACCCGACGACCGTCTACCCGGACACGTCCGTGGCAGACGCCCTGAAACGAATGCGCCAGGATGGCGTACGGCGCTATCCCGTGATCGACCGGGAGACCGGTGCCCTGATCGGGATCGTGACCGAGAAGGAGCTGCTCTACGCATCGCCCTCCCCCGTCACCTCGCTCAGCATGCACGAACTGCACTATCTGCTCTCCAGGCTGACCGTCGACAAGGTCATGTCTACCGATCTGGCAACCGTGAGCGAGGAGACGTTGATCGAAGAAGCGGCGCTGCTCATGATCGACCACAAGGTGGGCGCGCTGCCGGTCATGCGGGGGACGCAACTGGTCGGGATCATCACCGAGACCGACCTGTTCAGGACCTTCACCGAGCTGTTCGCGGCGCGGGAAGAGGGTGTGCGCCTCACGCTGCTCGTGCCCGAGCAGCGCGGCGAGTTAGCCGAGATCGCCAGCGCGATCGCGGCAACGGGCGGCAACGTGATCGCGCTCGGCACCTTCCAGGGCAGTGACCCGAGCAGCCGCCTGCTCACGATCAAGGTGACGGGGGCCTCGCGAACTGCCCTGATCGACGCGCTGCGCGCGCTCGAGGTAGAGGTCCTCGATGCGCGCGAATGCCTCCAGGCAGTGGCCTGCTGACCGGAGGCGAAGAGGGCGCCGGAACGAGAAAGCGCAGCACGCCGGTCAAAGCAGGACCATGGTGCGCGATCGGCCCGTTACCGTGCCCGCGGGCGATAGACGATCGTGTCCGCCAGGCGCTCGGTCTCCTGGTAGCGCATCACGATCATGGCGCGCATCTCGGGCGTCCAGCGTTCGCCCTGTGAGTCCCAACCCGGCGGGTCGTAGAGCAAGATCAGCGAGAACCCCTGGTCCCCGATCTGGCCTACCATGGGCCACTGCGACCACACCCCCGCTTCGTGCAGCTGCTTGAACTCGAAGGGCTGATAGTAGAGGCCCTTTCCCGCCAGGGGCACCAGGCCCATGTACTCATCTGCCAGCACCGGGCCCTCCGCCTGGCGGACCCACTCAGCCATGCGCGCGACCTCGTCCATGCGCGCCACCTTGCCCATGACGCGCCCCAGGTAACGATCCTCTGTCCAACGGACCATCGCCCCCACCTGGAGGGCCAAGCAGAGAAGCAGGAGCGCGCGCAGCCACCGGCGCCGGCCCGCCCAGGCGATCAGCGCGCCCGCGGCGAGGCTGAGCGCCGCCGACAGCTCGAACATATAGTTGACACTCGACCCGACCTTGCCCACCGTCGCGGCGGACAGGGCTCCCCCGACCAGATAGGGCGCAACCACCCACCACGCGCGGGGCCGACGCCACGCCCCGAGTAGGACGTACAAACCACTGCTCGCCAACAGGTAGGGCACGTGGCGGGCCATCTCTTCGGCATAGTGCCGGACGGTGCGCCACACGAAACGGTTCACGTTCGCGGTGACGATGTGCGTGTAGAACCCGCCTCGGGTCAGCGCGAGGAGCGCGACCAGGACCACCCCACCCAGGAGCGCAACCCAGCCCGCGAGCGCCAGTGCGCGGCGGCGCGGACGACGGCGCAGGAGCCACGCAAAGCCCGCCAAGGGCGCAGCCAGGGCATAGCTCTGCCGCGTATAGACTGCCGCGACCAGGAGCGCCGCCGCGCCGATCAGGCCCGCGCGCCCTTTTCCCCAGCGCACGAGCACGTACAAGCCGGCGCAGCTCAGCCCCAGGGCGAGCGAATCGACCCGCACAAAGGACGACCAGTGCACGACGTAGGGGAAGGCGATCAGCAGCATCCCGCCGGAGAGCGCTGCGAGCGCGTCTCCGGTGGTTGCGTGCAGGATCAGGCCACAGCACAGCGCGGCGCTAAGCAGACTTACCGTCGAGAGCGCGCGCCCGTACCAGAGCGCCGGCCCAAAGAGGCGCACCAGGGGCGCCTGGAGGAGCGGGTAGAGGGGCGGATAGTTCGACACGTTGTAGGGCGGGATCGCCAGGTCGGTCGGGTAGATGCTCTCCAGGCGCGAGAGACGGACCGCCTGATCGAGGATCGGCCCTTCGCCATAGTCCAGCGGGTAGGGAAAGCGGATCGCCGCCCAGTCGTGCGCCAAGAGCGCGACCGCAGCGACGGCGAGCGAGTACACCACGAGCGCCGCCGCTAGCGCGAGGGCGATCTGCGCAGCGCGTTCCAGGCTGCGTTTCCTCCGGGTCGGGGTCTCCATAGCGTGCCACTCCCATGTGCCGATTTGCGCGTGCCGCGGATCATACCACATCCCGCGCCGACGGCAAGTGCGCTCCGCCACCCCGCTCGTGCCTACGCTCCAACGTAGGCACGCCCACCGCGCAGCGCAGTCCTAGGGACAGAGATTGCCGGCTCCGGAGGCTAGGTGTACAATGTGGGCAGTGCGCCCAACGGTACCTGCTCAACAGGCAGGACTGCAGACAGGATCCCGCTGTATGAACAACGCCCGAATCGCTAACCCGACCAGGCTGGACGGCGCCCGTGTCGCGCAGACAGAGCTTACTCCCCCGCTCAAGTGGGCTGGGGGAAAGCGATGGCTCGTGCCCGTGCTGTGCGATCTCTGGTCAGCGCACAGTCACAGGCGGCTCGTCGAGCCGTTCGTGGGCGGCATGGCAGTTGCCTTGGGACTGCTGCCGGGAGAGGCGCTGCTCAACGACATCAACGCGCACCTGATCAACTTTTACCGCTGGCTGCGGAGCGGACTCGTGATCGGCGCCGAGATGCGCAATGACAAGGCGCTCTATTACCGGCACCGCGCACGGTTCAACGAGCTGATCCGCCAAGCAAGGCATGACTCGCAGGAATCGGCAGAGCTGTTCTACTATCTCAACCGCACCGGGTACAATGGCCTGTGCCGCTTTAACAAGAAGGGCTTCTTTAACGTCCCGTTTGGCCGGTACAAGCACATCAACTACATCTCGGACTTGAGCGCCTATGCTCCTGTCCTTGCGGACTGGCAGTTCGCGTGCCTAGACTTTGAGGACCTCGCATTGGACGCAACGGACCTGGTCTACGCCGACCCGCCCTACGACGTCGAGTTCACGTCGTACAGCGCGTGCGGCTTTGACTGGGACGACCAGGTACGGTTGGCCGAGTGGCTGTCGCGCCACTCAGGCCCGGTCGTCGCCTCCAACCAAGCCACCGAACGGATCCAACACCTCTACCGAACTCTGGGCTTTGAGATCACGCTCCTGATGGCGCCGCGCCGCATTTCGTGCAACGGAGACCGCCGCCCGGCGATGGAGATCCTGGCGACCAGGCACATCTAGGCAGTCCCCCCGTAGCTTGGACCGACCCCGCACCCTCAGCCATAGATCGCGCGCAGCCGCCGCATATGGCCCAGGTGGTCGAGCACGTCGGTCGAGTCGACGAACTGGTCGACCGAACCGACGTGCGCAGGCAGCGCGCGCACGGCGGGATCCACGATCGCCGCACGCAGCGCACGCGCAAAGCGGTCGGCGTCGATCACCATGTAGGGTCGCGCGTGAAAGCGCACGACATCGACCCGCAGCGGATGGGTGATCCCCAGGGCATTGTGCATCTCGGCAACCGCCGTGTACGCCGTGGAGAGATGCGTCTCGCGCTCACGCCACGTCGCCGCACGCCACATGCCATCGAACGCCGGGCGCATCCGCGCCGCACACGACAACCGCGCAAAAGCCGTGCCGAACCACTTGGCATAGGGCGCGTACTGGCGCTCGATCAGGAAGCAGAGCGCCATCACCTCGCGCACCAGGCGCGCCGCGATCAGGCGCGAACCGAGTTCGTCGCCCACATCGCCACACCGCGCCATGAACGGTTCGAGCTGCGCGATGCGCGCCCACTGCGCCTCGAGCAGGTAGAGCCACACGTCGTGGGGATAGTAACGCAGGCGCTCGCGGACCGGTTCCAGCTCGCCGATCCCGTCGTGAAAGACACGCCCGCTGGCGATCGTGCACAGGCGTTGCTGGGGAAAGGCAAGCCACTCGGCGAGTTCGGGCGCGCGGGATGGGTCATACCCCAGGTAGCGGACAAAGAAAGAGCGAACCGTCCGGATCTGTACCTGGTGGTAGATCGGCCCGCTCTCCTCGGCTTGCATCACGGTCGTCCCGTCGTCGTGATGGCCAAAACTGGTCGAATAGCCGCGGACCTCGCGCGGCAGCGCGCTGCTCAGCGCCTCGTCGATCGCGTCTCCCAGCCGGTCATGGTCGGCGTCGGCGAGGTAGAGCGTGAGCTTGGGCCCCCAGTCGTGATCCATCGACTGAGGCGTATCGTAGCCGAGCACGTCGGAGCCATAGTCCAGGCGCGCCGCCGCGTGCGGGAGGCCCGGGAAGCGCGCGTCGAGGACCGGGCGCACGCCCTCCCAGTACAGCAGCTCGCTCAGCTCGATCCCGTGCATGAATGGACGGGACACCGGCGCCTCCTGTGGCGATCGACGGTTCGCTCAGGGCATGGGGGCGCCCGCCCCGCGGAAGGCCTCGGCGGGACCGTACGGCGCCAAGCCGACCGTGATGTAGGGGTTGATCGCACTATCGTCCTCGCGGTAGGCAAAGCGCCACATGCGGCGGCACATGTCGCGCACGACCCCCTCGTACGCCGGATCGTCCGCCAGGTTGCGCATCTCGTCGGGATCTGCGCGCAGGTCGTACAGCTCGTCCCGGTCAAACCCGTTGTAAACGTACTTCCAACCGTCGGTCATCACCGAACGCTGCGTGTAGTAGAGCTCGACGCCGTTGCACTGGGTGTGGATCTCGTCCCGCCACTGGGCGGGCGTCTCGCCCCACAAGTAGGGCGCCAGGCTCGCGCCGGCAAAATGCCGGTCCGCGGGCACGCCCGCCAGCTCGAGGAAGGTGGGCGCAAAGTCAGCCAGCGAGACAAACGCATCCACCTCGCGCCCCGGCTGCGCGATCCCGGCGGGCCAACGGCAGACGGCGGGCACATGATAGGCGCCCCGGAAGCACGGGATCCCCTTGGCAAACAAGCCATGCTCGCCACAGTAGTCGCCGTGGTCGGCGCAGTAGAGGACCAACGTGTTCTCCGCCGCGCCGCTCTGCTCCAGCGCTTCGAGCAGGCGCCCGAACAGGTGATCGAGGTAGCTGCAGTAGGCCCAGAAATGGCGGATCCCCTCGCGTACCTCTCGTTCGCAGAGCTGACCGAAGCGCATGTCGCGCATGCGGCGATAGATCGCCGGCTTGTCCGCCATCTCGTCGGCATAGCTCGCCGGTAGCCGGACGTCGTCGAGGTCATACAGATCCAGGTAGCGCTGCGGGACGACGTAGGGATCGTGGGGCGCGATGGCGCCAACGTACAGACACCACGGGTCCGCGCCCCTGACGAGCACAGGCAGCAGCTCGAGGGCAATGCCGACGGCGGTCTCGTCGTGCCGGTTGCCTTCATCGCTGCCTGTACCGTAGAGACGGTAGGTACCGTACCCGGGGCGCAAGATCTCACCCTCGCCGCGCGGGGTAGGCTCGGGCGTCTGCGCTTGCTCGCGGTAGTGGTCCCAGCGCACGCCGTGATGTGTGCCCTTGGCGCCGCTGACATAGTGCTCGGTCCAGCCATGGTCGGCGGGCCCGCTCTCGACGCTGACGTGCCACTTGCCGGAAAAGTGCATGTCGTACCCGGCTTGCGCCAGGTCCTCGCTCCACAGCCGGACGCCCTCGTTGAGGCCATAGCTCAGCGCCTGCCGGTTGCAGACATTGTTCCAGACCCCGTGTCGCGAGGGGTAGAGCCCGCTATGAAAGGTGGCGCGCGACGGGCAGCAGTGGGGCGAGGGACAGAACGCACGGCTAAAGGTCACGCCCTGCGCGCCAAACCGTTCCAGGTGCGGCGCGACGACCGGATGTCCAGGTCGCACCGTGTCGGCGCGCTGGTGGTCGGTCATAAAGATCAGGATGTTGGGGGGTGTGCTCACGCTTCTCTCCTCCATTACCGCCGAGACCGTGCGCGGCGGGTCAGACATAGGTCACGATCTCGTCCAGGGGCTTCTTGTCGATCTCGGGCACGGTCACACCCGGCGCCGGGTAGCCGACGGCGAGCAGCAGAAAGGGGCGCTCGTTCGCGGGGCGATCGAGGATCGCGCTCAGGAAGCCCATCGGACTCGGGGTGTAGGGCAAGGCGGCAAGCCCCGCGTGGTGCACGGCTGCGATCAGGAAACCGGTGGCGATGCCGACCGAGCGAGTGACATAGTAGTGCTGCACGCGATGGCCCTGCACGTCGAGGCCATAGCGCTGCGCCAAGATCGCGATCAGGTAGGGCGCCTGCTCGAGGAAAGGCTTGTGCGGGTCGGTGCCCAGGGGGGCAAGCGCGCCCAGCCACTCCTCCGATGCGCGCCGCTCATAGAACGCGCGCTCGGTCTCCTCCGCCGCCTCCCGGATCCGGCGCTTGACGGCAGGGTCTGCCACGACCACAAAGTGCCAGGGCTGCATGTTGGCCCCACTGGGCGCCGTCCCTGCCGTGCGCAGGCAGTCGTCGATCACGGCGCGGGGCACAGGCTGATCGGAGAACGCGCGCACACTGCGCCGCAAGCGAAGCTCGGCATAGTACGCTGCCGCGCGCTGTTGCATCTCTTCCGGGGGAAACGGGCCATATCTGGACAGGGGGACGGTGCGTCGTTCGGACATACGGGCTCCACCTCTTCTAGGAGCGCCCAGCGGAAGGGCGACCGGCGCCGCCCAGCAGCGGCGCCCGGGCAGCGGCGCAGCCTACGCCCGCCGCGCGCCTAACCGGATGCGCCTACTGGTCGCACCAGGCCTCTTCCACGGCGGCGATCTGGCGCACCCGGCGCGCGTGGCGCCCGCCCTCAAAGGTCGCACCAAGCCACGCGTCGACCGCCGACCGGGCCACGTCAGCTGTGACCAGCCGTTGGCCGATCGCGACCACGTTGGCGTCATTGTGCGCGCGCGCATAGCGCGCCGACGCGTCGTTCCAGATCACGGCACAGCGCACGCCGGCGACCTTGTTGGCGACGATCGCCTCACCGTTGCCGGACCCGCCGAACACGACGCCCAGGTCATATTCGCCGCGCCCGACCGCTTCGGCAGCAGGGCGGATGAAGAGCGGGTAGTCGACCGAGTCCTCGGACCGGGTGCCAAAGTCCTGTACCGTGTAGCCCAGGTCGGTCAGATGCGCCTTGATCGCTTCCTTGAGCAGGAAACCGGCGTGATCGGATGCCACGGCAATCTTCATATCTACCTCCCGCTCGCGGTTATACACCTACAGTCGTCCGGTGTCAAGACCGTCGGCATGGTCGTTTTCGACTTTTCGTCTGAACTGTGCTATACTATGCCTTCGATAACTTGACGAGAAAGGAATCGCCCTTGAAAGTCACTACCGAACGCCAGGAGAACTGTGTCTTCCAACTCGACATCGCTGTTGAGCCAGCGGAAGAGAACGCCTACCTACGTCGCTCCGCGCGCACGCTGTCCAGGGAGTATCGCATTCCTGGCTTCCGCCCGGGCAAGGCGCCCTATGACGTGATCGTGCAGCGCCTGGGGATCGACACGGTCCGCGCACAGGTCGTGGACCAGTTCGGCGACGAGATCTTTGAGCAAGGCCTCGCCGAGAGCGGGCTGGAGCCGATCGATCAGGCGTCGCTGCAGGACGTCACCTGGGAGCCGCTGACCCTGCATCTCAGCGTGCCCGTTGGGCCCGAGGTGGCGCTTGGCGACTATCGCGCGATCCGCGTCCACTGGGGCGTGCCCGAGGTGACCGAAGATCAGGTCAACGCGGAGCTGCTCGAGCTCCAAAAAGGCCAGTCTGAGTGGCGCCCCGACAACCGGCCCGCGGCGTTGGGGGACCAGGTGGTGCTTAACGTCAAAGGCACGGTCGAGGGCGAGCTGGTGCTCGAGAACACGGACCGAGAGATCATCCTCGATGCCGATTCTCCCTATCCCGTTCCCGGGTTCGCGGCAGCCGTGGTCGGCATGATGCCGGGAGAAATGCGCGAGTTCGAACTCGCTTACCCCGACCACCACTATAACGCCGAGATCGCCGGCAAGACCGGGCATTTCGAGGTCTCCCTGAACGAGATCCGGGTCGAAGTCCTCCCCGAGCTGGACGACGAGTTCGCCGCACTGGTTGGCGACTATGAGAACCTGGAACAGCTCAAGAGCAGCGTCCGCAGCTCCCTCGAAGAGAAAGTCTTGGAGCAGGCAGAGGCCGAGTACGAGGAGCAGATCTGGGAAAAGCTGGGCGAGACGGCGAGCGTCGAGTACCCACTGGTGATGGTCGACCGCGAACTAGAGGCGATCAAGCGCCAGCTGGAGCAACGGCTCGAGCAGCAGAACATCGACCTCGAGTCGTACTTTCGGCTGACCAACACGACCGAAGAGGACTGGCAGACCGAGGTGCGCCCCCAGGCCGAGCAGCGCCTGCGCCGTGGGCTGATCTTGGCAGAGGTAATCCAGACGGGGAAACTGGCGCTCGAGCCGGTCGAAGTAGCAACCGAGATCGAGCGCCTGCTCGAGGAATTCGGCGATCAGGGCGAACGCTTCCGCGAGATGCTCGAGTCCCCGGCGGGCACGATGTCGATCACGGAGCGCCTGCTGACAGAGAAGGCGATCGCCCGGCTCAAGAGCATCGCACGCGGCCAAGAACCACCGATCGAGCCGTCTGAGCCGGCGGAGCAGACCCCGGCGGAGGAGACTCCGGCGGAGCAGACCCCGGCGGAGGAGACTCCGGCGGAGCAGACCCCGGCGGAAGAGACCCCGGCAGAGCAGACCCCGGCGGAGCAGACTCCGGTGGAAGAGACCCCGGCGGAGCAGACTCCGGCGGAAGAGGCCCCGGCGGAGCAGACCCCGGCGGAGCAGACTCCGGTGGAAGAGACCCCGGCGGGCGTTCGGACCGAGGACGAGTAGGTCCGGGGCCCGATGTGACATACAGATAGAGCATGTATCGAGAGGAACAGATATGAGACCGGAAAACCTGATTCCGATGGTGATCGAGAGTTCCGGGCGCGGCGAGCGCGCCTATGACATTTACTCGCTTCTACTCAAGGAACGGATCATCTTCTTGGGCACGCCGATCAACGACCAGGTCGCCAACCTGATCGTCGCACAGCTGCTGTACCTGGCGAACGAGGACCCCGAGAAGGACATCCAGTTCTACATCAACTCGCCGGGCGGGCAGATCACGTCCGGCATGGCGATCTATGACACCATGCAGCTGATCCCGGCGCCGGTGACGACCACGGCAGTCGGAATGGCGGCGAGCATGGCGACGATCCTGCTCACGGGCGGTACGCCGGGGCGGCGCTACGCGCTGCCGAACGCGACCATCCACCTCCACCAGCCATTGGGCGGCGTGCAGGGCCAAGCCACGGACATCGAGATCGAAGCCAAGGAGATCCTGCGCATGCGGGAGCTGCTCAACACCATCCTCAAGCAGCACACCGGGCTGTCCGATCAAGACATCCGCACGTACACCGATCGCAACTTTTACATGACCGCGACACAGGCTGTCGAACTGGGCATCATCGACAAGGTGCTGACTGGGGAACCGGAAGCGTCAGAAGACTAGGATACGCCGATGAGCCACCTCAAGGACAAACCACGCTGCTCGTTCTGCAACCGCGGCAGCGAAGAGACCAAGAAGCTGATCGCCGGACCTGCAGGCGTCTACATCTGCAACGAGTGCGTGGAGCTATGCAACGAGATCCTGGCAGAGGAGGCGCCCGTCGCCAAGGACGATGCACCCTTGGACCTGGAACAGCTCCCCACCCCGCGCGAGATCACGGACTATCTGGACCAGTACGTGATCGGGCAGGAACACGCCAAGCGCGTGCTTTCGGTAGCGGTCTATAACCACTACAAGCGGATCGTGACGCTCCCGAACGCCGACGACGTCGAGCTGACCAAGAGCAACATCCTGTTGATCGGGCCTACGGGCTGCGGGAAGACGCTCCTGGCACAGACGTTGGCGCGATTCCTCGACGTTCCCTTCTCGATCTCGGACGCCACGGCGCTGACCGAGGCGGGGTACGTCGGCGAGGACGTCGAGAACATCCTCCTGCGCCTGATCCAGGCTGCGGACTATGACATCCCGCGCGCCGAGAAGGGCATCGTCTACATCGACGAGATCGACAAGATCGCGCGCAAGACGGGGGGCAATCCCTCGATCTCACGCGATGTGTCGGGCGAAGGGGTACAACAGGCCCTGCTCAAGATCCTGGAGGGCACGGTGGCGAACGTGCCGCCCCAGGGCGGGCGCAAGCACCCGCAGCAAGAGTTCATCCAGATCGACACGACCAACATCCTCTTTATCTGCGGAGGGACGTTCGACGGGCTGGAAAAGACGATCGCCGAGCGGACTGCGTCCGGCTCGCGGGTCGGCTTTACCCGTCTCGACGAAACGACCCAGCACGACGACGAGGACATCGCCCGCTTCCTGCCGACCGGGATCGACATGTCGCTGCGCGAGGAACGCGAACTGCGCCGCGTGGCGCGCGAACTGGGCGACAAGTCGCGCCTGCTCAAGCAGATCATCCCCGACGACCTGCTCCAGTTCGGCATGATCCCCGAGTTCGTGGGCCGCGTGCCCGTGGTGGTAAGCGTCGAGCCGGTCGACGAAGCGATGATGATGCGCATCTTGGTCGAGCCCAAGAACGCGATCACGCGCCAGTACCAAAAGCTGTTCGAGATCGAGGGCGTCGCGCTCGAGTTCACCGAGGAGGCCCTACGCGCCGCCGCACGGCAGGCGCTGCGTCGCCGGATCGGCGCGCGCGGGCTGCGCTCGATCATCGAGGAACGCCTGCTGGACATCATGTACGAGATCCCGTCCCGCGAGGACATCAAGCGCTGCCAGATCACGGGCGGGGTGATCATGGGACAGGAACCGCCCGTGCTCTATGACGGCGAGGGGCACGCGATCGAGCGCAACCCCTTCGAGCTCGACCGGGCGGCGTAGGGACCGGCGCTGTCTTGCTGGCTATGCACAACCTATGTTTGACCCAGCGCGAGGAGCCGCTCTCCTCCTCGTGTTCCTGCGTGCCACGTTCACGATGAACAGCGCACGCGGGTGAGTATCCTCTGCACCGATGCATTTCGCCCTGCATCTCACAGATGCTGAGCGCTAAGCATTCAAACCCAGAAAGCGAGCATCGCCAATGGCAACTCCTTGGTCCCATGCTAGATCGGCTTGGACGAGGATCGCCGCTTGTATCCAGAGCGAACTAGTCGTGGCGTTTCTGTTTGATCTGTGCATGGCGCTTCTTTTGACTGCCTTGTTGACGGCGCCCGCGATCCGCTATTTCGACACACGCATCTATGGTTACCCGGACGATGGATTCGAGTACGTGTGGAAGATCCGGTGGACGCGTCGGGCACTCCTCGATCTGCACATCAGCCCAGCGCGGCTGTCCTACGTCAACTATCCCTTCGTCGAGGGCAACAACCCACAACTGATCGCTACACCCCTTCTGGGCCTGCTGGCACTGCCCTTGGGGCGTTGGTTGAGCCCGCTGGAGACCTACAACGCCCTGCTTTTCGTCTCGCTGGCGCTCAGCTGGCCCACGGCAGCATTGCTCTGCCACGAGTTCACACAAGACCGGGCTTCCGCATCCGTCGGAGGTGCCCTCTTTGCTTTCAGTGCGAACCGGATGGCACATGCCGTAGGAGGACACCTTCCACAGACATTCACGTGGCTTTTTCCACTGATGGCCCTGTCCCTGTATCGCACTTGGCGTACTCCATGTCGACGTAACGGGGTGTGGGCTGGCATTGCGATGGGACTCTCCCTGCTCGTCGATCTGAAACACATGGCGCTGTTTGTCGCCCCGTTTGCCATTCTGTTTCTCGCATTCTGGGGCGTGGATCAGCGCACGCTCTGGACCCGCAAGCGCCTGACGTCCATTGGTCTAGCCTTCGGGGTCGCCGCACTGATCGCCGTTCCGTTCTTCTTGCCAGTCGCGATCGGCCGGTTTTCTGGTGAGATGGCACATTTCTATGCCCCTGGAGTCGTGCGCCACTCAGCAGATCTAATGGGCTTTGTGATCCCGCCACCCGAACATCCTTTCTACCAGTTGTGGCCCGGTCTTCGCGCTGTGAGCGCGCGTCTGGCCCTGCCCGGGTGGTACGAGAACATCTTCTACCTGGGGTGGGTGGCGTTCCCAATGGCTGTGGTCGGCGCAGCAACTCGGTGGCGACAGAGCTCAACGCGGTTCTGGGTAGTGGTGGCTTTGGTCAGCCTAGTACTGGCGCTTGGCCCCGTCCTAAAAGTTGACGGAGAGGTCGTGCAGTGGCGACTCGGACAGCGCAGTGGACCGGTACCTCTGCCCTATGCCCTGCTGCATGCACTGCCGTTCTACGACTGGGGACGCACGCCAGGACGTATGGTCACCCTGACGAGTATGGCGTGTGCAGTGTTGATATCGATTGGTGCAGCGATATTGCTGACACGCATTCGGCACGACATGGGAAGAATGCTGATCGCGCTCGGCCTGGTCTTCCTCGTGGTGGGAGACCAGATCTACACTTGGCCCTGGCCTCTTGCAGATGCCGAGATGCCCACGTTCTACAAGCAAGTGGCATCTATGCCAGAGGACTTTGCCATCCTCGACCTACCCCTGTGGGAGTACCGCTGCGAACGGTACCAGCTCTACTATGCGGCGACACACGGTCACAGGATCGTCGGAGGGCTCATCACTCGCCGGTCTCCTGATGCCGAGGTCCAGATGCGCCGGGTAGAGGCATTGGCCCTGCCGGGAACAGGTACAGACGGACCATCGAGTCTGGCCGATGAAGGAATCCGGTACGTGATCCTGCACAAGCAGTGTCTGGATGAGATGTTCCTGGACCAGGAGTCCTCCTTCCTAGCACAACACACAGGCCCTGCGGTATACGATGACCGCTGGATCCGGGTCTTTGAGGTCCCGGGCGAGCCTGTCGTCCCGGCGCATCTCCTGTCGGCAGACTGATCTCCGTCCCGCTCAGATCAGGAACTGGCTGATGGTGCGCAGAGTCAGCAGAAGCATCACCTCGCGCAGGGGAGGTCTGCCCCACAACGGGCCATGCGGCTCGATGATCAGGTAGCCCTGGTAGCCGTGTTCGTAAAGAAAGGCCATGACCTTGCCCCACTCGATGTCGCCCATGCCCGCTGCGGGCTGTGAAGCCAGCTCGCCGTCTAGGTAGAGGTGCTCCTTGACGTGCACGTGGTAGACGTGATCGCCATGATCGCGCAGGATCGGCAGATACGCGTCCCCGTGATGCAGAATGTTGGCTGGATCGAGCTTGATCCCGACCTCGGGCATGTGCGCCCACACCTTCTCGTAGGCCTCGATCCGGTCAAAGAACGAGTTGCCGTGCACGGCATAGAGCGCGACAATGAGCCCCGCCGCCTGCGCCTTTTCCAGGTAGGGCGGAAAAACCTCGACAAAGGCTGCCACGTTCTCGTCGAGCGATGCACCCTCGATCTGTCCCCCACCCGTGATCAGGACCTCTGCGCCCAGCATCTCGGCGTAGCGGATCGCCCGGTCGAGGCGATCGAGGCTTGCCGTGCGCTCGGCGGGATCGAGCGAGATGTGGTTCGAGCCCCACAGCCCAAACGACGCCGCCTTGACGCCGTGCGCGTCGAGGATCTGGCGCATCTTGCGCACCCGCTCATCATCCAGTTCGCTGTCGAAACCGCTATGGGTGGGATGGTGCCAAAAGTTGAACTCGAGGCCCGCGAACCCGTGCTCGGCGGCGAACCGCGCGTCGGCATCGATCCCGGGCAGGTCATTGACGGCGATGAACCCCAGCTTCATATCCCTGCTCCTTCCTGTCCCATGGTTCAGGGCAGCGGCGCTAGTAGAGCGGCGCGACCCAGGTCTTGGTCCGATCGGCCTCGTACATGGCCTCCATGACGGCGCTGCGCACTGCGGCTTCCTTGGCGCCGACGAGCGGCACATCCACGCCCTTCAGCGCGTCGAGGTAGAGGTTGAAGGCGTGCGGCAGATCTGCGGGCAGGTCCGTCCACGGAGCCTCGCCGTCGGCGCCCGGCACGTGCTCGCTCTTGTAGTACAGAGCGCCGTTGACGACCGTGGCGTGGCCCTGTGTGCCGCTGACCAGCACCGGCACCGGGTTGGCGTGGTCCACCCATCCCGCGGCGAGCACGCCCACGGCGCCATCCGCGAACTCGAGCAGCCCCTCGCCGTACTCGTCGCAGTCGCCATAGCGCCCAGTCGCGACGTCAATGTGCGCCGTCACGCTCACTGGGTGGCCCATCCACCACAGCATGATGTCCAGCAAGTGCGTGCCCAGATCGCCGTAGGCCCCGCAGCCGGCGATCACGGGGTCCGCCATCCAGCGCCAGTCCGTGTCGAACCAGCCGCGCAGCGAGCCAGCGTGGCAGTAGCTCATCCGCACACGCGTGATCTTGCCCAGGTTGCCCGCCGCGATCTGCTCGCGCAGGAAGCGGTTCACCCCCGACCCGCGCATGAAATAGCCAGTCTGAAAGATCAGGCCCGCATTGTCGATCGCATCGGCCATGCGGTACGCGTCGCGCCCGCCCATGCCGAGCGGCTTCTCGACAAACATGTGCTTCCCTGCGCCGACGGCAGAGAGCACGAGCTGCTCGTGCCGGTTGGTCTCGGAACAGATGATCACCCCATCGACCTCGCGATCGGCGAGGACCGCGTCGGGATCGCGCGATGCCTGCGCGCCCAGCTCTTCGGCGCGCATGTCGGCACGAGCGTGCTGGTGGTCCCAGACCCACTTGACGGTCACGTCGTCGCGCGCCTTCAGAAAGCGCACAAAGCCAGGGGTGTGAACGTGGGCAGCGCCCATCAGTGCTACAGTGATCATGTGTCCTCCATCCACCTCAAGATGTGTTGGGCGGCACGATCGGAGCCGCCACCGTGCGCGGTACGAGGCGCATTGTACGGCACTTTGCAGCCCGCCGCAAGCGCCATCCCCTCGGAATTCCACAGGACGGGGCTGTACGGACCCCTCCCCCTGCCCCTCGCCAGGCTGGGAAGGGGAGACACCCGCGCCTACCAGCGGGGCTTGATCTCGACGACCAGGTCGAGGTCAGTCACGCCGCGCAGGTGGATTGCCACCTTGTGCGCGCCCTCGCTGAGCTCCTGCGTAGGCGGGTTGGGCGAGCTGGACAGCGGCGCCGCCCGCATGAGCTCGAACCGCGCCGCCGGGTGCCCGCGCACGAGCAGGTCGAGCTCCTTGCCTTCCTGCCGCAGCAGGGCGGCGCGCCCATCCGCCGCGATCGAGACCTGGGCCTCGGTGTGCATAAACCACCACACCTCGACGGGGGCATCCGCCTCGACGTGATCGGCGATCGCGACGTAGGCCCGATCGACCAGCGACAGGGTGCGCGTCACGCGGCGCGCACGCCCCGCGTACGCCGCGCTGAGATCCAGGCTCCCGCCCACCCGGTCCGGCCCAGCCAGCGGCTGGATCGCCGCAAAGGCGTCGAGCGCCTGATCGGGCCCGCCGTCAGGATCGATGACCAGCGTGTTGTGCCCCTCGGCGCGCAGGCGGTAGAACTCCCACCGTTCGCGCTTGTTGCGGTGGCGCTGGTAGGCCTCGCGCTCGACGCCCGAGTCGACCGCCCAGCGCACGCCCAGGGCCTCCACGATGTAGCTGCCCAGGTCGAGGTGTCGATGCGCGCCATCGCGATTCTGCCCGCCTTGCTGGCCAACCACCAGTGCGTCGGGATCGTCCCACGCGCTGCGCATCGACATGCACTCCGCCTTGCGATAATGGCGATCGAGGGGCAGTTGGGTGGGGTCATAGTCGCGCGCGCTGTCGTCGAACCACAGCAGGTCAAGCACCCCCCCATTCCGCTCCGGGTGAGCCAGTTCGCTGTACCGGAACCACGTGTACTCCGGCAGGCTGTACCGCTGCCCGAGCCAAAAGTGCTGGGCGGTCGACATGCGCCGCAGCCCGCAGTCGCCAAAGTCAAGCGCCATGCGGTCGGCGCCGGACATGTAGATTTGGTAGCTGCCGCTCTGGGCAAAGCCGTCGATCTGGGAAAGGCCAAAGTCGCTGCCCAGCGCGCTCTCCAGCGCGGAGAGAAAGAGGATGTTGTAGCGCGTGCCATAGTCCCAGTACGTAGCGCCCTCGGTGCCTGCCCCATCGGGCGCATAGTAGCCCATGGCGCGCGGCAAGCTGCGCAGCGCGTGATGCAGGACCTGCGCGGCAAGCGCCGGGGCGCGGTCTGCGATCGCCAGGGCGCCGATCCCGATCCCGCCGTTGCACACCTGGTTCCAGTTGTTCTCGGCAGCCGCCCACCACCCGCCGCTGCGATAGACCTCCATCGCCGGCTCCAAGCCATGGGAGATGATCGCCTCGCACAGCAGCGCGCGCTGCGCGTCCGTCCACTCGTCGTACAGCCAGTCGTAAGCCAGCGCCAGGGCATGCGTCATCTCGGCGGTGTCGAGAAAGTGGCTCGGGTTCCAGTCGGGGTACGCCGCCGCCGCCGCGACTTCGGCCCACACCCGCTCCCGGTACGCGCCCCCTCCCTCGAGGAGATGCACAAAGCCGAGCGTGCGCACCCGCTCCTTGACCCGGCGGCTGACCGAGAGCAGCCGCCGCCCGTCCGGGATCTCGTACTCGGAGGGAGGCAGGCCAAGCGTTTCGTCCGCCTCCGCCACGACCTGGGCGTACCACCGGCGCGCGTGTGGG
This sequence comes from Anaerolineae bacterium, assembly GCA_016929775.1. The sequence goes on from JAFGIE010000204.1 coordinate 23,778, forward strand.
TCGGTCTCGATCGTCCGCCGCACGCGCGCGAGCAGCGCCGGATCGACGATCAGGCGTGGATGATCGGGTTTGAGTGTGGCGAGAATCTGTTCCAGTTCGCTCATGGCCCCTCCTCGGGTTGACATCGTCGGCGCATCGAGTGACTGTGCGCATTGTACCCGACCAGCGCGCAAGGGACAAGGGCGCCCGCGCGTCGGGATCTACGGTATACGGGGGGGCGCCGCGCCCCTCTATGCCGCCCCTTGCAGTGCGCGCTCGATCGCGGCGACGCACGCGGCGAGCAGCCGCTCCTCGCCCGCGTCGCCGATCACGCGCCCGAACAGCGCCGAGCCCCACGTCTCTGCCGCGCCGCTCGCCCCCGCCACGCCCGCCATCACCGCGCCCAGGTCCATGCCCGTCCGCTCGACCAGTCGGATCCCGCACTCAGCCATCACCATGGCGCGCCCGTCCTTGGGAAAGGCGACCACGCACACGTCGCCGCCCACGCGCTGCAGCGCCGCCGTCACGGCGAAACCGTGGTCGTGCGAGCCGGTCTGGGCAACCAGGATGCTCCACGCGCCCACCCGGCGCTCGCGGACCCCGCGCAGCGCTGCCACAACGGCAGAACGGCGTGCAGCACGGCGATCGGGACCATCGATGGCAGCGAGGACGTCTTCCAGGTAGAGGCCCGCAGGATCGAGCACTGCCGCCAGGCGCCGGAGGGCGCCCGCATTTGCCAGCTCGAGCCAACCTGTGTCGGTCACGATCCCCGCCGCTAGCGCGACGCTCATCCGCCGGTCGAGCGCGATCCCGTGCGCCATGAACTGCTCCACGAGCACCGAGCAGGTCGACTCGAGCGGCTCGACCCAACACCACTCGGCGCCAGAAGCAAGCTCGCTGCGCAGGCTCGCGTAGCGGTGCCCCCCGGGCACGTGGTGATCGAACAGCGCGTAGCGGTCAGGCAGAGGGGCGCCGAGCATGCCCGGGCTGTTGACGTCATACAAGATCGCATAGTCGTAGGCCGAGAGGTCAGGGTCGATGATCGGGGAGAGGCCCAACCATGCCGCTAGGTCCCGCGCCGAGGTCTTGAGGCCCTGTGCAAAGCCCACGTCGCCGGGCAGCACGCGGCTCATGGCGTACGCACTGCCCAGCGCATCGCAATCCGCGTCGCGATGCCCGACGTGAAGCAGCCGCAGGCCCGCCATGGCATCCACAAAGGCACAGAAGTCCGAGCGCCGTACGACCACGCGCTGCCCTCCTCCCCGCGGGACGCTGCGCGCCCACACACCCCTTCTCGCCCCTGCGCTCCGCGTGGGGGCGCCCGCGATCGCTGCGCGCCCACAGCTGGTACGCATGAACTGCAACTCAGTCGCTGCGGGGCGCGAACCGTGCATCGATCTGGCGGGCGAGCGTATAAACCGCCGGCTGAAAGGCGCGCAGCCAGAAGCGCGCCCCGAGCACGTTCATCGGCTCCCAATCGACCGTGCAGCGCACATAGCCCGCCTCGCGTGCCCACGCCAGCGCTCGGTCGAGGAGCGCCGCGCCGACGCCCTCACGGCGCGCGTCCGGGCAGGTGTAGGCCCCGGTGATGCTCGCCGTGCCCGGATCGCGGATGATCGTGCACGCGTCTTCGCTTGCCGGGCCGATGCGCAGATAGGCCACGGGCTCTCCCTCGCGCTCTGCCAACCACACGGCGTGTGCAGGCCCACCCAGCACCCGCGCGGGGCCGAGCTCCGGATCCTCAATGAAGAGATAGGTCGGCGCGGAGGCCAGGTACTGCTGCAGGGCACGGTCCAGGGCCGCACAGGACTCCTGATCCGCGCTGCTCGCACGCCGGATCGCCACATTCGCGCCTACGTCCACCATGGGCGTCAGGTCTCGCGCCGCGTCGGCGGCGAGCATCCCAAAACCCAACCTGTGCCAAGCGGCGATTGCGGCATCGTCGTGGGCCAAGAGTCCGACGAGGTGGAACAGACGGCCCTCTCCGACCCACCACGCCGCGATCGTGGCATACATCTCCTCATAGACCCGCGCGCTCTGCTCAGCGGCTGCGCCGTTGGCCCACTCGGGGCTGTACGCCGTGCGCAAGCCGCCGCGCGCGAGCGTGGGGAGCCAGAGCACATAACCGACGAACTGCCCATCACGCATCGCGGCAACCCCGGGCGCATCCCGCGCCAGCTCGTGCAGCATCGGCAAGACGACCGCCGGGTCACCATAGCGTGGTGGCAGCGCAGGAACGAGGGCGCACAAGGCGCGGTAGCGCGCGCACGCCAGGGCTGTGGCACCTGGCAGATGATCGTCCACGAACGGCACGACCTGGATCGAGGTCATGTAGGGCTCCCCTGGCTCGCGAACCGGGGAGGCCAACGCCGCGCGGCGCGCCCACCCTCGCGAAAGCGGAACGCGCACCGCGCGTGCCCCTCTGACAGGACTTGATCGCGCGAGAGCCCCAGCCCATCGCGCTCCGCCTTGGGAAAGTCGAGAAAGCAGTAGTAGGGCAGGAACGCCTCGGCGCCCTGCGCCCGGTACAGGATCGCGGTGGCGCACTGGGTAAAGTCGTAGCCATAGTCGAACGTCTCGCCGTCGCCCTCGACGTAGGCATAGACGAAATCGTCGCGGTAGCGCCGCTCCTGCGAGCGTGCCGCACGTGCGCGCCGGCGTTCCGACAGGACCTCGTGGCTGAGGCGCTGCTCGGGCGGGATCGGCGGCGGAGGCGGCAGAGCCAGGACGGCATCGTACAGGACCTTGCCCGTCTCTGCCGCCGATCTGCCGCGCGCGTGCATGGCCCGATAGAGGGCCAAGCAGCGCGCCGAGCCGATCAGCGATCCGGTCAGGTGATTGTCGTCGCCGCCGATGTACGGCAGCTGAGGGAGTAGCCCCTCGAACTCGACCCGCGCCGCGCGCAGCACGTCGCCAGCAAAGGCAGCCCCGTACTGCGCGCGCAGGAGGGGTTCCCACTCTGCAGCTGCGCGATCGAATCCCTCCAGCAGCTCGTCCTTGCGCGCGAGGTAGTAGCGTGCCTCTTTGTGGTCAGCCATCTCACCCCTCCTCGCCCCCGCCAGCTCGTCGCCCTCTGCGCCATTATAGGCCCTGCAGCGCGCGGGGTCAAAGAGCGCATTCTGAGAATCGGTCAGAAATGGGCGTCGTTCCCCCAAGCCGGGCCAACGCTGAGGTATAGCCGCATCTCAGAACGTCCGGTTGCCCCTCCACGCGAGTATGCTATACTTGTAGGATGTCCATTGCCGTTGCGCGTGCGCCCGCACCCTCACAGGAGGACAGCCGATGAGCCCGATCACGCACGACTTTGCCGCCCTACACCGCCAGGTGGTGTTCGGTCAATCCAACGGCAAGATCATCTGGCAACCGCGGATTGGCTGCTGGTACACCGACAAGCAGTTTGCCGGGGAGGCATTCCCGCCGCCCTACACTGGGCTGGACCTCAACGACATCTACCGCGAGCTCGACTGCTCGGCGCGGCTGTACGTCTATAACTCGTGCTTCGTGCGCGTCGAGCACCCGTCCGTCCAAGTGAGCAGGCGCGAGCTGAACGAGACCGACACCGAGACCACGATCCACACCCCGGTCGGCGTACAGGTCCAGGTCACACGGCGCATGACGAGCAACTGGCACTACCTGACCATCAAGTGGCCCGTCGAGAGCGAAGCAGAGCTCAAGGTCGCGACCTGGCGCGAAGAGAACGCTGCCTGGGCGTGGGACCAGGCGCGCTACGACGAACTCGAAGCCGAGGTCGGCGACCTGGGCGCGCCGACGATGTACATGCCGCGCATGAACGTCCAGAACCTGTACATCAACCAGATGGGGGTGGGCAACGGGATCTATGCGATCTATGACTGGCCCGACACGGTCGAGGCCTTTTTCCGGGCCCTCGAAGAGAGCCACGATCGCCTGATCGACCTGATCAACGCCTCGCCGGTCGACATCATCAACTTTGGCGAGAACATCCACGCCGGTACGCTCTCGCCCGACCTCTTTCTCAGGTACCACCTGCCCGCCTGCCAGCAGCGCTGCGAACGGCTCCACGCCGCTAACAAGTTCGTCAGCTCGCACTGGGATGGGGACACGCGTCCCCTGCTCCCCTATGCGCGCGAGACCGGGCTGGACGGGATCGAGGCGATCACGCCCCAGCCGCAGGGCGATGTGACCCTCGAAGAGGTACGCGAGGCCTTGGGGGACGAGATGTTCCTGCTCGACGGCATCCCGGCGGTCTACTTTGACGACACGTTTCCGGTCACCGTCTTGGAAGAGTGCACGCGCCGCCTGATCGCGCTCTTTGCGCCCCGCCTCGTGCTCGGCATTTCGGACGAGATCTCGTCCACCGGCGACCTGGACCGGATCAGGGTCGTCGGCGAGATCGTCGACGCCTACAACGCGCAGTGTCAATCCGAGCCCAAGTAGCAGCGGGTCCGCTGCACTGACCCAGAGCGCGCACGGGGCCCGCTTGCGTCGGACCACGCCCCGCTGCGCCGCGGCTAGCCCTGCTCGCGCTTCGGGATCACGTAGCGCCGCCGCGAGACCTCGACGTAGCCCAGCTTGTGCGCGACGCGCAGCGACGCGGCGTTCGTCGCGCCGGCGCTCCACACCGGCACGCGCCCCATCTCGCGGATACCCCGCACGACCAGCGAGGCTGCCGCCGTCGCCATGCCCTGCCCGCGGTACGCCTCGGCGGTATGGACGCCGACCTCGCCATAGCGTGCGCTGCACGCCACCATCAGCGCAGTCGACACGATCCGCCCGCCGTCGATCGCACATGCCACGATGCCCTCGCTGAGCAACTCGCCCGGTCCCGACCACAGGCTGGAGCGCAGCTCGTGGGGCGCCGCTTCAAGCAGGTCGAGGTCCTCAACCCCCAACCGGCGGACCGCCGGGTGAGGGTAAGCCAGATCCGCGCCCTCGAGAACGAGATAGACGTCGTCGAGCATCCAGTAATCGACGCCCATCTCCCGCGCCATGATCTCGCCCAGCGGCGCTGCGACGTCGCAGCTCACGTTGACGCATTCCCACCCCGGCGTGTGCTGCAGGAGCGCCCACAGCACCTGCGGGTCGGCGCCATAGCCCGTCGGTTCCTCGGGCCAAGCATGGGCCTGGACGATCGCGCCGCTGAACCGGGACGCGTCGCCGACGAGGACGACCCTGCACGCGCCTTGTCGCAGTAGGTGCGTGGACTGTACCCTGTCCGGCGCATCGCCCAGGGCCTCTGCCAGGATCGGGTACTGTGCACGTTCTAGCACGCGTGGAATGGGCGTCATAGGTCACCTCGTCAAACCGTTGGTTCCGTCTGCCGCACGTACGCATGGCCGGCAACCGCCCCGGCGGCGCGCCGTCACTACGAGCATAGGCGCCGCTCTGCGCCCGGCGCCTGTGGGCCTACCGCCGCTACCTAGCCGGCAGGGTCAACACAAAGGCCACGCCGCGCGCCACCCACGCCGCCAGGTCCTCGTCACGCGCCACGCCAGCAGGCGTTACCACGACCCAGCCCGTCATCGGTCGCCCGGTCATGTCGAACGGGCGCGTGTACGGCGCCGCAAGGGCGTCCTCGTAGGCTGCCCGCCCGACGCGGACGATCAGCGTGTCCGCGATCACGCCGCAGGCCATACTTCCCTCGACCATGTACCCTATGCCGCCAAACATGCGTTTCTCGACCACAGCGCGACTCGGGCCCAGCTCAGGGCATTCGTCCAGGGCGCGCGCCACGCGCTGCGCCAACCGCTGATCGTAGGCCAAGGTGATCCTCCTCTTCCGCCAACGGCGCCTCGCGCTTCTGTGGCTGACCTGCTCCCGCTGCGGCGCGATCGACAGGGCGCGCTCAGACCGGAGCCGCGACTTCGGACCGTTCCTGGGCGGCGTGTGCGACCGGGGGCAGGCGCCTGGCAAAGTAGGTGAGCAGCGCCCCCACCGCGTAGAGACCGACGTTCAGGACGAAGGGCAGGCTGCGGTTCACCTCCGACATGCGCCCAGCGACCCACCCAAAGGGCGCCGTGCAGACGATCACGATCACGTACAACAGCGCCATAATCCGCGCACGCTCGCGCGGATCGACAGTCACGACGATCATCTGGTCCAGGAGCGTGGAGGCCAACGGAACGCTGCACGCCTCGAGCGCGGTCACGATCAGCAGGACGGCATAGCTGCCTGCGGGCGCGTTCACCAGCACGATCTGGCTGACCAGCAGCCCCAGGAAACCGACGATCATCAAGTGATGGGCGTTGCCCCTCCGGAGGCGCGGCATGGCCCCAAAAAAGAAGAGCAGCATGATCAACGAGCGGGCAGTGGCAAAGAGCGCCAGGTGCTCCGCCGGGATCGCGAGCGCTCCGGTAGCCAGGATCGCCCAGAACGTGCCGTGGATCATGCGCGTGATCGAGAGGATGACCATGAGCGCCGCCGTCGCCAGCGTCGCCGGGGCGCGCAGCAGTTGGCGCAGCACGGCAGGGTACTCGCGCAGGACCGCAAACAGCGGCTGGTGCGCCGTCTCCTGCATGCGCACCATCCCCTGCGCCGTCTCGGTGACCATCGCGTTCATGATCAAGAACTTGGCAGTCATCATGACAAAGGCCAACAGGTAGAGGGCGCGCATGGTCGGCACCAGCGAGAACTGGGCGATCAACAGCCCGGTCAGAGGCGAGACAAAGGCTGCCAGCAGCCCGGCGATATAGATCCACGAATAGACGTCGACCAGCAGGCGCGGATCGGTGTCCTCGACGAGCAGGCACTGCCACGAGTTGAGCGTGACGCGCCACACGCTGTTGACGATCGCGGCAGCCAGAAAGTAGCGAAAGTCCTGGGCGATGGCCCAGATCAAGCAGGGCACGCTCCACGACAACGCGTCAAAGATCAGCGTCGTCCGCTTGCGGCCCAGCTTGTCGGTGATCGCCCCGCTGAGGATCGTCCACAGCACCTCGAACGCCAGGCCAATGCTCGTCAACAGGCCGATCCGGCTGTCGGTCAGGCCAAGCGCCAGCATGTAGACCGAGATGTAGGGTGCATAGAGGTTATAGGGGATACCCCATAGGGGTTCAGTATATATGCACCCGCGCGCGTTGCCGCGCAGGTTCTTCAATGTCGCGATCAGGGGATGTCTCGCCAACCCGGCTCCTTGCCCGCTCGTACGCTCGTCCCGGCGCCTGCCGCCCCAGCGCTCATGCCAGGCACTCGTCCATCGCCGCCTCGAGCTCTTGCCCGTAGCGGCAGAAACGTTCCTCGCCATACCACCCCATGCGCAGATAGTGCTTGACGTCGTCCCAGAAGCGGTAGAACCGGAAGCGCAGCCAGAACCGCGCATCCACGCCAGATCCCGCCAGGTAACGCGCCAGCAGCCCCAGCTCGGGGCGGCAGTTCGGGAGGTGAAAGAGATCGATCTCGGGATCGGCCCAGCCGGCGTCAAGCGGGTCGATCACGCCGCGCAGGGCATAGGTCTCGGGATCGACGATCATGTTCCACGCATTGTAATCGCTGTGCACCAGCGATGCGCGCGTCGCGCACCCGCGCAGGATCGCGCCCATTGCTTCGAACGAACGGTCGATGGCGCGCATGACGGGCGCCGAGATCAGGGCGCGGTGCGGTTCCTCGTGGGCGCGCCGGTGATAGCGCGCGATCCGCGCCCCGTAGGCGTCTACCCAGGTCCCGTAAAAGGGTCCCTCCAGCTCGCCGAACCCCGCGGGATGGCGTACCGCGTGCCAGGCGCGCAGATTGGCGACGACGGCATCGACGAACCGCTCTTGGCTGCGCGGATCCGGGAACTGCACCTGCGAGGCATTGATCCCGGGGATGTACTCCATGATCAGCGCCTCGAACGGCGCGTCCTGGGAGGGGAGGTGTGTGGCATACACCTCGGGCACCAGCGCGATCGCATAGCGCCGCAGGATGACGAGCTGCTCTGCCTCGCGCACGCCGCGCCCCGCGAACTTGTGGCACTTGACGATCGCCGCCCTTGGCGCCGCCCCTTCCAGGGTCGCGAGGTAGATGTAGGCATAGAACCCCCGTCCGGCGCTTTCGACACGCGCGACGGGGGCATTGAGCGCCGCCTCGACCAGGCGGGCTATGCAGCGCTCGTCCTCGAGAAACGTGCGGTCGTACGGCGCGCCGGGGGCGATCGGCGCATCCGCCCCCGGCGCGCCAGGGCTCAACCTGGCGACCACGTCGCGTCCGGGTCGAGCGGGTACATGGGGCGCCGCACGCGCGTGAACGTCATTTGGGTCAGATCGCAGTTCGTGGCGCCCGGCGTGAGCGCCAAGATCGAGCGTTCGCTGATCGCCTGGAGCGGCGCGGTGAGATAGCCGCGCTTGGGGACCACGATGCGATAGTCGAGCGGTTCGAGGCCCAGGGCGCGGAACTGGACGGGATCCACAAAGCTCAGCCGCGTCGAGGACAGGATTACGTCGATCCCGTCGACGTTGAGCACGGCGACGGGCCCCGCGCCGCCCCGTCCCCACGGCGCGCGGATGCCCCCCTGGTAGCGCTGCCCGTCTGTGAGCAGGCGCACCGTGCCCGTCACCTCGAGCGGCGTGCCGTGCCGCGTGTCGAGCTTGCCCCCGACCGACAAGGTCACCTCGCTCCCCACCCCGGCAGCCATGCACGCCTCGACCGCCGCGAGGTCCCAGATCGAGGCGATGACGACGTTCTTGGCTCCTTGGGCGATCAGCTCGCCAAGGAGCACGGGCACGTCGGTCGTCCCTCCCGCGCCGGGATTGTCGCCCGAGTCAGAGAGGAACACGGTCGACTCGGGCGCCGACAGCGCGACGCGCACCGCTTCCGCGACCGGATACGCCTCGGCGCTAAAGCCGAACGCTTCCCGGCGCGCCCAAAAGGTGGACGCCAGTCGATCCGCCTCGGCTTGTGCCAGGACTGCGTCGTCGCGGGTCACGACGATCGCGATCACGCCAATGTCGGGCACGTCGGCCCAGCAGTGCCCGTTGGCGAGCGAGGCCGAAAGCACCTTGGGATGAGCTTCGATCTCGCCGACCAGGCGCATCATCGAAGCCATGGGATCGAGCGACGTCTGCGCCATCTCGCCGGGGAGCAGGAACGGGATCTTGGCAAAGCCGATCCGGGTGCGCACGCCCTGCTCCAGCATCTCGAGCAGCATCGACGCAGCCGTCTCGCCCGTCTCGTAGGCGTCAATGTGCGGCGCCGTGTGATAGGCGACCATGGCGTCGGCGTTCTCTACCATCTCCGCCACGATGTTGGCGTGCATGTCGAACGCCAGCGAGATCGGCACGTCGGGACCGACCTGGGCGCGCAGATCGCGCAGCAGGTCGGTCTCGGCGCAGTCCAGGCCCACCGCGCGCATCGCGCCGTGCAGGTAGAGGCAGACGCCGTCGATGTCGTGGGCCTGCTCGAGGACGGCGGCTTTGAACGCTTCGTACGCGCTCCGCTCGACTACCCCGCCCGGCATGGCGCCGGCGGCGATCGTCGGCACCAGCTCGACGTCGTGCGCGCGCAGCGTGTCGACGATCCCGCCCAACGAGCTGCGCCGCATCCAGCCCTCGAGGATCTCGGGCCCACGACGGACGAAGAAGTCGTCGATCGTGGTCAGGAACGGCGTAAACGTATTGGATTCGTGCCCGATGGCACCGACCAGGACTCTCACGTGATCCCTCCTCTTCGCCTACGCCTGCGCCTTGGCGCGCTCCAGGTAGCGCAGCGCGAGCATGGTGTCGATGTAGGTGCTGTACGCGGGCTCGGTGTCCTGCAGGAACGCGATCGCACGGTCGAACGCTCCATCTGACGCCTCGCGATCCCCTTCCCGGCGCGCACGGTAGGCGGCGACCACGTACTGCAGCAGCTGCGCGTGATAGGCGAGCAGGTCCAGCGACCGGTCGCGCGTCCGGTCAGGGCCTCCCGTCCGCCGCATAGCGATCTCGTGCAGCGTGGTGTCGACAAAAGCCGCGACCTGGTCGAGCCGCTCCTCGTCCGCATCCGAGAGCGGCGGCGTGCGCCAGTGCGGGTCGCCGGTCTCGAGGAAGGATTCGATCGTCTCCAGGTAGGCGCCGGCGAACGCGGCGTGCTCGCCGTACGCTGCCTCCAGGTAGCGCGCCCGCAAGTCAGGCCAAGTGAGGTCGGGATTCCACAGCGACTGGGAGAGGGCAGCCATCGCCAGGCCCGACGGATAGAAGGCACGGAAGGACTGGCAGCTCACGATCCCGTTCAGGCCCAGGTCGCCCAGGTCCTGCAGATCGCTGTGAAAGATACGCGCCAAGTGTGTGTCGGTCAGATGCTGCCAGATCGCCCACATGAGGTGGTAGTCATAGTCAAAGCTGTCCCCGGCGAACGCCTCGCGCCACCCGGCGACGCGATCGACATAGAAGGCGTTGTAGCGCGACGACGCATACTGGTTGAGCGCAGGGCGAGGCCAAGCCCGCCCGTCGTCGCACGCAGGGTCGGTCAAGGCGTGTCCATAGCAGCGCGAGATGGGCGCGAACATCATGATCGCGTTGCCGTCCTCGCCTGTGCTCCCCGCACTCGCGTCGATCGCGACCTGCTCGGGAGGCCACAGGAGCTCGATGTAGCACAGGAAGACAAACCGCATCGCCGGCACGCGCTCGTGCAGCGCCGCAGAGAGGGCATTGATCACCTTGGCGTACCAGTCCGAGATGGTCAGCTTGCGGCACTCGGCGCACTCGCACTTGTTGTTGGTCGCATCGGAGAGCCAGACGTGCACGACGTCCAGCTCGGGGTGCGCGTCGCAGTACTGGACGATGGTCTCGACAAAGGCGTCAAAGGCGGGCTTGTGGCTGTAGCAGAGCTCGGTATTGATCGGGATGTCGTGATAGAGCGCGCGCACGCCATCCAGCTCTGCCAACCAGCGCACGTACTGGGGCTGCACCTCCTCGCCCGCCTTGACCCAGCCCGAGCGCGGCATCTCAAAGGCGGCGCTCGTCCAGCCGTGGCCCACGCGGTGGAGGATCAGTCCCCGGCGCTTCATGGAGGCGATGAGCTGGTCGTCGTACGCGAGGGCCTCTTCCTCGCTCACCCCCTTGTCGGCGAACTGCGGGTTGTAGGGCCGCTCGTACCACAGGTTGTAAAAGTACTGGCTGGACAGGAACTGGAGAAAGATCGTGTTCATGCGCACCTTGGCGCACCAGTCGACCATGCCCAGCGCGTGGGCGATCGAGGGCGCGCCCTCGATGCACACCCCGCGGTGCCGGTAACGGGCCTGCTCGACCACCGGCGCAACGGGCAGGGCAAGCGTCTCGAGATCGGGAACCACCTCGCCCCCATCTCCGGAGCGCAGGTAGCGCACGCCCTGACTCTCCAGGTAGGCGTACACCCCAAAGAGCACGCTCCGCGCATTCTGCCCGGCGATGAACAGCCTGCCGCCATCGGCCCAGAAGGCAAACCCATCGTCCCACGGAGCTGGGCTCAGCTCGCACCCGGGCGGAAGCGGAACCTGCGTGCACAAGCCAAGCCACACTGTGCCCGGCGCAACGGTCAACGAGGCCTCGGCGTTCACAGTCAACGCAGTGCCGGTCAGCCGGCGCGCATAGCGGCTCAGCTCGCGCGCGGCAAAAGCCAACACATCGTCCTGAGTGGACGATCCCGACGGTATCCAGCGGATGTGCTCGAGTGTCATGGCATGCCTCCTTGGGGTCGTATCAGAGCGCTGGGCCCATTGTACCCCCAAACCAGGGGTTTGCCAACTGCGCCCGGGCGAGTATAATGGCACGTGTGGGCTAAAGCCCGTGGAAAGGATGACTACATTGAGCGAAGAGACGATCCGGCTCGGTCAGTTTCTCAAGCTGGCTGGACTGGTCGCGACCGGGGGGGAGGCAAAGCGCCTGATCCAGGAGGGGCGGGTCACGGTCAACGGCGAGGTCGAGACGCGCCGCAAGCGACAGCTGCACCCTGGCGACGAGGTTGCCGTCGGCGAGGAAATCTACGTTGTCGTCGTCGAGGACGACCCGGAGCCCCCTACAGATGGCGAGGGCGACCGGTGACTTGCCAACGACACGATGCCGGACCAAGCCGCCGGCGGGGACGGCTCGCCTTCCTGGGTGTGTGTGGCCTACTGGCGGCGCTGTGCGTCCTGGCGTGCGGGCCCGCGGGCACGGGTGCGTCCTCCCGCGCCTTGACGCAGGGCGCCGCAGCCCCGCTGCCGGCGACCTACACTTCCCCGCCCCCGCAGACCGCGACGGAAGCGGCGCCTCTCCAGGCGGCGCGGGCAGGGCGCGGGATCAACGTCAAGGGCGTCAACTATGACGACGACTCGCTGGACAAGGCGATCGCCCTGGACTTTGCGTGGATCAAGATCTATGACCACCCGCCGCCCGAGCGCCTGCCCTTCAAGGTGCTCTATCGCGTCGGACTGCCCCTTCCCGGCGAGGACTGGGCCGAGTGGGGGCACTATCGCCACCTCGATGCCGCGCTGTATGCCGACCGGATCGACGCGTACGAGATCGGCAACGAGCCCAACCTGCGCGAAGAGTGGGGCGGAGACCCCGACCCTGCCGCGTATGCCCGGCTGCTCGAGATCGCCTACCACGAGATCAAGTCGGCTGACCCAGACGCGTTGGTGGTCAGCGCCGGTCTGGCGCCGGTGCAGCGCGGTTCAGAGCCAGCCTACCTCCACGACCTTGACTATCTGCGCGCCATGTACGAGGCAGGCGCCGCGCCCTACTTTGACGTCTTGGGGCTGCACCCCTACGGGTTCTCCTACCCGCCCGAGATCCCGGTCGACGGCACGGTCTGCCCGACCCCTGACCCGTACGCCGGACCGACGATCGACCGCGGTTGCTGGCAGCTCGAAGGGACCTGCTTCCGGCGCGCCGAGCTGGCGCGGGAGATCATGGTCGCCTATGGCGACGCCGACAAGCCAGCCTGGGCGACCGAGTTCGGGTGGGTGATCCGCCCCCCTGCCTGCTGCCTCGCCCGTTCCGACTGGCACGCGTGGGCGTGGCACGCGGTCAGCAGAGGAGAGCAGGCGCGCTACATCGTGCGCGCGTTCGACTATGCCGAGACGCATTGGCCCTGGATGGAGGTCATGTTCCTGTGGAACCTCGACTACAGCCGCTATCCAGAGGAGATGGACGAGCAGTGTCCCCACTGCGACTCGATGGGCTGGTTCAGCATCCTCGACCCGGATGGCACGCCGCGCCGCTCCTATGACTGGCTGCAGGGCGACCTGCGCTGAGCACGGACTGGGCGCAGCCGACGCCGCCCCCCGAGGGCGCAGGCTAGACAGCGCCCGAGGGCAGACCGGAGCCGGGACCCGCGCCGCCCTCAGCCCTCGACGGAGAGGTAGATCGGGTTGCTCAGGACGTAGGCGTTGACCTCCTCTGGACGTTGCTCGGGCGGGGCAGCGGGCGGCTCGATCACTTCCACCCGGCAATAGTCCGCTTGACCGGCGGCGTGTCCGGTCCACGTCGCCGTCCAGTCCTCGCCGGCGATCGTCCCGCGCCACACCTCGCCATCGCGCCCGACCGCGCGCAGCAGCGCGCCCTGCGGCGCGCCCTGGACCCGGCAGCGGTAGACGATGCGCTCGCCCTGCTCGACGTGGATCGGATCGCCCATCATCGCCACCTCGCCCCCTGCCTGGGCCTCGAAGGAGAGGCGCGGTCCCTCGGCATTCTGCGAGACATAGACGTGCCCGCGCCGAACGCCGTCCAGGATGGCCTCTTCCGAGAGGGCATGGGCATAGACCCACGTCGTCGGCATGCCGACCTCGTAGCCCGAGGGGGCGCCGTCGTACGGTTTCTGATGCTTGTCGCTGCCCCCGACCAGCGTAGGCCGAGCGCCCTCGCGCAGCAGTCCCTCCCAAAAGGCGAGCGACTGGTGGTTGTGCAAGAGGAACCAGGGCGTCTGCCACACCTCGACCGCATCCGGGGCAAAGGCGCTGCCGTATTGCCAGGGAGGACCGCCGAGCTTGGGATGGTTGATCGAGAAGAGCAGGCCCTGCGCCCGCACGCGCTCGCGGATCTGGGCCATGCCCGCATCGCACACGGTACGGAATTCGTGCCAGCCACGCACCCCCCACACGTTGGCGTGTCCACGGTAGGTCGTGATCTCGATCCCGGGGATCAGGAGCAGGTCAGGAGGCGCGTGCGCCGCCAGGTCGGGCAGGTGGCTGGGCGTGTTGTGGTCAGTGACTGCGAGATAGTCGAGGCCCTGTGCGCGCGCCGCGGCAACCAGGTCGGGCACGCCCCCCGTGGCGTCGCTGTGATGGCTGTGACAGTGCAGATCGCCCCGGTACCAGCGTGTGCCCTCACGTAGCACGCCGGGCGGGCGATAGCGCGGCGCGGCGCCGCCCGGAGCGCCCGGCGCCACCTCGACCTCGACCCACACCTCGCACCCGCCCGGCGGCACGCGGTACAGCCCGAGCAGGACGTGCCACGTGCCCGCCTGGAGCGCGCCAGGGAGATAGCCGGGCGTCGCCGTCGCCGCGCCGATCGTCGCCTCCGAACGGGCCCCTCCGCTCCATCCGCGAAAGCCCGGCGCGTCGAGGAATGCGTGCCCGCGCGGGTCGAACAGCCCCAGGTCGACCACGCAGCCCGGCGCCCGCCCTTCCTCATCCGAGGCCTCTCGATCGGATAGCGGGGCATAGCGATAGCGCACCGTGAGCTGCGACGCGCCCGCAGGGACCTCGAAGGGGAGCAGGCGATAGGGATCGCCCTCCCCCGGAGGTTCGTAGCGCCGGTGGATCGTGTGCAGGATGGGCATCGGGACCTCCTGGTACCGGTATGGCGCGGCGGCGACGCCGTCCCTGACGCGATGCGGGATGCGGACCCTGCGTCCGCACCCCGCATCCCAGGAACCGGTCGAACCGCGAGATCTTACGCCTTGCCCCGTTCGCCGGGGAAGAGCAGAAAGAGCAGGTTGAGCAGGATGCCGCACACGGCGCCGGTCGCGATCGAGGGCAGGCCATTCGGGAACACGCCGGGGATCACGATCGGGATGTTGCCGCCGCCCATGATCTGCCCGCCGATGGCGACGGTCGTGATCACTGCGCCGATCGCCAACTGGCGCGGGTCAAAGAGGTTGACCTTTTTCTCCTGGATGATGGCGATGCCCTGGATGCCGATCACGCCAAACAAATAGATCGCCAGTCCACCGGTAACCGCTACCGGCACCGTCCTCACCAGGCCCGCAAGCTTGCCCACGAACCCGAGCAGCATCGCCAACACGCCCGCGGCGATCAGGGCTGGGCCCGAGTAGTTGCGCGTGATCGCCATGAGCGAGTTGTTCTCGCCATAGTTGGTGCCCGCCACACCCCCGAACATCCCGTTGATCGCGTCGCCGATCCCGTCCAGGATCAGGTTGAGGCCGATCATCTCGTCGAGCTTGTAGGGCTTTTTGCCCATGTCCTCAGCCAGGCGGTCGACATAGAGACTGATCTGGTAGAGGTGCGCCGTGCTCTCTGGGATGGTGGCGATGGCAATGATCGCGATCGCCGCCACAGCCTCCCACGCGCGCGGATGGCCGAACGCCGGGAACGTGATCGCGGGCACTGCGACCCACTTGGCCTCGATCAGCGCCCCAAAGCTAACCATGGGCCCAGCGGCAGGGGTCACTGCATCGGCGATCAGCGCCGCGATGTAACCCAGCGCTGCGCCAAGCAGGATCGGGATCAAGCCGATGAACCCTTTCCCCTGCAGGTAGATCGAAAAGGCGATCGTTCCCAGGAGCGTGATCAGGGCCACAATCACGCTCTTGGTGACCACTGCGGGTTCGGTCGCTCCCGCGCCAAATGCCATGTTCAGCGCCTCGCCCGCCAGGTTGACGCCGATCACGAGGGCGACAGAGCCGGTGATGATCGGCGGCAGCACTCTGTCGAGCGCATCTTTGCCCGTGATGCGGACGACGACGCCGACCAGGACGTTGATGATGCCCGTGGCAAAGATCCCTACTTGGGCCAAGCGCACGAGGTCTGCGCCGGCATAGACGCCGAACTGGGCGTTGGTCAGGGCGAGGGTAGCGGCGATATAGCTAA